>MGST01000195.1:1073-9274 GCA_001798605.1 Deltaproteobacteria bacterium RIFOXYA12_FULL_58_15 | reverse complement strand
AGTGCCTACAGCCGCTTGAGGTTTCCCAAAGAGCAAACCGTCTTCTTCTGGTTTCTCGGGTGCACCGTCGCTGACCAGCCCATCTGGGGAAATGTCCTTCTTCTTCTTGGGGGTGACCGACGGAATGCGTCCGCGAGACATTGTCCCGCCCGGTTGCGGTGGTAGCGGTGCCTTGAATTTAAGAGGTTTGGGCGCGGTGCCGTTGTCCAGCAGGGACTTGTCGGAGCCTGAATCGAGTGCGGCGTCACTCTCACGAGTGGAGTTGTCGCTGAGATCGGGGAAGAGATCGTCTGTGGCAGACTTGTGGGCAGATTCGGATGGAGCTTTGACTTTGCCATCTGGCTTTGACTTTGGCTCCAATGACTGTGCCTGCTTGCCTTGCGCAAGAGTCGGTTCGTCCGAACCAAGGGTTTTCGCATCGCCGATCTCGGACGACAACTCAGGGCCTAGGAGATCATCAACTGTCATGTGACGTTTCGTTGCCATGGCGTCTCCGGCATCATGGTAGTCGTGCTTGGCAGAGAAGGAAAGCGTGGATTTCGATGACGCAGCACCGATTACGTGGCACCATCAATCTGGCTGAGAGCCTCGAGGGCACCGGCTGCCAATGAGATGGTTCCCTCGGGACCCTCGGGCTCTCGAGGATTGACGCGGATGAGCGCCGCATCGTGTGTGCGAGCGATCTGTTGGCAGGTCCAACGAACCGTGGGCACCGCAGAGCCTGCGCCTATCTCGATGACTGCGATGCGTTGTGATCGCACATGGTCGAGCCATGCAGAGAGACCGTCCTCTTGGTGGCTGGTGCGGCCGCTCAGCCACCCGCCGTCGCCAAACATGAGTATGTTGGGGCGGGCGATCCCGCCGCAATTTGAACACTGCGGCAACGGTGGTCGAGCGCGAAAACTCGTCTCGTCAATATCTACCTGGGTTTCGTCGCCTGGCCAGATAGCGTTGCAGCAGGGGGTGCTGCACTGGAAGTGGAGGATGGATCCGTGACACTCGACCATGCGATCTTTCGGGAAACCTGCCCGCTGAAATTGGCCATCGACGTTGGATGTGAAGACGTAGGCACCGCCCTTTTTGCGTTGGACCCAGTTGAAGAGCAGGTCAAACCCTGGGTGCGGTTTGGTCCGACGGTAGAGGTTGAGGCGATGACCATAGAAGCCCCAAGCGCGAGTTGCATCTCGAGCGAACCAGGCGGGGTTGGCCATGTCGACAAAGGACAAACCGGCCTCTCTGAACGGCGGATAGGCGTTCCAAAACCCTTCGTTACCGCGGAAATCAGGCAATCCGGAGTCGACCCCCATGCCGGCCCCAGCGCCGATGAACAGTGCGTCAGCCTCAGCAATGGCCTGGCTGGCTCGCTTGATGGATGCCGGAGGGATGCTCGTCATGGTTTTCACCCGTGGAGGTTGCGCTCGAAACGATTGTTCGAATGGTGACCCCTATCAAAGTCCGCGAATCCCGCCAACGCGAGGAGCAGCGGTCGATTCGCTGGCTGGTCAGTCGTGGTTGGTGTTTGATTGTGTGGCAAACCTAGTGTGATCGTCCCCTGTTTGCGGTACAAAGCCCGTCCCGTGGCATTATTGACCTTTGATTGTGTTACCCTGCATCTGGGCAAGAAGCGGCTCTTTGGTGAGCTCAGCATGCAGATCGACCATAACGATCGCATCGGCCTCATTGGTCCCAATGGTTCGGGTAAAACCTCGCTGTTGCGCGTCATTACTGGCGAACAGGAGGTTGACGGCGGCAATGTGTCGCGCAAGCACAATACTCGTATTGGTTATCTACCGCAGGACATCGAAGTGCCCGGTGGTCGCAACATACTGCAGATGTTGCGCGACGAGGTGCCTGGCCGCGACTATCTCGAGTCCCAAATCGTCCAAACCGAAGCCGAGCTGCAGCTTCTCGACCGCGCTCAATGCGATGAACGGGCGCTTCTCGAGATCTCTGGCCGCCTGGCGGAGTTGCACCAGCGACTCGATGCCTTCGAACGGGACTACGAGGATCACATCGCCTTACGGATTCTCGCAGGCCTCGGATTTAAATCGGAGGACGCGAGCCGCGATATTAATGAGTTCAGTGGTGGCTGGAAGATGCGAGTACTTCTTGCATCATTGCTCTTTGTTCAGCCCGACCTGTTGTTGCTCGACGAGCCAACCAATCATCTCGACATGCCGTCGGTGGCGTGGCTCTCGGCGTTCCTCTCGCGGTATCAGCGTCCGTTCATCCTCATCTGCCACGACCGCGAGTTCCTCAACGAGCAAGTGCGCCGGGTGGTCAGCTTCGAGCCAGAGGGTGTGCGCCACTACCAGGGCAACTACGAGGACTACCTGCGCTTGCGCGCGCAGGAGGAGTTAGTGCTCGAGAATCGGGCCCGGAACATCAAGCGGGAGCGGGAGAAGGCGGAGAAGTTCATCAATCGTTTTCGTGCTCAGGCCACCAAGGCTCGAGCAGTGCAGAGCCGCATCAAGGCGTTGGATCGCATGGATGAGGTTGAAGAGCTCGGCTCACATGGGAAGTTGGCGTTTCGTTTTCCAGCGACATCTCGCACCAGCAAACAAGTCCTCATGACCGAAGGCTTGCGCAAGGATTTTGGTGACCGGACGGTTCTCGACGGCGTCTCTTTGTCCGTTCTGCGTGGCGACAAGGTTGGCATCATCGGTGCCAATGGCGCTGGCAAGACGACTCTTCTGAAGATGCTGGCAGGTGAGGTCGAGTGCGATGGCGGGAGCATCTCTTTTGGCCACCACGTCGAGGTTGGCTATTATGCGCAGCATCACAACGAGACCCTCGATCCAGAACGGACCATTCTCGAAGAGGTGTTGTCCACGACGGAGTCATTGACACCCGTTCTGGTGCGGACACTTCTCGGCACTCTCGGATTCACCGGTGACGAGGTTGAAAAAAACATCAAAGTGCTTTCTGGCGGCGAACGCGCCCGTGTGGGGTTGGCAAGGCTACTCACGACTTCGGGCAATTTGCTGTTGATGGACGAGCCCACCAACCACCTCGATCTTGCCTCCAGTGAGCGGTTGTCGGAGGCGCTGTCTACCTTTGATGGGGCTCTGATTTTTGCCAGCCACAACCGTTCGTTCTTGCGGCGGCTGGCGACAGTCATTTGGAACGTCGCGGACGGTACCGTGGAGGTTTATCCCGGCACCCTCGACGAATACATGACCTCCACGATTCGGCAACTGGACATTGTCGGTGAGGAGTCGATCAAGGGTGAGGGACCACAGGAGACTCGCAAAGATGGTGGGGGCAGTGGCAAAGAACGCCGCCGGCGGGAGGCACAGGAGCGGGCGCGACGCCAGGTCGTGCTGGGCCCTATCAAGAAAAGGATAGAGGCGCTCGAATCGCGTATCACCGAGCTCGAGGCCGTTCAAAGCGAGCGCGAGCAGCAGCTCGCGTCCCCAGAAATATTCTCCGATCAAGAGCGCAGCGCTGAAATCAATCGTGCCTTCCAGCGCGACGCGGGTGAGCTCGAGCGACTGACCTTGGAATGGGAAGAGCGGGAAACCGAGCTTGAGAACGCCGTAGCGCAGCTCGGTGCCGATGCGGGCGACCCTTTGTCTCCATAGATGGGACGTTGGATTCGTACCGGTTAGAAGTAGGCCTTCGCCTCGGCATAGAAGACATTCGAGTAGGTGCCAAACTCGCTGGTCGGGATCGGCAAGAAACCGGCCTCAGGTCGGCTCCCCACCGCGATTATCGCGCCTGCCATGAGATCGACTTCGTCTGCAGCGGAGTAGCTCAACCCGGGCTGCAAGAGCATCGAGAGATTGTCCCACTCGATAAGGGTTGTCACAGAACCGATCAAGACGGGAAGGATCTCGTAACTCACGGTGATACCCGTGACGTTGCGGCTGGCTTGCTGCAGCCGCCCCGCACCCATCAGGCTTAGGCTACCGAGGAGGCTGCTCGTGCTTCCACCATTGAAAAGGTGCTCAGCCTGGAAATAGAGGGTGCTTTCGAAACGTCGGCCCACGCCCACCACCGCGGTGAGGTTGTCGTCTAGGGGCTCCTCTTTCATTGCGAGAAAATATGCGGCTTCGGCGCGGAGCTCGATGGTGAAGACTTCACCGGTGGTTGCCGCGCCGATTTGATAGCCGCCGCGAATCTTGCCGCCCTGCAAGGCGAGATCCCACTCGCCGACCGTCCCATAGGCGCGGGCGACCATGGCAGAGTCAAAGTACAAGTCGTCGGTCTTGTGATTGCCGATCACTCCCACCAGGGTCACCCCAGAGAAGTCTCCAAGGGGAATGTCGATACGCGCGCCATCGACGCCGGCTTTGTAGTCCCGGTCGAATTGCGTGGAGCCGAAGGCCAAGAACACATCCAGAGGGTTCCAGAAATAGGCTTTGCCGAAGGTGAGGGCCTGGCGTCCAAGGGTGACGTCGGCCTGCGAGAAGCTGAGCTTGAAGCTCAGACGATCGACAAAGAGCTGGGCATGGACGTCAGAGGCGCGCTTCTCCCCAAAGGCGGTCTGCAGAGGCACGAAGCGGTAGGGGAGTGGGCCGCCCCCTGTTCCCAACAGAGCGGTGCTTCCCCGAGAGCCGCCGGGCCCACCGAACGCCTCGAGTGTCAGGGTCTGGACCAGGTGAGCCTCATAGCTCAGCCAATCGCTGAAATGACCGCCCGCGACGAGACGCAGAATGCCTTGGGCCATGCCGTCGGCGTGATCTTCAGGCCCGAACAGCGCGGGGGCATCGTAATTCTGTGTGGCAAGGGTGACGGTACGAAAACTCCCATCCAAACCAAATGCCTCACCCCGATCGCCAACAATGGCATGGGCATCAGTGACGGCAAAAAGGAACGCCACCGTTGCCGCTGTGCCGATAGGTGCGAAGGTGGCAATCGGACGCCGCGCATCTTTCCCCCTAGTGAGGAGCATCATCACCATCGATCGCTCCATCTTTGATGCGAATCAGGCGTTTCGCTCGATTGATGACATTGGAATCGTGGCTCGAGAACAAGAACGTCGTCCCGTGCTCTTCATTGAGCTCGGTCATCAAGTCGAGCAACGCAGAACCTGTCGCTGAGTCGAGGTTGGCGGTGGGCTCATCGGCGAGTACCAACGCGGGTCTACTGGCGATGGCGCGGGCGATGGCCACGCGTTGTTGTTGACCGCCGGAGAGCTCGCGAGGGAAGCGGTGCTCCATGCCAGCGAGACCTACCTGTTTGAGGATCGCCATGACCCGCTCCCGACGTTCAGCTGTCGGTACGCCTTGCATCATCAACACGTACTCGGCGTTCTCAAAGGCGGTGAGCACAGGCATCAGGTTGTATGCCTGGAACACGAAGCCGATGCGTTGCAAACGCAGGCGACTGAGTTGTGCGGCGCTCATCTTCGTCACATCGTCACCCCCGAGCATGACCTTTCCTGCCGTTGGTTTGTCGAGGCCGCTGACGATATTGAGGAGCGTGGTCTTCCCCGAACCGGACGGCCCGGCGACAGCGGCGAAGTCACCTTTGTGGATGGATAGGTCGATACCACGCAACGCGTGGACGCTGACGTCCCCGTGTCCGTAGTCCTTGGTGACCCCTGTGAGCTGAACAATGGATGTCATGACATGGACCTCGCTAGCGCAGCACGTCGGCGACGGCGATGCGTGAAATACGGCGCATGGTAAATAGACTGGTAAAAATGATGGAGACGACCACGATGCCACCCAACGTCAAGAGAGTCCGAGCGGTGACCTTGCCGTGGACGATAGAGTCGATGGCGAGGCCTGAGACGGTCAAGCCTTCCCCGTACATCGATGCCATATCGAGGCCGTAGACTTCGAAGTAGTAACCGAGCAGGCCACCGCAGGTCAGGCCCACAGCGCAACCGAGCAGGCCAATGAACACCGATTCGCAAAAGATCTGCGCGCGTATCCAAAGTGGCGATGTGCCCAGGGCCAGTTGCACTGCGAACTCGCGGGTCCGTTCGAGCACTGACATCAAGAGCGTGTTGAATATGGTAAACAAGGTAAGAAACAAAAGAATGCCCTGCATGACATAGTTCGATCCACCGTCGAGTTTGATGTAGGCCGCCACTGCGGGCATCACCTCTTCCCAGGGGTGCACGGCAACATTGGCACCCACCATGTCGCGGACGCGTTTGAGTACGGCGTCGCGCTTTTCTGCGTCTGCGACGACGATTCCCAGTTGCGTGACCTGGTCCGTGTCTAGGCCATAAAGCTCTCGAGCAAAAGGAATGGGTACCTGCACCACGTAGCCGTCGATTTCCGCTGATCCGGTGTTGAAGATGCCTTTGACCTTCAATTTCTGCTCGACGAGATCGCCGTGAATGTTGTTGGTTGCAATCACCAACTTTTTGCCGACATTGAGGTCGAGCCTCTCTGCCAATGTAGAGCCAATGACAATCATTTTGTTGTCATCATCCTCAAGATAACTGCCCTTCTCGATTTTGTGAGCCAACGGTGAAACACTCGCTTCGGCGCTCGGTTCCACTCCCATCAGGGCAATACCGACCGAGCCATCGGCGCTCTTTGCGACTCCCTGACCCATTATGAGTACCTTGGTACGCTCGACGTCAGGCAGTTTCTTTGCTTTCTCGCGCAGTGCCGCGACGTCGCCAACAACCAGGTCGACTGCCGGTGCGTTGCGATACTCGGGTGCTTCGAGGGTAATGTGGCCGGCATACTGCCGGACGGCGTCGAAGATCATCTTGTCGTAGATGCCCTCGGCGAGAGAGATCATGAAGACATTGAGGGTCAGGGCGAAGGTGATGGCGCTGACCGTGATGGCGGTTCGCCACTTCTTGCGCCAGAGGTTGCGCCACGAAACTCGAAGTAAGGTGAACATAAATGGCCCCTCAGACGTGGGTCATGGCCCGTGCGGCGTCGAGCCGCGCAACCATGATTGCGGGGTAGAGGGAAGCCAGTACGCACGCCGCCCACATGGCCACCACAGATGTGACGACATCGCCTAGGGTCATGTAACCGCGCCAAAGGGGATCCCAGGCGATGCCGGCAAAGCCAAAGGAGGAGTCAGCGACATTGCGCAGGTCGATGCCTGCTCGGTTCAAGTAGACCCCCGTGGCCACACCGATGGCAAGGCCAAAGGCGGTCGAAACGAGAGCTAAAACAAATCCCTCAGTGGTGACGTCGCGAATGATGCGCCAGGGGGTCGCCCCCAGCGCCTTGAGCACGCCAAACTCTCGCACACGGTCGTGGGTGGCCATGAGCATGGTGTTGAGCACGCCGAGGCCCGCGCCGAGGAAAAAGACGAAACCAAACAGCGCAACCATGGCGCCCATCATGTTCACCATGTCCGAGACCATCGGCATGATGTCGCGCCATGATTCGACCACAACCCTGTGGGCGGTCGGTTGCAGCAGAGCGACGATGTCGGCGGAATCTGCTCCGCCGCCGTTGATGGCGATTTCGTGGACTCGGCCTGCGGAAACAAAGAGCTCGGCAAAGTCATCGCTGCCAAAGAACACCGCGCCGCGGTCAATGTCCTCGCCAACGGTCTTGAGGATGCCACCGACCGTGTAAAGCTCGTTGCCTATTGATCCATCTGCTGCTTGCACCACCGCCACGAGCTCCGTGCCAATGTCGGCGTTGAGGCTGCGGGCGAGCTTGTTGCCGATGACCACCTGGCGTTCAGCGCCGTGTTTCAGGTAGGCGCCGCTCGCCATTTCGCGGGCGAGCTCGAAGGCTTTCTCCTCCGCTTCTGGTACGACACCAACAAACATGGCCCCAGCAGACTTGGCACCGGATGAGATCAGACCGAAACCGTATGAACGAGGCGCTGCGAGCATACCTTTGGCGTGAACATTGGCGACGAGGCTATCGGCATCTTTGATGTCGTCGTACATCGAGCGTTCGGCGCGAAAGTTTGGCGCGTGAATCTGTGCGTCGCCAACCAGTAGACGCGTTGCAGAGCGAAGCATTTGCACTCGCATCCCCTCCATCAGCGCCAATGAGGCGATGAGGATGCCAGTGTTGAACGCCACCGCGGTGACGGTAATGGCAGTGCGGCGTCGGTTACGCAGCAGATTGCGCCAGGCAATGCGAAAGGTCGACATGATTACCTCTCGAGGCTGCGTTTGCTAAATAGATTATCTTGGATGGGAACATCGAAGGCGATCTCTTCGTAGGTGACCGTTGTCGATTCCTTGGGCTCATCGGCCGGGATGATGGTGGCGACGGCAGGGATGGTGCGATCCGCCATTCTTCTCACGT
>MGST01000195.1:0-1042 GCA_001798605.1 Deltaproteobacteria bacterium RIFOXYA12_FULL_58_15 | reverse complement strand
GTCTTCGTTGAAGTAGGTCATCTTGGTCGGGAGGTAGGTGTCCTGTTCCACCTGGACGATGATCTTGCCCCACACGACAGCTGCGTCCTCATTGGGGATGCAGGTGATCTCGATGACATTCTTGCGATCTTGTTTGCCGTTGAAGGAAATCTCGAAGGTGTAGTCATCGGCCATGCGGCTGTCTTTGACGAGGTCGTCATTGGTGAAGTGGCTGCCCATCCAAGAGCCGCCCATCATTGAGGATGGGACCTTGATGACCCGTTTGACCTTGGGGAGGTAGTTCCAGATGTTGTGCTCGACCATCAAGGTTGTCGTACCCATTTCCTTCTTGGGGGCAAGAATGCGCATCAGGCTCTTGTCTTTGCCTTTTGACCAGAATTCGATCTTGAGCTCGCGGGTCCAGTGAGCGGTGACGACCTTCATGGTCATCTTTCCTTGCGCTGAGTCGCCGCGCCAAACGTCGTCGACGCGGTCGAGGATCTGTTTCGCGTCGAGCTCGGCGCTCGATGCGAAAGTGGCGTTCGAGAGAAGTCCGAGACAGATGCCGGCAATTGTAAGAACTGTCTTTTTCATCACACCCTCTTTCTTTGGCAGAGGCGAATTACGGGAGCTCTTCTGGGCGGATGAGATCCACCAGGGTCCACCCCCCACGATGGTTCAACCCCTGTTGCCACGAATCTGCGTGAGTCTCGAGCAACGCTGCGCAAGCTGTTTTCATGATTGTTGACTGTCCACACAAAATGCCCACCGCCTCTTCCCAACCAGGGTTGTGCCCGAGGACCATCAGGTCGTGAACGTCATGGCCAAGCGCTCCTGCGGTCACAATGATCTCATCGAGTCCAGCATGGTATAGATCCGCTGTGAGTTTTGCGGGAATGTCGCGGCCAAACTCCGGTTGCATGAGTTTGAGGGTCTCCACCGTGCGCAGCGAATCAGAGCTGCAAATCAGTTGCGGCAGCCACCCGAGCTTCAACAATCGCGCAGCGACCCTTGGTGCATCCCTTCGGCCCCGTTCATTGAGAGGGCGTTGGTGATCCGTTTG
>MGST01000194.1 GCA_001798605.1 Deltaproteobacteria bacterium RIFOXYA12_FULL_58_15 | reverse complement strand
GGGTGACGTTGGCGTAGGCATAGCCCTCATCGCGATAGACATCCGTGAGGGCCTGGATGTCCTCGAATAGTTTGGTGCGATTGAACGTATCTCCGGACTCGATCTTCAAACGTTTGCGCAAGGATTCCTCGTCAACGAGGACATTTCCATGTTGGTCTTCGAGGCGGACCTCTCCGGAGAACCCGATTGTGCCAATGTCGTGCTGTTCACCCTCTTCAATCGGCACCGACAGGAAGATGTAGCGCCGATCACTGGAGATCGTTTGCGATGGCGGGTCGACTTTGACGTTCACGTAGCCGTGGTCGTAGTAGAGTGCCTGAATACGGAAGATGTCAGTTTGGAAGAACTCCTCTTTGTAGGTTCCAGATCCGGTGACGAACGACAGTTCATTGCCCTCTCGGGTCTGCAAAACGCTCTTGATGAAGTCGCTCGTCACGTGCTCATTGCCCACAAACGACAACTGCTTCACCATGACCTTGGTGTTCTCGACGATGTCAAACACAACATTGACTTCATGTTCGGTGCCATCAACCGTCTCGATCCGAAATGCCACGTCGGCGAGGTAGAAACCCTTTTCCACATAGAGGTCGAGGATCTTCACGACATTCTTTTTGAGCTGATCCTTGTTGAGTATCGTAAACGGCTTGATGTCGACCACACCCTTGATGTCTTCCTCGGACAGATCATCGTGGCCGAGAAACTTCACTTCTTTGATGGAGGGCTTCTCTACCACCACCACGTAGATGTGCCAGCCGTCATCTTTCCGTTCCTTCTCGATCCTGACGTCGCGAAAAAACTCGGTGTTCCACACGCTACGAAGATCCTCGGTGAGGAGCAGCGCATCGACGGGAGTCCCCTCTTTGCTCTTGAGCTTGTCCAGAATCGCCTCTTTTTCGACGCGACGCAGGCCCTCCACCGAAATGTCGACGATAGTGTCGCCGCTCGTCTGCGCCATGGCGGAGGTTGCCCCAATCAGGGCTGACATCACCGCCAACGCGACGTGGCGATACACGCAACGTCCACTCATGACTGCTCCTTGATGATTCCGTCTTCCAACAACAGCTGCCGAGGCATACGAGCTGCCAACGACAGGTTGTGAGTGACGACGATCAGTGTGATACCGCGAGATGTGTTCAGATCAAAGAGGAGCTGATGAATGCCCTCACCGGTTTTTTCATCGAGGTTGCCGGTCACCTCGTCAGCGAGCAAGAGCGGCGGATCGAGGACCAGCGCCCGCGCCAGCGCCACGCGTTGCTGCTCGCCACCGGACAGCTCACCAGGCCGGTGATCGAGGCGATGGCTCAAGCCAACTTCGTCGAGCACCTTGGCGGCTGACTGCGCCGCCGCCCCGCGCGCGGTGCGACGAATCAGTGCAGGCATCATCACGTTTTCCAGTGCCGTAAACTCAGGAAGCAGGTGATGAAATTGAAAAACAAAACCGAGCTCGGTATTGCGAAAGTCGGCAAGCTCAGCACTCGACATCATGCCCAGATCACGCCCATTGTAGGTTATGCGACCACGATCCGGAGCGTCGAGGGTGCCGAGCAAATGCAACAAGGTACTCTTCCCCGCCCCGGAGCTTCCCACCACAGACAGCATATCGCCAGCGGCAACCAACAGGTTGGCACCGCACAGCACCTCAACCGTCTGCGGCCCTTTTCTATACGATTTGTGGAGGTCTTTGACCTCGAGGAAACTATCCGTCACGCAAACCCTCCACAGGCTCGAGCTGCGAACCTCGGATGGCGGGAAACACAGCAAAGTCCCAGACGATCACCAGTGCGGCAAGCACGATCAACACCACGTCCAACGGGCTCACGTGCACTGGTAACGAATCGATATAGTAAACCTCGCCCGGAATCCCAAAGCCTATCCGCTTGAGGAGAATGGCTGTAACGACCGCAACGAGTGCCCCGAGCAACGTGCCGAAGACACCCACCAAGAGTCCCTGCACCAGAAACAGCTTCATTACCCCCACGTCGCGGGCCCCCATGGTCTTGATGATCGCGATCTCTTTCTTCTTTTCGATGACTGACATCGTCAAAGTGCTGACGATGGAAAAGCTCGCGACCAAAATAATGAAAACCAGTACCACAAAAGCGACGACCCGTTCGAGCTTGAGAGCGGCGAACAATGTCTGATTCCGAGACTTCCAATCGAGAGCTTCCCAGCCCCGCTCCAGAGGAAGCAGCTCGGAAATTGCAGCCAGGGCCCGGCCGGCGATTTCGTCGGAGCGTTCGGGGTTCTGGGTTGCGACATGAATGCCGCCAATTGCCGAGTCGCTGAGCTCAAAAAAATCTCGCGCAGCCGGAAGTGACACATAGGCAAAACGGGCATCAAACTCATACATCTGACTGGAGAAGATTGCCGACACCCTGAATGCCTTGCTCTTGGGCATCATCCCCAAGGGTGTCATTTCGTCGAGAAGGGGCGAAATGACCCGCACGTGGTCGCCAATGCCGACGTTGAGCGAGCTTGCCATCTCGCGGCCAATGACGATGTGGGGAACTGGTGCCGGTGGTAAGAACTCGGCGTCTGAGTCAGAGGCAGGCGTTGGCGGACGCGGGGCCGCCTCGTCAATCAGTTGTTGCAGGGAGCCGTGAGTAATCTGCCGCAGGACCGTGAGCGCTTCAGGTGCCCTAACAGCGTCGATGCCGTAGACCAGTCCCCCGGTGTAGTTGGATTGGCTGGCGATTGCCACCTCGCCCTCAACAAAGGGCGAACAACCAGTCACACCACGGGTGTTGCCCACTGACGCGACAACAGCCTCGTTGGCGTCAAAGGCCCAGCCACCCTGTTGTTGCAGCACAGCGTGGGCGCCGGCACCAATGATCTTTCGTTGCAGATCATCCTCGAAGCCACCGAGGATCCCTAGGGCGATGATTACGAGCCACACCCCGAGAGCCACACCGAAAACAGAGATGGTGGTAACCACGGAAAGGACCGAGGACCCCTTGCTGAGCAAGAATCGCCGCCCAATCATGGCTTCGTAGCCGAGCTTCACATCTGGATCACCCGCAGCCCAAACCAGGTAGCCAACCGACGCACCGAAGTAGCTAAACAACAAGAGCGCCGGCGGTGCGATCAACAGAGACCGCCACGGCGCGGAGGCGATGTCCGCAGCGGCAGGCGTCTGCGTCGCATAGATGGCAGCGATGGTGATGGTCAAAACAGCCGCAAGAACAAAATCGAGGGTGACGATGCGTCTTGCGACCCGAGCCGAACCGACGCCCAAACCAAATGATACGACACAGACCGCCGTCCACAATACGCCCTGGTCCGCATCGATGCTCAGATTGAGTGCCCCAAACAACAGCCGCAATACGATGCCACTGCAGAGGTAGCCAGCCGAGAGTCCCAGCACCATGGTTGCGCGAGTGTTACCCAGCCGCTTGCCAACGCCAAACAACAACAACAGTTGCAGTGCCAGAGATACAATGAGAACGGCAAGTAGCAAGGCTAGTCCTTCGCCACCGGACGCAACTGCGGAAACAGAATGACGTCGCGGATTGACACCGAGTCTGTAAGTAACATCACCAAGCGGTCGATCCCCAACCCAAAGCCACCGGTCGGCGGCATACCGTGCTCCAGGGCGCGAATGTAATCCTCGTCCATGAGGTGGGCCTCAGCGTCCCCAGCCGCACGTTCATTGAGTTGTGCTTCGAAGCGCTGCCGTTGGTCGACGGGATCATTGAGCTCACTGAAGGCGTTGGCGAGCTCGTGACCGCCGACGTACAGCTCGAAGCGGTCGACAAACCACGGGTCGCTCGGTTTCTTGCGCGACAACGGCGACACCGCTGCGGGGAAGTCATAGATGAAAGTAGGCTGGATTAGCTTGGGCTCGGCAAAGTGCTCGAACAGAGCGACAACCCGTTTGCCGTCCGTCATGCCCGCGGGATCAATGCCGACCTTCTTGAGGGCGGCGATCGACTCGGCTTCGTCGCGAGTTGCCTGCACTGTTGGGCCCCCATGTTTCTCGATGGCCTCCAACATGGTCATACGCGTGAAGGGTTTGGCCAAAGAGATCTGGTGTTCGCCCCACCTTACCTCGGTGGAGCCAACCACCGCATCGGCGGCCCCAGAGACTATGTCCTCTCCGGCGTCCATCAGATCGCGGTAATCAGCGTAGGCCTGATAAAACTCGAGCATGGTGAATTCGGGATTGTGCATGGTCGAGATCCCTTCATTTCTGAAGTTGCGATTGATCTCAAAGACCCGCTCAAATCCCCCCACCACCAAGCGCTTCAAATAGAGCTCCGGGGCAATGCGGAGAAACAAGTCAACGTCCAGGGTGTTGTGGTGAGTCACGAAAGGACGCGCCGCCGCTCCCCCTGCGACAGCCTGCATCATCGGTGTCTCCACCTCGATGAAACCCCTCGTCGTGAAAAACTGGCGCAACCAAGAGAGGAGCGCCGACCGCACCCTAAACACCCTTCGAGCGTCTGGGTTCATAATGAGGTCGAGGTAACGCTGCCGGTAGCGCGCTTCAACGTCGGTTAAGCCATGCCACTTCTCTGGCAATGGCCGCATGCTCTTCGTGAGAATGCGCAGCCCCTGTGCGGACAAAGTGAGCTCACCAGTTTTGGTGCGCATGGGAACTCCGACAACACCGATGAAGTCACCAATGTCGAGTTGTTTGAGCAACTTGAAGGTGTCGTCGCCGAGAACGCTCTTCTGCAGAAATACCTGCAGGCGGCCGGCAGGCTCGCCGTTGTGGCCTGGTTCATCGACCGAACCATCCTGAATGCGCAAAAATGCGGCCTTGCCGAATGAATTGACCGCCATGACCCTACCGGCCACGGCGTGCCGAGTCTCCACGGCCTTGAGCGCGTCGGGATCTTCTACGGCACCATACTGACGCACGAATTCACAGACGGTGACGCGTGGCGGATCACTTTCGGCCGGAAAATCGTTGGCGTAGGGATCAACGTGCAGCTCGCGCAGGGCGGCTGTCTTGTGTATTCGTTGTTCAACCAGGTCGTGTTCTGTCATGGGGCAACTTTTCGGGGTATTCTCGTGTGATTACAAAAATGGAGCGTGAACCTACGCGGGCTCGTCACAGGGGTCAAGGCTGTGCTAGGAGTGCGCAAAGGATTGACGTGACTCGAGGATCGATGATGCGAGCATCCGTTTTGGTCGTCTTGGGTGTCCTGGCCCTCGGCGCGGAGCCTATTTTCGCCGCCGCGGGATCATTTGTGGCATCGGCACCATCCGGACACGTTCATACCCTCTTGGCCGCCAAGAGCAAGAAAGGAAAGAAACGGCGCAAACGTAAAGGCCAAAAGGACTCGCCTGCCCCAGGATCAGCCACGCAAGAAACCGCACCGCCTGTGCCCGTACCGTCGAGCAAGGTTCCGAAAAACTTGCCTGAACCACCACCGCTTGCCGAAGGCGACCAGATTGTGGCCCTTTTGCCCCTGCGAGCCATCGACGTAACCGACACACTCATTCGCAGCATAGAGGTGGCGTTGTTCAACGAAGTCGACGAGCGTGAAGGACTCACGGCCGTGTCGCCCCAAGACGTCCTCAACGACCTCTCCGCGCACGGCTTTGACCCGGCCGTCTGTGAGGGCGAAATCGACTGCCTCGCCAAAGCTGGACGCTATGCGCGCTGTCACCTCGCCATCGAGACCCGGGTCGCGGCATTGGGGGGCACCCTGAGTGTGTCGATGCGATTGGTTGACACCGAATCGGGTGCCGAAGTCGGTCGGGTCGCCGACCCCGTATCCGAAGACGACAAACTGCGAGCCCAGGAAATCCACCGCTTGGCGGTGCAATTGCTCGCCCCCGACACCTACGTGGGGTCACTCGCCATCGAATCAGCTCAAGCTGGTGCCGAAGTCTATGTCGATGATCATCTGGTCGGTACGACCCCGATGGACAAACGGGTTGGGCCGTTGGCCGCGGGGCCACACATCCTGCGGGTATCCAAACCAGGATTCGCGGATCTCAATCAGTTCGTCGACGTTGTCTACAAACGCAATGTCACCATCAAGGTCGACCTGGAAAACGCAACCCTGTCGGCTCCAATGGTTGCAGTGGTTTCGAAGACCGGTTTTGGGTCACTGTACGTTCTTTCCAACGAACCAGGCGTCGAGGTTCGCATCGATGGAGAGCCCGCAGGAGTGACCCCGCTCGAGCCGATCGAAAGGGTTGTCGCTGGACAGCGACGGCTCTCCTTCCGCAAAGAAGGTTTCGAGCACCTTACCAAAGAAATCGATGTCGTCGCCAATCGGCGCACCGAACTGGCCATTCAACTCTACGAAAGTGGTCTCCACTTCGCAGCCAGTCGCACCGTTGATGCGAACCTGGTGCTACCTAGCTTCGATGACCTCGTTGGCGTCACCCGTCCGGTTGGGCCGGTGGCGCAGGTTCCAACGTGGTCACCGGGGTGGAAATTCTGGACCGGCGTTACCGCCGCCGGCCTTGGGGTTGTTAGCCTTGCGGTGTCGAGTGGCTTGGGAGCCACGCTCAAGAGCAAACAAAGCGAGGCGTTGGATCTCCGGGACAGTTTCGTCAGCACGACTGCAGAAGACACGCCCTGTACTGCGCTCAACTTCAACGGGACATGCAAGGCAGGTGCCCTGGCCGATCTTGATGCGGAAGGTAACAGTCTCCAAACATTGCACTTCGCCACACTTGGCAGCGGCATCGGCCTTCTGCTCATTGGCGGCGGTTTCGCTCTGTGGGATATCATGTCGGAGCCCGCAGCAGCCGAGGCGGAAACCCAGGTCGACGTCCTTGGTCTAGACTTCGTGCCAGGCGCAGGTGGCGGTCACGTGGTCATCAACGGTTCCTGGTAACTCAATCGTTTTGCCGATGGTTGTTTCCCCACCCTGCCAAGGGACTACTTTTCTTCGTCTTTGACGCCGCGGGCGAGCAAATACGCCTCGATAAATCCGTCGAGGTCGCCGTCGAGGACAGCGTCGGCGTTGCCCTTTTCAAACCCGGTCCGATGGTCCTTGACCAGGCGGTAGGGATGCAACACATATGAGCGGATCTGCGAGCCCCACTCAATCTTCTTCTTGTCGCCAGTTATCCTCGCTTTTTCTTCCTCTTTTTTGCGCAGCTCGAGTTCGAAAAGCTTGGCCCGCAACATCTTCATCGCCTTATCGCGATTCTTGTGTTGGCTCCGTTCTGCCTGGCAGGCAACAACGATTCCCGTGGGGATGTGGGTGAATCGCACAGCCGAGTCGGTCTTGTTGACGTGCTGACCACCCGCTCCGGATGAGCGATAGGTATCCACACGCAGGTCCTCGTCTTTGATGTCAATCTCGATGGCGTCGTCGATCTCCGGTGCCACGCCAACAGAGGCAAACGAGGTGTGTCGACGACTCGCGGCATCGTAGGGACTTATCCGAACCAGTCGATGCACGCCGGCTTCAGCCTTGAGGTAGCCGTAAGCATAGGGGCCACGCACAGCAAAGCTGGTGCTCTTGATGCCAGCCTCTTCCCCCGGTTGTGTGTCAAGCATCTCAACACCAAACTCGCGGTGCTCGGCCCAACGCAGGAGCATGCGCAAGATCATCTGCGCCCAGTCCTGACTCTCGGTCCCGCCTGCGCCTGCGTTCACTTGCACCAGGGCATCGTTGTCGTCATATTCTTCACCGAGCATCCGCTGCAGCTCGAGCTTTTCGATCTTTGTCTTGGCGTTTGTGAGCGACCCATCCAATTCTGCGGCGATTTCTTCGTCGGCATCGGCGAGCTCTTCGAGCTCCGAAGCGTCTGAAAGGGCCTTCTCCAACCCCGCGAACGCCTCCACTGTGCGCTCGACGCTAGATCGCTCTCTTTGAAGATTTGCGGCGGCCACAGCGTTCTGCCACAAGGCCGGATCCGCAGCCTTCTCGCTGAGATCGTGGAGCTTGGCTTTCATTCCATCGACGTCAAAGATGCCTCCGCAGCTCAGCCACTCTCTCTTGAAGATTCTTGATGTTGTGTCCACGGTTGTTCATGGGCTTCCCTCTCGTCAAGCCGGTCCAGAACCGGCACTGTTGTTTCAACGCGACCGCGTGTTTCCCGACCGCCTGTTGGCACCTTGAAATGGGGTTGGTTGTACATCGGTGGTGACTCGACTTCGAGAACAAACGGCGTTTTGTCGTGGGTTAACCCGAAACGTCTTCAGCTCTAACTGCTTGTATTCTGGTATGCGAAGTCGTTGGCAATCCAGAAGGGAGCGAAGGGTGTGATCGCTCTGCCTTGGTAGCACCGCGAGCGGCTTCCTGAGGGCGGCTGATCTTCCCCCGGTTTCATAGACACCGGGTTAAGCGCGTCGGCGGAGAGCGACGTGTTCAAACGGTGTGTCCCAGGAGGTCATCGTCAAGTTTCAATCCGCGCCCCCGCATGGGGGGCGACGTTGCTGAACTGATCTCTCTCACTTCGAATGATGGGTTTCAATCCGCGCCCCCGCATGGGGGGCGACCTGCAAGCGCTCATCGGGGCACACTTTGGCGTTGATGTTTCAATCCGCGCCCCCGCATGGGGGGCGACCATGAGATGAAGGAATGACGTTACCGACAATCTGGTTTCAATCCGCGCCCCCGCATGGGGGGCGACCTGTCGAGGATCCACAACAGGGCTTGGTGTGGATGTTTCAATCCGCGCCCCCGCATGGGGGGCGACCAGAAATACCTCACCAGTCAGGTAATGGCGGAGAAGTTTCAATCCGCGCCCCCGCATGGGGGGCGACATTGGCCTGTTGTGGTTCGCGTTGGAGCGAATGTGTTTCAATCCGCGCCCCCGCATGGGGGGCGACACGATCATCAGGTGCGGCTGCGCGCAGACTGGGAGTTTCAATCCGCGCCCCCGCATGGGGGGCGACCTCATCGCCGAGAGCCCGCTTGTAAGCGACACCGCGTTTCAATCCGCGCCCCCGCATGGGGGGCGACACCAGTGCAGAGACGCAGGCGCCAAAGTTTTCGTGTTTCAATCCGCGCCCCCGCATGGGGGGCGACTTAAGGACGGAAAGGTTGTTAATCCCAAAACCAAGTTTCAATCCGCGCCCCCGCATGGGGGGCGACTATAATGCCTTCGTTAAATGGGCATATAACCGGAGTTTCAATCCGCGCCCCCGCATGGGGGGCGACGCGATGGTAGGGAGTCTTGCTTAGTAGTCTCTGGTTTCAATCCGCGCCCCCGCATGGGGGGCGACATGGATAAAGATGAGCAACTTAAGACATGGCAAGTTTCAATCCGCGCCCCCGCATGGGGGGCGACTTACATAGCCATCCATGGCAAGTCATATGCCGCAATGTTTCAATCCGCGCCCCCGCATGGGGGGCGACCGGAAACGGTGAAATCGTAAAGTCCATCTACCGGTTTCAATCCGCGCCCCCGCATGGGGGGCGACCTGCGCACTGGTCGCGGTGCCATGCGAGGAGGCGGAGTTTCAATCCGCGCCCCCG
>MGST01000193.1:8784-9415 GCA_001798605.1 Deltaproteobacteria bacterium RIFOXYA12_FULL_58_15 | reverse complement strand
GTCACGTTCATCGTGTGGAGCCTGGTCGGCCCCGAGCCCCGTCTGGCGCATGCGCTGGTCAACGCCATTGCCGTGGTGATTATCGCTTGCCCCTGCGCCCTCGGTCTGGCGACGCCCATGTCGATCATGGTCGCCACCGGAAAAGGGGCCTCGATCGGCGTGCTCTTTCGCAATGCAGAGGCCATCGAGGTCCTGCGTAAGGTCGACACCCTCGTCGTAGACAAGACCGGTACGCTCACCGAGGGCAAACCCAAGTTGGTGACGGTCATTCCCGCTTCGGGATTCGACGAGCAGGCGCTGCTTCGCCTCGCGGCGACGCTCGAGCGCGGCAGTGAGCATCCACTCGCTGCGGCCATCGTTCAGGGGAGTGAAGAGCGTGGCGTCGCATTGGCTGAGGCCAGGAGCTTCGAGAGCATCACCGGGAAGGGAGTGAGTGGGAACGTCGACGGGCGTGCGGTGGCCCTCGGCAATCTCGCACTCATGACTCAGCGAAGCGTCGACCTCGGCCTCCTCGCCGAAAAGGCGGAGGCGCTCCGCATCCAGGGGCAGACGGTCATGTTCGTCGCGGTCGACGGGGCACCGGCGGGGCTCGTCGGTGTCGCCGACCCGATCAAGGAGAGCGCGCCGAATG
>MGST01000193.1:0-8717 GCA_001798605.1 Deltaproteobacteria bacterium RIFOXYA12_FULL_58_15 | reverse complement strand
GCAGGCCGTGGCGAAGAAGCTCCAGATCGACGACGTCATCGCAGGGGTGCTCCCTGACCAGAAAGCAGAAGCTATCAAGCGGCTTCAGGGCGAGGGCCACTTCGTGGCAATGGCGGGTGACGGTATCAACGATGCACCGGCGCTGGCTCAGGCTCAGGTGGGCATCGCCATGGGAACCGGGACCGATGTCGCCATGGAGAGCGCATCGGTGACCCTGGTGAAGGGAGACCTCGGAGGCATTGTGCGTGCGCGCCGACTGTCGCGAATGACGATGCTCAATATCAAGCAGAACCTGTTCTTTGCGTTCTTCTACAACGCGGCGGGTGTTTCGATCGCGGCCGGCGCGCTGTACCCATTCTTCGGGTTGCTCCTGTCCCCGATGATCGCGGCTGCGGCGATGAGCTTCAGCTCGGTGTCGGTAATCGGCAATGCGCTGCGGCTGCGTGGAACAAAGACATGACACGACCAAAAACAACTAACAAGGAGAGAACCATGCAACGATTGAACTACTTGGCGATGAGCGCTCTGGCGATTTCCGGCTGCGCTTCATCGCAGGCGAGCAGAGAAGCTACCACCCCGGTGCCGGCAGCAACTTGCGGGACGCAGATGGAAGGGATGCGCGGCGACATGAAAGAAGTGTGCCCTATGATGGTGGGGGGCACGGCCGTCAACGCTGAAGACGTCGAAGGCGGCGTGACGCTCACCTTCACCACCAGCAGTGACGTCGCGGAGCTCCGCAGGCGCGTCGCGCAAATGGCAAAAATGCACGGCCAGCACGGGATGGGGATGCACGCAGCCGCTGGCGCAGGTGATGGACGTGCCCATTGCGGACAGTGCACCGACACCAGGCAGCATCACGGTGGCAAGATGGTTGGTGGCATGATGCCTGCAGCGACGGCCAGCAGTGAAGAGGTCGCAGGCGGCGCTCGTATCTTACTAACTCCGCAAGACGCGGCCGACCTCGAGAAGCTGCGCGAGCACGCCCGGCAGATGACCGAGCTAATGTCCTCTGGCAAGTGCCCCATGATGTCCATCCACGACGAAGCCGCGCAGCCCCTGCCCGCCTCATGATGGATACCGCGAATCACTGGGGGCAAACCATGATCTGAAAAGAGAACGAGAAGACACGATGAACGAGATCACATACGGATACGAGAAGAACCTCGCTGATATTTCGCTGAACGACGCGCGGAAACGCGTGGTGGAAGCACTTGCTGCAGAAGGCTTCGGTGTTCGTACCGAGATAGATATGAAAGCGACGCTGAAGAAAAAGCTCGACGTCGACTTTCGACCCTACGTGATTCTCGGTGCATGCAACCCGAAGCTCGCCCACCGCGCGCTGGAGGCCGAGCCACAGATCGGACTGTTGCTGCCGTGCAACGTCGTCCTCCAGGAAGGCCGTGACGGGGTGGTTCTGTCCATTGCCAATGCCAGGACCATGTTTGGTCTCGTCGAGAACTCCGCGCTCGACTCGTTGGTAAACGAGGCCGACGAGCGGCTTCGCCGCGTGCTCGAATCGGTGAGCTGAAGGCCGCCTCTTGGCGGACACAAGCGACGGCGAGCAACGCCATACACGACGAATCGCGGACCCATGGAGGCGCAATATGACGGTGAGCTCCGACGGAACTGCGCTGCGGATAGGGTCAAGGCGTCAGTTCGTCAAAGGTTGCGTGACCATCGGCGGTACACTCGTGCTTGGACGTTTCGTCACGAGCTGCGCAACGACGGGGTCTGTGGTTGCAGTGCGACCTCAATTGCTTTCCCTGGCAGGGCCGACGCTCGATTTAACCATCGCGAGGACCCGCGTGCTGATTGGGGGCCATGCGGCCGAAGCGACCACGGTTAATGGCGGAGTTCCCGGCCCGGAGATTCGCCTCCGTGAAGGCCAGGAGGTCGTGCTGCGCGTTCGCAATGGACTCCATGAGGACACGTCGATTCATTGGCACGGATTGTTTGTTCCACCTGAGATGGATGGTGTCCCGGGCGTGAGCTTCGATGGGATCCCGGCCGGCGAAACCTTCGTGTACCGATTCCCCATTCGTCAGAGCGGTACCTATTGGTACCACAGTCACAGCGGGTTTCAGGAGCAGACGGGCGTCTACGGTCCGCTCGTCATCGAACCGACGAGCCCGGGACCACACGCTTACGATCGCGAATACACGATCGTGTTGTCAGATTGGACCTTCGAGAACCCGAATCGAGTCCTCGCCAACCTCAAGCGCTACGGCGGTTACTACAACTTTCAGCGTCGCACGCTCGCCAATCTGGGTGACGAGTCCGACGGCATGGGATTTTGGGGAGCAGTTGTTGATCGGTTTCGTTGGGCTCGGATGCGAATGGACCCCACCGACATCTCCGACGTCACTGGCGTGACCTATACCTACCTGTTCAATGGTTTGGCGCCCGACGAGAACTGGCGAGGGATCTTCAATCCGGGCGAACGAGTTCGGCTTCGCTTCATCAACGCATCGGCTGCCACTTACTTTGACGTGCGCATTCCTGGCCTCCGGCTTGCGGTCATCGGGGCTGACGGCATGAACGTCGCACCCGTCGAGGTCGACGAGTTCCGTCTCGCAATTGCGGAAACGCTCGATGTGCTCGTAGAACCGATTGACACGGCTTACACCGTGTTCGCCGAGGCGATGGATCGCAGTGGATTCGCGCGCGGAACTTTAGCGACAGGTCCCGACGTGATCGCGGCCATCCCGGCGCGTCGCCCACGGCCGTTGTTGAACATGGCGGATATGGGCATGGATCACGGCGCGATGGGAGGAGAACACGCTGGGCACAATATGACTCACCAGTGCAGCGCTGCGATGACGGCCGTTTCGCGCCACGGTGATGATGAGCACGGCGCTGGTAACGCGATGGTCGCAGCAGTCGCCCGGTCCCGTGTGAGCGAGCCGGGGGTTGGACTGCGAGACACCCGTTGGCAGGTTCTCACCTATGCAGACTTACGCCGGGCCGTGCCTGGTGCAGATACCGCTGTGGAGCCGTCGCGCGAGATCGAGCTCCACCTGACCGGCAACATGGAACGCTACATGTGGTCGTTCGACGGGGAGCAGTACCGGCACGACATGGCCCCGATTGCGCTCCGGCACGGCGAGCGTGTCCGCTTCGTACTGATCAACGATACGATGATGGCGCATCCGATCCACCTGCACGGGATGTTCTTCGAGCTCGAGGTGGGTGCCTGCGAGCACAATCCCCTCAAACACACTGTCAACGTCCAGCCCGCTGAGCGGACATCGTTCATCGTTACGGCCACCGAGGTCGGGCGATGGGCGTTCCACTGCCACATCCTCTATCACATGGAGGCTGGAATGTTTCGTGTCGTCGAGGTGCGGGCATGAACATTTTGCACCGTGTCGCCAGACTCTTCTCACGCCTGTTCGCGCTTCTGCTCGTCACCGTGACCACGCTCTCTGCGGAACCCGCACGAGCCCAGATGATGGGTGGGCCAAGCATCTACGGCATGTTGCTTGCTGAAGAGCTTGAGTGCGGATTCAACGGTGGAACGAATCCCGTGACCTGGGACGTGACTTCATGGGTCGGCGGTGACTGGAACCGCATCTGGTTCAAGAGCGAAGGCGAGATGCCAACCGCAGAACTGGGTGTTGAAGGCGAGGCACAGGTTCTGTACAGCCGTCTCATCGCTCCGTTTTGGGAACTCCAGGTGGGGGTGCGCGGTGATCTCGTGGCTGAGTCGGGCGGTACCCTGGGGCGAGGGCATCTGGTCGTCGGTCTCGAGGGATTGGCCCCTTACTGGTTCGAGATCGAACCTGCCCTATTCGTCAGCCACGAGGGGGAAGTCTCAGCGCGCTTGCGGGCCACGCACGATCTATTCGTCAGCCAACGCCTCATCGCGCAATCGAGCTTCGAAGCCAACGTCGCCGATCAGTCAGTACCTGAGTTCGGGGTTGGTGCGGGTTTCAATGACATCGAGCTGGGGCTCCGTCTACGCTATGAGGTGGCGCGCGAGTTTGCACCCTACCTTGGCGTTTCCTGGAAACAGACGTTCGCGCAAACTGCTCGCCTCCGGCGCGACGCAGGACAGGCCTCGAGCGACCTGCGAGGGGTCCTTGGTATTCGATTCTGGTTCTGAGGTTTGAAAGGTCCGCGAGCGCATGCTCCAGGCTGTAAACATGTGCAAGCGGCGGAGGCAGATCATGGGTCAGATGGGGAAGGGCTGGACTCATGGATGAGCCGCAAAGAGTCACTCAGTGACAACGAGCCAGAGCACGATTGATTACCTACTCGATCAGCTTTCGAGCCTGTCCCATGTTCGCGCGCGCAAGATGTTCGGCGAGTATGCACTCTACTGCGACGAGAAGGTCGTCGCCCTGGTTTGTGACAACCAACTCTTCGTCAAGATCACGCAGCCGGGACGAGCACTGGTCGGCGAGCGTTATGTGGAGGGCAACGCGTATCCTGGTGCAAAGTCGTCTATGCTGATCGGCGCTAAAGAGATCGACGATGCCGAGCGCCTATGCGAGCTCATACGGCTCACTGCCGACGCTTTGCCCGCGGCCAAGCCAAAGAAGGCCAAGAGAAGAAAGGGAGCGTGACATGAGTGAGCCCACACCGCGCTTCTGAGCGTTCCCCGATCGGCGTGTCATGCCGGCCCCCACGTTCGAGGCCGCCTCCGGGCATCGCTCGTCCCAAATAGGAGCACCCAAATAGGAGCACCCAAATAGGAGCACCTTGACAAACTTGACAACCTCTTCGATGGTCTTACGTTTGATCCAACCTGACCTGCTGTCACAATGTCCCGCGCCTGCCGGTCGTCATCGTAACGGGACACGAAGACAGCGAGCTCATGTTCAGTGCGGTGTGGGGCCTGAGTCCGCGGGTTGGGGGGGAATATGATTTCAGACGACGTAACTCCTTCGAACGCAAGGGGAGTGCGCATTACCTGCGCTGTGGCTGGCGCAGTCCCCGCGGTTTTCGGGCTCATGTCGCTTTTGGGGTGGCTACTGGATTTCCCTCGGCTCGCTAGCTTCGGACCCGATCTGATGCCGATGGCGCCAAGTACCGCGGTCTTGTTTTTGCTCCACGGTTTCGTGCTCGCCATGCATGCGCGCTCAGGCCTCGGCAGAGTAGGTTTGTGGCTCACCCAAGGAGCGGGCGCTCTCGCGGCGGGTGTCGTGCTGCTCCTCGTTGGGCTCACAGCATTCAACGTCCACCCGACCGCCGAGCATCTTGGCTTCGCTATCGATGGAGAGATTCAAGGAGCGGCTATCGGCTACATTTCGCCGATCACGGCGGCCTGGTTTCTGCTTGCGAGCCTGGCATCGCTTCTGGCTCCGTCGCCGCGGTCGGCGTTTCGGCTCCGTCGCCGCTCTCTCGCGTTTGGCTCTGCGGCACTGCTCTTGGGGACCGCCCTGGTCTTCCTGCTGGCTTATCTGTACGGCGAACCGCTCTTGTACGGAGGTGGGTTTATCCCGCCAGCACTCAACACCGTCGTCGCCTTTGTGGTGCTGAGCGTCGGGATTCTGGTTCACGTCGGACGTCGTTCTGTATCAACCGCGACTCTGCCGAGCCGAGCGGGCGCAGTTGGGATGTTTCTCGCGGGATTCGCGCTGCTCACCGCCGCAATGGTCACGGCGGGCTACCTCTACTATCGGGGCTACGAGCGGGAGTACCGCGCCGAGATTGAGCGTCAGCTCTTGGCCGTCGCAGACCTCAAGGTTGGCGAACTCAGCCAATGGCGGGGGGAGCGGTTGGCGGACGGTGCGATCTTCTCCGGCAGCGCCAACCTCGCGCATTTGGTACAGCAAAGTCTCGGTACGCCTGCGGGCACAGCGGCGGCGGCGCGTCTTGGCACTTGGCTGCGTCAGGTCCAGTCAGCCAACCAGTACGATCGCGTGGCGCTCTTCGACGCCCACGGCGTCGAGTTGGCCTCCGCCCCCGGGACCCCGGAACCGACGACGCCGCAGATGATGGCGAGTATCGAAGAGGCGCTCGGGACCGGTGGAGTCACGATCCGCGATTTCTACCGAGACACGTCAGCGGGCTCGATTCGTCTCGCGGTTCTGGTGCCGCTCTTCGACCCGGACACTGCCCGTCCTCTGGCCGTGCTGCTTCTGCGAGTTGACCCAGCCAACTACCTGTACCCCTTCATCCGGCGCTGGCCCACACCCAGCCGTACCGCCGAGACATTGCTCGTGCGCCGCGACGGTGATGATGCGCTCTTTCTTAACGAGTTGAGGTTCAAGGAGGACGCCGCCTTGTCTTTGCGCATCCCCCTCGCAAAGACGCAGACACCCGCGGTGCAGGCTGCGCTGGGGCGGCATGGAATAGTCGATGGTGTGGATTACCGCGGAGCCCCGGTTTTGGCCGCCGTGCGCCCCGTGCCAGACTCACCCTGGTCTCTGGTCGCCCGCATGGACGTGGAGGAGGTCTATGCGCCAGTCCGCGCGCGCCTGTGGGAGATGGTCCTTCTGGTCGCGGCGCTCATCGTCGGTCTTGGCGCCGGGCTCGGACTACTTTGGCACCGACGGAGCGCGCAGTTCTATCACGAGCGCTACCACGCGGCCGAGGCCCTGCGGCTGAGTGAATCGCGGTACCGGACCACTCTGTCGAGTGTCGGCGACGCGGTGATCTCGACGGACGCGCAGGGACGCGTGGACTTCATGAACCCCATGGCCGAGCGGCTCACCGGGTGGAGCGAGAACGAGGGTCGGAGAAGGCCTCTCAACGACGTCTTTTGCATCATCAATGAAGAAACCCGCGCCGAAGCCGAGAATCCGGTCGAGCGGGTGCTTCGTGAGGGGTCGCTCGTCGGTCTTGCGAACCACACCCTCTTGATCGCCAAGGACGGCACGCAGTGGCCGATCGCCAACAGTGGTGCGCCGATCCATGATGAGCGAGATGTCATCGCTGGCGTGGTGTTGATCTTTAGGGACCAAACCGAAGAGCGGCGCGCGCAGAGAGCACTGGGCGCATCCGAGACTCGCTATCGCCGTCTGTTCGAGGCCGCCAAGGACGGTATCTTGATTCTCGATGCGAGCACCGGGAAGATCGTCGACGTCAACCCGTTTCTGACGGAGTTGACGGGCTACTCGCGTGACGACTTCCTGGGCGCGTACCTCTGGGAGATCGGTCCGTTCAAGGACACCGACAACTCCAAGGAGGCATTCGCGAAGCTCTTGACCGAGAAGTATGTCCGCTACGATGATCTGCCGCTACAGGCGCGTGACGGCCGGAAGATCCCTGTCGAGTTTGTCAGCAACGTCTACCGCGTCGACGACCAGAACGTAATCCAGTGCAACATCAGGGATATCACCGAGCGCAAGCGCGCGGACAGCGCGCGCGAGAAGCTCGAAGAACAGCTCCGAGTGTCTCAGAAGATGGAGGCCATCGGCAGCCTCGCGGGCGGCGGGGCGCACGACTTCAACAACCTGCTCTCGGTGATTCTGAGCTACACGGGGTTCGTGCTGGAGGGTGTTCGCGAGGGAGATCCACAGCGCGACGACCTCCTGGAGGTGAAGAAAGCCGCCGATCGCGCGGTGGCGCTCACGCGGCAACTCCTGGCTTTCAGCCGCAAGCAGGTGTTGCAGCCCGTATCCATGAGCCTGAACCAGATCGCCACAGGGGTCGAGAAGATGCTGCGGCGGATCCTCGGCGAGGACATCGACTTTGTTCAGGCACTTGCGCCTGACCTTGGCGTGGTCCAGGCCGACCCCGGTCAGATCGAGCAGGTGCTCATGAACCTGGTAATCAACGCCCGCGACGCCATGCCCGAGGGTGGCGCGCTGACGATCGAGACGTCCAATGTGGAGATTGATGAGGAGTATGCGACGACTCACGTGGCCGTGAAGCCCGGGTCGTATGTGCAGCTTGCGGTTACGGACACAGGCTGCGGAATGGACGAGCAGACGCGGGCGCGGCTCTTCGAGCCCTTCTTCACCACCAAGGAGAAGGGCAAAGGCACCGGCCTCGGCCTGTCCACGGTGTACGGTATCGTCAAGCAGAGTGGGGGCAACGTCTGGGTCTACAGCGAGTTGGGCCAGGGGACCACGTTCAAGATTTATCTGCCGCGCGAGCTTTCGGCCACCACGGCGATGGCGATCAAGCCCTCGACAGCTCCGATGCGGTCTACGGGAACCGAAACCATCCTCGTGGTCGAGGACGAGGAGGCGCTGCGCAAGGTTGCCAAGAGAGGCCTTGAGGGAGCCGGTTACCGAGTGCTGACTGCCTCGGATGGTCATGATGCGCTGCTCGTGAGCGCACAGCACGCGGGCGATATCCATCTCCTCCTGACCGACGTGGTCATGCCACGGATGAGCGGTCGCGCGGTCGCTCAAGAGCTTTTGAAAACGCGACCGACTCTCAAGGTCGTTTACATGTCAGGCTACACCGATGACGCAATCGTTCACCACGGCGTGCTCGACGCGGGGACGCCATTTCTGGCCAAGCCGTTCACCTCGGCCGACCTGACGCGGAAAGCAAGGGAGGTGTTGGACAGCGGTATCAAGAACCTTGCTGATGGGCACGAGCAGCCCTTCAAGGACGAGGCCGAGAAGAAGGAGCAACCTCTCGACCAGGCTGCGCTTCGCCACCTTCCTCCGGACGTTCGTGCCAGCCTTCGCAAGGCGGTGATCGCTGCGCGCTACAACGAGATCGTCACGATCATTGAGATGATTCGGGTCACCGAACCGAATGTAGCCACCAAGCTGCGGCGGATGACGGACCTCTTCGACTACGATGGGATG
>MGST01000192.1 GCA_001798605.1 Deltaproteobacteria bacterium RIFOXYA12_FULL_58_15 | reverse complement strand
GTCCGACGCTCTCGTCCACGAGTGTGCCGATTGAACACTCGATCGGGCGGGTTTTGCGTGAAGAGATCGCTGCGCCCAACGACTTTCCACCGTTCCCACGGGTGATGATGGATGGCTACGCGGTCCGAACGGATGACTTGACTGCAACAAACATTTTGCCGCTCAGGGGAGAGGCGGCGGCGGGTGGTGTGGCTCAGCCTCTGCAGTCTGGCACATGTGTACAAGTCATGACCGGGGCACGATTACCACAGGGCGCTGACGCGGTGGTGATGGTCGAGGAGACTGAGCGGGTCGGGGATGGCGTGCGGTTTCGCGGCGCGGTTCTGAAGAACCAGCACTTCGCCCCACAGGGGGAGGAAGCACGTCGCGGTGACGTGGTGGTGCCGTTGGGTACCATTATTACGCCCGTCACCGTTGCCACTCTTGCCCACGCTGGCCGCACCCAGGTGCAGGTAGCGCGCCAGCCCAAACTCGCGATCGTCAGCACCGGCGACGAGCTGGTACCTGTGGACCAAGAGCCGCTGCACAACCAGATCAGGGATTCCAACTCGTGGTCACTGACCGCGCAGGCGTTGGCCGACGGGTTGACCGAGGTCCGTCGCCTGTACGCACCGGACGACCACGGGAAGCTCCGTGCGACTCTCGCGGACGCCCTCGTTGACGATATTGTGGTGATCTCGGGAGGCGTGTCGGCGGGCAAGTACGATCTGGTTCCCAAGATATTGGAGGAGCTCGAGGTCGAGGAGATCTTCCACAAGGTATTTTCCAAGCCTGGCAAACCGGTGTGGTTCGGACGTCGAAATGACACCCTGGTGTTCGGCGCGCCGGGAAATCCGTTGGCCACTGTGGTGACGTTCCATGTGTACGTGCGCGCCGCCATTGCCCGCATGACGGGCAAGGATCCTCGACAACCCCGGCTGGTTGGCGTTTTGAACGAAGACGTGACTTACGAGAGTGCGCGGGATCTGTTTGCGTTTGTTTGCGCCGACTGGGACGGTTCGACCATTCGTGTTACGCCCCTGCTCGGAAAAGGCTCGGCAGATGTGTTCGCGCCAGCGCGCGCCAACGCGCTGTTGCGTCTCGCGGCTGGAAAGCACAAACTTTCCCGAGGTGACCAACTGGAAATCGAGATTCTCGGGACCGCCGCCCTTTTTTGATGCGCCGGCCTCCTTTGATGCCATGGAAGAGGTGACGGTCATGCTTCAGAAGGTAGGATGACATGATAAAGAACTTCGTGGTCGCGCTTCTCTTCTTAACGGCCGTCATGGCTTCGACAACTCAAGCTGCTGGTGGCGAACGGCTCAAGCTCGCGACCACAACCTCCACGGAGAACTCGGGCTTACTCAAATACCTGTTGCCGTATTTCGAGAAGGGGTGCGGTTGCACCGTGGATGTGATCGCGGTGGGAACAGGCCAAGCACTCAAGCTCGGTGCCAACGGCGACGTCGATGTGGTGATGGTACATGCGCCGAGCCTCGAGGAGACGTTCGTGCAGCAGGGTTACGGCGTCGGCCGTCGAACTTTTATGAAGAATGAATTCGTCATCGTAGGTCCCGCGGCGGACCCTGCAGGGGTGCGGGGCGTCAGGGATGCGGCAGCGGCGTTGGCAAAGATTAGGGAACGACGGGCACTATTCATCTCGCGGGGGGACGAGTCGGGAACACACCAGCGGGAGAAGGAACTGTGGAATCCACGCGGCATCTCTCCGAAGGGAGATTGGTACAAGGAGGCCGGCCAGGGCATGGGTGCTGTGCTGACTATGGCGCAAGACATGAGAGCTTACACGCTCACCGACCTCAGCACGTACGTGGCCCGCGCAAATCAATCGGGGTTGGAGGTGTTGTTGGCCGGTGACCCAAATCTCGCGAACCCATATTCAATCATCGCCGTCAATCCGCAGAAGGCCGCGTGGGCAAAATTCGATTTGGCTGAACGCCTGACCGCATGGCTGTGCTCCAAAGACGGCCAAAGATTGATCGGGGCGTACGAAGTCAAGGGCACCCAGCTCTTTCTCCCGACCATCGTGTCGGGCGGGTGAGGCATTGGCGTACCTGTTCGCAGCCATTGGCGACGCCTTTCGCCTGATTGCCACCTTCGACCGTGCTGTGGTCGAGGCGTCCGGTGCATCAATGACCTTCGCCCTTGTTTCGACGGCTTTTGCGTCGATTCTAGGGATCCCCGTCGGTGTGATTCTGGCTACGTCCCGTATTCCTTTCCAAAGGTTGATGGTCGCGAGCCTTAATGCGCTGTTGGCGATCCCCACCGTCGTTGTCGGCTTGTTCGCCTACGCGATGCTCAACAGGCAAGGTCCCGTTGGCTCATTGGGACTGTTGTTTACGCCCTGGGCCATCATTGTCGGCCAGACGATTCTGATCGTTCCCCTCGTCACCGCCCTGGTGCGCAGCGCCGTAGCCTCCGTCGATGAGGCCTATGTCGCAACAGCTCGAACTCTCGGGGCTGGACGCCTGTTGACCATGTACGCCATAATCCGCGAGGCACGCGCCGGCATTCTCGTCGCCTGCGTCACCGCGTTCGGTCGCGTCATTGGAGAGGTGGGTGTGTCGATGATGCTGGGTGGCAATATCGCCGGTTTCACCCGCACCATCACTACAGTCATTGCGTTGGAGACGGCCAAAGGCGAGTTCGCCCTGGCCCTGGCCCTCGGCATCATCCTGTTGGCCATCGCTTTTGTTATCAACATCGTGCTGCAACTCGGGAGAACGGCGCATCAATGAGCAAGAGCTTCGCATACCGTCTGCGGGACGTCGTCCACCGTTACGACCATCGCGTGGTGGTCAATGTTGCGAAACTCGATCTGTCCGCGGCGGCGTGTCACGTTCTGTTGGGGGCGAACGGCGCCGGTAAGTCCACATTGCTGACAATTCTTGCTCTGTTGGAGGGGCCAAGCGAAGGGAGGGTGGAGCTCCTCGGCAGAAACGTGGAGAACCACCACGGCGGATCGGTTTCGCGCCGTGACGTAACTCTGGTCCACCAGAAGCCGGTTCTGTTCTCCACTACCGTCTTTGCCAATGTGGCCTTCGGCCTTTTGGCCCGAAAGATGAGTCGGCCTGAGGTCAAGGACCGGGTGCACAGAGCGATGAAGCAGGTCGGTCTGGGTGGATTCGAACATCGCAGTGGTCGTCAGCTTTCGGGAGGAGAGGTCCAACGCATTGCCATCGCCCGCGCCTTGGTCCTCGAAACACCCATTCTGTTGCTCGACGAGCCGACGAGCTTTCTCGTGGCGGGCTTCGTCCCGACGCTGGTAAGGTTGTTGCGACGCCGGGTCGAGGATGGGGCGACTGTGATCATCGCAACCCAAGACGAAGAGTTCGCCACCCGCATCGCCGACGACACGATCCTGATTGATGACGGAGTCGTGACCGAAAACCTTTGAGACATTGCAGTTGCTGGGCAAAAGCGAGGGAAAGAAACGCTGTGAATACTCGAAACATTGTAGAGATCGGCACAGGGAGTGAGAGTTGCGGAGCAGATTGCGCAGACGTGATTGACGAGGATAAACGTTATCGTCTGCACCGGCGCTTCGATCGGCTCGGGAGGCTCTACGGTGACGGTGCCGTCGAGCGACTGATGGCTGCGCGGGTGGCGGTGTTTGGGCTCGGAGGCGTCGGCAGCTTTGCCGCGGAAGCGCTTGCACGCTCGGCAGTAGGGCACTTGATGCTCGTGGATTTCGACGAAGTGTGCTCGACCAACATCAACCGGCAGCTGCAGGCTCTGCAAAGCACAGTGGGTCAACCCAAGGCTGAGGTCCTCGGCGAACGGCTGCGTTCGGTGAATCCAGAGGCCAAGGTGATTGCATCGCAGGCATTTTACAAGGCAGAGAGCAGCGACGAGTTGCTCACAGATCCGTGGGGCAGCGGTTATGACTTTGTTGTTGACTGTATCGACAACATGGCGGCAAAGGCGCATCTGCTCGCAACGTGCAAGAGTCGCGGTATCCTTGTGATCTCCTCGATGGGTGCAGCGGGCAAGCGCGACCCCGCACAGATACGGGTTGCAGATCTCGGCCAAGTCCAGGTTTGTCCCATGAGCCGAGCACTGCGTAGGATCTTGCGGAAACACCACGGATTTCCAGAGGGGAAGACTTTTGGAATTCCCGCCGTGCATTCGCTCGAGCCACGGCTTTGGCCGCGCGAGCTCACCTACGACAAGGGTCAAGGATTCCGTTGTGTGTGCCCCCACAAAAGTGATGAACACTCCTGTGCCAGCCGTAACCTGATCGACGGAACGGCCGTCTTTGTGACAGGTGCCTTTGGTCTCAGCTTGGCAGCGCATGTCGTCAATGCCTTGGTGGGAGATTTGCTCGAGACGAACCCACCGGCAAGAGACCGACACGGCTACCGTGGCCCCGATGCTGAGGGAGAAGCATCCTCAGATTTTGCAGACGATGTTGCCGTGGGTTCCGACTCCGAATGAATGGGTAGGCACGATTGGTGGGACACGAACCCAAAAAGACTGCCGTGTTCCTGGGGCCCTCGCTGGACCGTGAGACGGCCGAAAGCATCTTGGACGCGGACTACTATTCGCCGGTGCGATTTGGCGATGTCTACAGGCTCCTGGCGATGGGAATCGAGACGATCGTGATCATTGACGGCGTGTTTCACAGCACCCCCTCCGTATGGCCACGGGAGGTGATGGCGGCCCTGGCTGAGGGCATAAGAGTCATTGGTGCGGCGAGCATGGGTGCCCTGCGCGCTGCGGAGTTACATTCGTTCGGCATGGTGGGCGTCGGCCAAGTGTTTGAGTGGTATCGAGACGGCGTGTTGCGCGCCGACGATGAGGTCGCCCTGCAACACGCGACAGAGGCGGGCGGATATCGTCCATTGTCAGAGCCGTTGGTCAACATCCGCGCGACCCTGAACGCGGCCGTCGCCAAGGCTATCATCACAGGTTCGCAAGCCGAGGTGTTGCTCCAATATTGCCAGCGCCTTCCCTATCCACAGAGGAGCTTCGCAGCGTTGAGTGCGCACGTCGCAGAGCAAGCGTGGTCATCAGAAACACAGATTTCGTTGCAGCGTTTTCTCACCGAACAGCGAGTTGATATCAAACGTCAAGACGCGATTCTGGCGTTGCGCGAGGCGCCCCACGTGCTACCGCCACCGCCCGTTGCTTGGGTGTCTTCGGATTGGGACCGCCTCCGGTCGTTTTTGCCAGCCGTGTCCTGCAGTCGAGGCTGGGTTGCGCCTGGGGCACTGCTCGCCATTTTTAAACGCGACAAAGCCCGTGCGCGAGAGTTGGCCCGAAGGGCGCGACGTTTGTTCTTCGTTTCGCGATGGCTCGAGGGACGAGCTCTTGCATTGCCGAACGGCGAGGACGCGTGGCACGTTGTGCACCCCGACCGGGAAGTGGATGCCTTTCGGCGAGCCAACGGTTTGAGCCCAAAGATGTTCGTCGAGTTGGCCGAGTGGAAGGCGCATTGCGACTGGGCGCTCGAGAACGTGGATGGTTTGGTTCCCGAGATACCGGCGATTCTACCGGCGGAGGACCGATTCGCGGTGAGCTGGGCTCGGGCCAACGGTGTAACCCTTTCCGAGCAACGACAGGAGGAGGTTGCTGCCAGAGGATCCGGGCAGAGGGCAGTCGATCCATTGCAGGTCGTTGGCAAGATGTTGCTGCACTCAAAACAAAGGACCACAGAATATGGGCTCGTCCACCTCGCGCGGTGGCTGGTCGCGCAGGGTCCAGGCCATTTTGGCTATCCGTGGGAAGAAGACTCAGAGGTCTGGCGTTTGTTGCAGATTGAAGGTGAAGCAGAGAAGCTGGTGGACATATTCTTCGACGAGGTCGAACCATGAACCGTCTTGCCAAAGCCTTCACCGAGGGCACGCATCGATGGTGCCGACCACGAGAGACGCTGGATCGGATCAACCCTCACCTCGTTGCGATGGGCATCACCCGCAACGCAGACGTTACCGGCCTCGACTGTCTCAAGATTCCAACCTTTTGCTCGATCAGGCCGCAGGGCAAGATACTTCAAGTTTCGAATGGCAAAGGCCTCACCAGTGAAGCCGCCGAGGTCTCGGCTCTGATGGAGGCCATCGAGCTGTACCATGCCGAAAACCCACCGGCGGAGCTTCGTCGTTCAACTGCTTTGGAAATGCGTGACTCAGGTGACCGTTTTTGGGTGCCTGTCAAAGAGAATGCGGATCGGCCGACATGCTATTACTCGTCTACTTACGTCATGGACTGGGTCCTGGGTGCAGACATTCTCTGCGGGGAACCCACTTGGATTGTGGCCAGCATCCCGTATGTGTGCACGCCTTCGCTGTTGAAGTGGAACTCCAATGGACTCGCGAGTGGCAATCACATTGTTGAGGCAACCTTGCATGGCCTCTATGAGGTCGTGGAAAGGGACTCCATCACCCTCTTCGGCGAGCGAGCAGACGAACGACGCCACGTCGATCTCGACACCATCGATGATCCCTCAATTCTCGATCTCCTATCGCGCATTCACTCCGCGGGTCTCGAGGTTTGTCTCATCTATGGGCCCAATCGGGTGCCAGTCCACACTTTCTGGGCGGCCATCATTGACCGAAACGCGTTTGCTGCCAGCACGCGTCTTGTCGGCGGCTCGGGGAGTCATCTCTGTCCCGCCGTCGCTGCAAGCCGCGCCCTCACTGAGGCCGCGCAGGCGCGTCTCGGTTTGATTCACGCGAGTCGGGAAGATCTGGTGATGCACTATTCTGAGCGGTACAGCCATGAGGTCTTCGACATCATGATGGATGCACCAGTCAACACCTGCTGGCAACAGTTCGAGGACCGCTCGACCGACAATCTCGAGAACGATCTCGACCTCATTCTCGGTGACCTGCGCGCTGCGGGCATGGAACACGTGTATCGGGTGGACCTCACCCGTTCGGAATTCGAAATCCCGGTGGCTCGAGTCATTGTTCCTGGTCTCGGGGTTGACCCACGACTGCTCGGGCAAGGAGGGTCAAGTCTTTCGCTGCGTGCCGGTTTGACGGGAGAGCAACGATGAAACTGACGATCCAGCTCGTTGGCTTTCCGAATCTGGAGTCCATCATCAAAAGCGCAACAGACGTAGACTTCGCAGGGAACACCCTCAATGATCTCTTGCGGTGTTTGAAGGATTACAACGGTGCGCTCGGAAAAGCTCTGTTCAGTCAGGGCGGCAAGTTGAACGCATCGGTGACGGTTCTTCGCAACGACAAACGAATCTCTGGGGCAGATCTCGACTGCGCGCTTTGTGATGGCGATGAACTGTCGTTCGTTCGCATGGTTGCGGGTGGGTGAACCAAGGAAAACACCTCACGCACCGATGTATCGGGCATAGATCCGCTTAGCGATGACCGGATCCGTCGTCCCGCGGACGATGGCACGAGCGTCGGCAAATACCAACACTTCATAATCATCCACCCAAAAACGCACCAGGTGGCCATTGAATTCCACTTTGCCGAGGCTCGTGAGCTTGTCTCTCAACGCTTCGAGAGAGACCCCGAGGTCTTGGGCAGGATCGATCTGAACCGCGTTGCGGCCACAGAGCCGAGTAATCTCCGTTAGCTCAAGTCCATCGAGGAAATCCCGCTTCCCATGACCGCACGCAGGGCATTCGGGAATTCGTTGAATCTCAATAGAAATGTGTTTGCTGTACCACGGATCGATGGTGACAAGCTGTCGACTGACCATTGGGCTGCCCGTGAGGATCTTGATTGCTTCGCTCACCTGTTGGCTCGCGACCGTGGTGGTCAGCGTATTGAGCACCCCTTGGGTCTCGCAGGTGGGCAAGCTGCCCGGGGGGGGAGGCTCGGGGAACACACATCGCAGGCATGGGCCGACACCGGGAAGAATATTCATGATCATGCCGGTGGTGCCGACGGCCCCGCCATAAACCCAAGGGATATCGCGCTCGAGGCAAGCGTCGTTCAGGAGATATCGGGTCTCGATGTTGTCGGTGCCATCGACTACCAGGTTCACCCCGTCGATAAGTGGCAACACGTTTTGTGGAGCCACGTCGACGATGCGGGCATCAATGGTGACAGTGCTGTTGATACGTTGAAGTTTGCGACGGGCGGCCTCGGCCTTGGGGAGGCAAGCGTCAACATCGTCTTCATCGAAGAGCAATTGTCGATGAAGATTGCCGAGCTCGACGACGTCTCGGTCGACAATGCGCACCAGGCCAACTCCGGCGCGCACGAGGAGCTCGGCTGCGGTGCACCCGAGGGCACCACAGCCGACGACCAACACGGAGCTTGCGCAGAGTTTCTTTTGCCCTTCGTGTCCGATTTCACCAAGCACTACCTGGCGACTGTATCGCGGGTCCATATGTGCGGACGGCCTAGTCACGGGCAGTTCACAGCGTCTTGATTACAGCAGATAACATCTTGATGCATCACCGCTGAGGTCAGAACAGATCGCTGACGAATCACAGCAATCCGAGGGGGAACTGCAAATGCCGAGCAATGGCACACAGGGCGGGTCACAGACACACTGTCGGCCCGCCCCCATATCAACACAGTAGTCACAACAACACTCGCTGGCATTGACGCAGGGAGCACCTTCGTCGAGGCAGGCGGTTTCGACGCCGCAGTGGGTCTCACCTGGGTAGGTCACCGGCCATTCTTGGCAAACCCCGCCACAGCAGCTCGTTGCATCGGTACAGGCAGCGCCATAGGGCAGGCAGCCACAACGAAGGGTATCGGTGCCGGTGCCGTCGTCGAGGCACTGCCCATTGCAGCAGTCGGTACCCGTCGTACACTCCCAACCGTCCGGCAAGCACACATCTTCACTGCCGCAATGCAGCTCCCCACCGTAGGTGACCGGCCACGCTTCGCAGATGCCACCGCAACAGTCAGCGGCATCGGTGCACTCGGTTTCGTAGTTGAGGCAACCGCAGAAGCTCGCCCCTTGGACTGGATCGTAGGCGCACTGACCGTTGCAGCACTCGACGTCGTCAATGCACGACTCATCGTCGTCGAGGCACGAGGTTGCCTCGGTGCCACAATGGGTCGCGCTGCCGTAGGAACTCCAGGCCTCGCAGACGTCGTTGCAGCAGCCATTGTTGCTGGCATCACATGCAGACTCGTAGGGCAGGCACCCACACACCATGGTTGTGCCGGCAGCGTTCCAGTCGCAGCGGCCGTTGCAGCACTCGCTGTCCGCGCCGCAGGCCAGACCGTTGGGTAGGCAGACGTCTTCGGTACCGCAGTGGGTTTCACCCGGATAGGTGACCGGCCACTCCTCGCAGATGCCATTGCAGCAGGCTTCGGCGCTCAAGCACTCCTCGCCATAACTCAAACAACCGCAGAAGCTCTGACCCAGCACCGGGTCGTAGCTACACTGGTCGTCGCAGCAGTCGACGTCGAGCTGGCAGGTGTCGCCCTCGGCGCGGCACGGGATGTCCTCGGTGCCACAACGTCTCTCGCCACCATAGGTGGACCACGGTTCGCAAGTGCCCGAACAGCACTCACAGTTGCTATCGCAGGTGGCGCC
>MGST01000191.1 GCA_001798605.1 Deltaproteobacteria bacterium RIFOXYA12_FULL_58_15 | reverse complement strand
ATGTCATAGCCTACGGACACCAACACGGACTTCTCATTTGGGATGACGCGCGCATTCGTCGTATTGATCTGACGACCATGCAGATCGACACCCTAACGGGAGCCGGATCCAGTAGCGCCGACAATGGTCCCTTGGCTGAGGTCTACATCGATCTCAGCGATGACCATTATGACGACTCGAGCTCCCCATGGAATACGGCGGTACCCGTCATCGCTTTGCCCAACGGTGATATCTGGTTCCGCTCAGAGACTAATTCCCAAAGCACACCCACCTCCCCCATGCCGCTGCGGGTGCGGGTGTATCATCATGCCACGGGAATGGTGACGTCCGTCTATCCCTCGGGCACCGGTTACTCCGCCGATCCTGACGCTGATCTTTCCAACTGCAACATTCGCGGTCTCGGCCTGGTCTACGATGTGAAAACCTCCGCCGTGAGTCGGTTGATGATGGCTGTCGAGTATAATGTTGGTGGGTGCAGCGACGGTGGCATTGTGGCCTTTGACCCCACGGGTGCGACGTTGTCTGAGCAACCGCCGTCGATCCCCAACACCTCACCGGGTTACCTGCGTTTTGTCACCGGACACAACGGCGAGCTCTACATTCACGATAATGCACGCATCTATCACTACGATCCGATGGGCAATCAATGGCAACAAGTCGCCGGCAACCCAGACAACAACGCTGAGCATCCCGGGGTATGCGAACCCGGAAACGCGGCCTCGGCGTGCTACGTCCACCCCAAGGGTGCATTCGTCGATAAGGACGGGTTGATCTTCTTTGTCGACCGAGCGCGTATTCGAGTTATCGACCGCCATCAGATCATTCGTGATCTCTACGCTCAGCCCCTTCACTACGGCGATGGCGGCCTACCCCAGAATGCACGCTTCAATGAGATCAACTATTTCGGCGTCACCGATGCCGGTGAAATTATTGTTTATGACGAGAACGAATACCGTTTTCGCATATTTGACCGTGCCTTGACCGCAATCCAAACCTACGCAGGCAACGGCAACAACGAGGAGACAATCAGCGTGCCCAGAGCAGCTCTCGCGGCAATTGGCGACAAGATCAACTGCGGATGGGGATTCGCCCTCGACCCCGCCACCGGGGACGTCTACATCAACTTCGGTCGAAGCAGCATTAGCCGACTCAATCGGGCTGCCGGTCAGTGGGAAGCCTTCGTCGGCGGTGGCTCGACCAATTACCCTATGGCCGATGGTTTGCCGGGAGATGAGATCCGCCTCGGCGCAACCTATTATACGCCATTGGGCTTCAGTGAGACCCACTTGGCCATGGGCGTCGAGACTTACATCGTTGGGGATTCGTTCATCAAGCTTTACGACAAAACCGACAGCGTTCAGAGCCACCTCATTGGCAGTCTTGGGTCCGCCACGGTTTGGGATGCAGACAGTGCCAACACAGCAACGACGAAGATTCGCGCGACCGCTGCACGGGCGAGCTACACCTGGGATCCCTACGACAACAGATGGTTGGTTTTGGAAACCTCCGGTGGCCGCCGCATCCGCACCATCGATAGCACGAGTCTCGGTACACTGCTGGTGGCACCACGGGACGTCGGCAATTTTGCCTACCGGCGAGACGCAGGATTGACTGTGCACGATCTGTTCTACTGCGGCTCAGCAGACGAGGCCTTGTATCGATATGACCTGATTACCGGTGAAGAAACACCGTTCCCTTGGCCCGTGGATGCCATCAACTGCAGTGGCCGCACCCTCTACTACGATGCGGTCAACTCATGGCTCTATCTTATTGTCGAACAAGACGGGCTTAAGGGGATGGCTGTGTACGAGCTTCCCTGAGTTCACTTGTTTCCAGCGAGAGCCGCCTCGACAATGATGTCGGCGGTGCTCCATGCGTAGGCCTCCAATGGTTGCATTCGATACTGTCGATGTTCCGATGATTGCCGTGATGCGGGCATATACACTTGCCAGTTGAGCCAAAACGCAAAAACCTGCTGGAAGTCTGGGTGGCTCGACGTCATCCCGTCGGCCATGGACTTTTCCACGAGCTGCGCTTGGTAGGCGTGACAGACCTCGTGAACCACAGTGTTGAAGACTTCGCGAAAATCATCCATCCAGTCGCCGCGGGTGTTGATTAGAATTTTGTCCTGGGAAAACTGCCCGACCACCTTGCTTCGTCTCTTCTTCTCTTCGTAGGGGACAAGTTCAACGTTTGGTAGGCCAAACTGATGCGCGGTCCTGTTGGCAATGGTTGTCAACGCTTCGATCCGTGCGGTTGGGCTCATTGATTTCCAGTTGTTCTTTGCACCGTCAATGAATCCATCCCCGTTGAGCTGTGCGGCAATGTCCAGTGCTCTGTGTTTGTTCTGCTTCTCGAAGGCAGGTTGGGTGGTGGCCACCGCATAGAGGGTCTGGATTGCCTCTTCAGAGAGTTCGTAGGAGGTGCTCTTGCTCCCCGTTTCATCCACCTCCCGAAGCATTGAACGCATCAAGATCCACAACAGATCGTTCTCGATCTCGATGGGAAGCTCGGCCTGCTCCTGTGCCGACAGAGACTGAACAAACCTGCGGACCAGACGCGCCTGCTTGTACTCATTGAGCGTCTTCATTTCCTCACACATCTGCTCGTAACGCTCTCGGCAAGGAAGCCTGTTGTCATTGTGTTTGTGTTTGAGTTTCTTGGAGTCCTCGTCCTTGGGCTCATCAATGAGCTTCGACTGTTGAACCTTGGTCAGAGTCGTGCCAGCGACATCTTTGCTCGGTGGGTTAGCAATGATGGGTTCTTTGTCGGGGGCTTTGTTCGTAGACGCCCAGCAACACGACGACGTGTTCTCAGGCTCTGTTGTTGTGCTCAATTCGACAGCGGACGACTGACCGCCATGCGTTTTTTCTATTGTCACGGCGTGAGGTTACCATGGGTGAGCGACGATGGCGAACACTCATGGGCCAAAATGACTGCGTGTCATGGTCCTGGTCCCATCAGCAGTGATCGTTACCACAAAGAGGTCACCATGATCCTGCTCGGCAATCGTGACCGGCGTCTCGACCCCCAACTCCTGGATGATCTTCGGTACGGTGTTCGAGTGCCCTGCAACAAGCACAACCTGTCCCCGATTCTCGGTCAGGATCCTATGTACCAGAGTGTCGGTCTCTGTGGCTGGGACGACGCGCACTTCCAGGCCGCGCATCCCTGCCATCGGTTGGACCGTCAGGAGCGTACGTTGGAGCTCAGTCGCATAGATGGCATCAATAGGTCCTTTGATGGAGTTCGTTAGTGCCTGGGCGCGACGCTCCCCGAGCGGTGTGAGGCCTGGATCTTTGCCCGCGTCCATTTGCTTCTCAGCGTGGCGAACGACATACACTGTCGTCGGTCGCGTGTCTTCCCGGCCGCCAATGACGGCACAACCAACCGTGAAAACCATCAAAACCGTCAATACCATCACAGAAACAAGCGTCGCCCGACGAACAATGGCCCGAAACAATCGACCCAGTTCTTTGGTCGGCAGCATCGTTTCTTGGTTGCACAATGGCAAATTGTGACATAACGAATGTGCGGGTTCGCTTGATATCGGGGGGAAGCAATGTTGACAAATCAGTCGCATTTCACGCCGTACGATGTGGATGGTCAGATCATTGAAGCAGGAATCCGATGGGATCGGAAGTCGCTTCCCTCCCTGGAGATCATCGCAAGGGCTGGCTTTGACCCCCACGACAGAGAGCTGAGATGCGGCGTGCTCAAAGAGAGCTGGTGCAATCATCGCGCGGGATCTGCGGTCTTTCATGGCCGCTGGCTCAGAGCGCTCAGCACACGTTACGGCGTCGAATCGTAATCCGCGTTTCACAAGACCGTCCTCTTGCGCATCTCCTCGATAAGCAGGCGAGTGAACGTTGGCCCATCCCGAACGTCAAGATGTGAACCGTCTGGCGTAACCTGTGTTTGCGTTTGGCCACAAACTTGACCCGTGACCAGTACTATGTGGACGACTTGGAAATCGTGTGCGCCTTCTCACCCTAGACGTGTTATGATCTGACGATCATGGGTCCCACGAAAAGTATGATGACAATCGTCGTGGCGATGGCTGCCGTTCTTGGAACCACGAAGACAGTCTTTGCCGAAGAGGCGCCGCCTCGAAATTTTGTTCTCTTCTTCCTTGCGGCTGGAGAGACCGATCCGGATTCTACCAGCGCTTTCCAGAATGAGCTGGTTCGTCTCGGCGAGAACACCCCACGTACTCGTCTGCTTGGGCAGGGTGAGGTGCGCAGCAAGCTGCGCATGGCTGGCGTCGAGGGACTTGCGCAGGCGGCGGTGATCCGCTGTGGCAGTGATGTCGCGTGCATTGCCGATCTAGGAAGCAAGGCCGGTGGCAGCGAAGTATTGCTCGTGCACATCGTCGGTGTCGCTGACAAGGCAGTGATCGTGGTGAAGATTCTGGCGATAGGCACAGCCAATCAAGAGATTTTGCGGCGGACCAAGCTACAAATCGACACGGTGGACAAGATCAGGTCGACACTGTGGGAAAATCGCGAAGCGGTGCTCGGAAGCGCAGCGCTCGAGGCTGTCCCAGTCACCGATCCAGAGCCCGATGCCTCTGATTCCCAAGCTACGTTGGCAACCCAAGTAGAATCACCACCACCTGAGGTTTCGCAAACCTGGTGGCGCGACCGTTCATTGCTGCGCTACTTGGGTGCAGGTGTCGCCGGAGCAGGAGGAGTGCTCTTCGTCACAGGCATCGGCTTCGGTGTGCACGCCGATTCGGTGAGTGGATCCATTGACCGAGACACCAACCAACCCCGCGCGGTTGAACTGGAGCAGGACGCCAATCGTGCCGCCGAACGGGCCAACGGACTTTTCGCTGGGGGTGCAGTGCTTCTCGTTGCAGGCGCGGGGATCCTCCTCTGGGAGTTGTTTGGTATCGATTGGTTCGATGGAGCGGCAGTTGGTGTGTCCGCCGATGAGGCCGGAGCAACGGCCACAGTGGGGATGTCATGGTAGCTCGATTTTGTGCTCAAGGTACAGAGCTGGCATTGGTGCTGACGATAGTGCTGGGCGTCGGCGCATGCGGCAAAACCACCATTGCTCGCAACAACCGCCCATGTGGCCCCAATGGGACTTGCGTAACCGGTTTCGTGTGTAACCCCGTCAAGAATGTCTGTGAGGCACAGAGCGAGAGGTGCGTCGACGCGGACAATGACGGTTTCGGCACCGGTGCGGCTTGCAGGGGTCCAGACTGCAACGACAACGCGGCGACCTGCATTGACAACTGTGATCTCGATGTCGACAACGACGGCATCGCCGATTGCGCCGATTCCTGCATCGATGCCGACAGGGACGGTTATGGAATTCCCGGCGGTGCCGGCAACGGTTGTGCAGGTACAGATTGCAGCGACATTCTGGTGACGTGTACCATCGACTGCACGGGCGACCTCGACACCGACGCTGTTGTGGACTGCCTGGATAACTGCATTGATGTCGACCGGGACGGCTATGGCGTCGATGGGGGTGCGGGTCACTGTCTGGGTTCCGATTGCAACGATGGTGTGCCAACCTGCCATGTTGATTGTACGAGCGACGCAGACGATGATGACATCCCCGATTGCCTCGATTCATGTGTCGACGAGGATGGGGACGGTCATGGCCACGCCGGCTATGGCGTCAGCACCTGCCTCGGGAATGATTGCGACGATACCGTCGCCACCTGCATCGCCGATTGTACGACCGATGTCGACGACGACGGCATCACCGATTGCGCCGACTCCTGTTTAGATGCGGACAACGATGGCTACGGATTGGCAGGTGGAGCGGGCAACCAGTGTGAGGGCCTCGATTGTGATGATGGGCTGCCAGACTGCACCCTAGATTGCGAGACGGACGTTGATGGAGATGACAACCCAGACTGCGCCGACACCTGTTTGGACGCCGACCGCGACGGTTACGGCGATCCCGGCCCAGCCGGCGACACGTGCTTAGGTGCGGACTGCGATGATGGCTTTGCCGCTTGCACGACGGATTGCGCAACCACTTGCGTCTGCACTGGCTCGGATACCGTCAGCCTAGGTGCGGCAGCCACAGTTTGTGCGAGCCCTCTTTCTGGGGCAACTCAGGTCCTCCTCTTGCATCTCGAGGCAACCACCACCTGTGTCAACGCGCTCACCGCTCTCACGATCGAGCGGCATCCCTTGAGCACGACGCCAGATGGCGACTTGCAGAACCTCTCCCTCTATGTAGATACGGACCACACTGGCACGCTGACATCGGGCGACGTGCTCTTGGCCGGCTCTTTGTCTATGTCGGCAGGTGCAGTGAGCTTTGGTGGGTTCAACCAACAGTTACTCGCCGCCGAACCGTTGCGCCTATTGGTGGCCGCTGATATTTCCGCATCCGCTGGACACAGTCTTCTCGCGCTCCAGGTGACCGCGATTGACGCCATGCAACTCGCTGACACGAATCCAACCAGGGTGCTTGCCACAACACCGCTGGTCGCGGGAGTCATCGCCATTGACGCCAACATCTGTGATGGCGTTCCCGTGAGCGAGCAAACTTTGGATGATGGACCCGGGTGGATTCCGCCAATCGGCTTGTCACCTGCGGGATCGGTTCTCGCATACGAGCACATAGCCTCCGCGCCGTGGTACGAACAACCAGACGGTACCCTACGATCGAGTGGTGCCGCGACCGGCGATTGTCGCCTCGACACCAGCGATGAGGGGGGGACCAACACCGGCCAGATTACCGACGAAGGCACCGACGGTGGCTCGCGATATTTGCGTGTCGACACGGGCATTCCATTGAGCTCCAAGGACGGCTTGGGACTGCCATTGTGTGCGCTGCGGGTCAGGCTGCATGCGTCGACAGATCGGGTAAACAGAAACGATTGCCGTGATCCACCCACCTACACAACCTTTGCGGGTTTCGCGACCGGTACGGGCACAGGTGGCGAGATCTACCTCTACACCTACGCCGCCCAATCAACCGTCGAGACGACCACTCAAAACCGGGTCGCCCCGATCGTTTGGTCCGATTCACCCAATGCGCCGGGCCAAGCCGCGTGTAACACGGACTTTGTGGTGTTAGATCTTCTACCGATGTACCAGGCGGCGATCTCCAATCCATTGGTCACCACCAATACCTTTGTGTTTCGCATGATCCTCGATTGGGGCGATGGCCTTATCGAGAGCGCCGACCGGCGTATCTCTCAGATCCCCGAAGTCTACTTCTACGTCACGCCGTAGCAGCCGCACCCTGGCCCAGGTCGACTCCGCTCTGCGGAGCGTCTGGGGCGAGCGCGAGCTAGATAGGTGTTGCTCGCCAAGATCTATGACACAGTCCACATGAATGTGAACTCAGGGGCCGGCCAATGGAGAATGGAGCTGTGGTGTTCATGATTCAAGTCAGTTATGAACTCGTGAGAAACAGAAGTCGAGCTCATCCAGGAGGTGCGAGTATGAATCGCGTGAAGAAGATACGAACTCACGTTGCTACCGCGGTTTTTGCGTTGACGTGGCTGCTAACGACGACGGTGTGGGCTGCGGGGGGAAAGCCTGCAGAGAAGCTCGTGGCTGTCGCCGATACGAGGGATGTGGCACCCGGTCTCTCCAAGTTCATTGCCGACGTCTACAACGACAACTTGCTTTTGTTTGGCGTCCTTGTCGTGGTGACAATGGCGAGCATGGGAGCCATTTTGGGTTTCTTTTTTGACAAAGCGATAGGACTCCTCGGTATCAACCTTGGAAAGCTCGATCATCACGAATAGGCGGGTCGCCGCACAGAAAGGAGAATGACAGTGGACTTCTTCAATATCTATCTTCCCATTGCGGGTCTTCAGTTCAACATTTTGTTACTCCTGTTGATCGGATTCACCGTAGGCGTGTGTGGCGGTTTCTTCGGGATTGGCGGCGCTTGGATTGTGACCCCTGCGCTCAATATCTTCGGATTTCCGATGCCCTATGCGATTGGTACCGATCTCGCGCACATGGGGGGGAAATCAATCGTTTCTACTATCCGCCACGGAAAATTCGGCAACGTCGACGTCCAACTGGGTCTCTCCATGATTGTTGGGACGACTGTGGGCATGGAGCTCGGTGCCCGACTTGTTATGTACCTAGAACAACTGGGCCTCGCCGAAGCCTATATTCGAAAGGCGTACGTCGTCTTTCTCGCCCTCATCGGAAGTTACGTGCTTTACGACTATATCAAGCACGTGCGCAAATCTCGTCAGTCTTCTGAACAGGCAGGAGGGGTGCAAGCCTCCACTTTGGCCCAGCGTCTACAACGCATGAATCTGCCGCCCATGATTCATTTCAAAGCGTCTGGAGTTACCTGTTCTCTGTGGCTTCCTGTGGGTGTCGGACTCATCACGGGTATTGTGGCGGCGGTTCTTGGAGTCGGTGGTGGGTTCATTCGCATGCCTGCATTGATTTATCTTGTGGGCTGTCCAACGCTTGTTGCTGTGGGGACGGATCTCTTCGAGGTGATGATTACTGGCGCGTACGGTGCCTTTACCTACGGGATCAAAGGTCGTGTGGATCTCCTCGCCGCAGTTTGGATGTTGGCTGGGGCGGCTGTTGGCGCGCAAATGGGTACTGTCGCAGTCAAGTATGTTAAAGGATACTCCATTCGCCTGCTGTTTGCCGTGACCATTTTTATCGCGTGTACATCGGTGCTGATGAAGCAATTGGAGTTCCAAGGGGCCTCGTCCTTCCTGATATTGACTGCAGGGATCGCAATCAGCTTGGTTATCTTGTCTTTGCTCATTGCGGGAGTGGTTCGCGAGAAAGCCGCGGCCAAAAAGTCGGGCGGTGAACTTGGTAAACAAGGAGGATGGGAATGAATCGCTTACAAGTCCTTGTTGCGGTGTCGATCCTTATACAGCTCCTCACTTCTTGTGCTGATCCGCCTCAGGTTATTCAGGGCGCGGCTGTCAGCTACGATGACACTTCCAAGGTGTTGTTGGTGCGGGATGAACGTCCGCCACAGTCTGTCAGTGAATTTTCGCTAGGGACCGCCGAAATTGGCGCAAGCCCTGTGGAAGGTGATCTGTTGCGCATTTCTTACCGTGTACGTGAGGGCAAAAATCAGGCTATTCGTGTGATGAATAGGACGCGGCAAGCCGAGCTGTCAGGTGGTGGCGGGCACTGAAGAGCGCTCTCTCATTCGTGTGTAAGACAGGGGGGCCACGAAAACGCGTCGTGCAGTACAGCTAGAACGACTCAATTTGGTCGCTGAGGAAGGCTTTCGCAAAAAATGCAGGACTTGCATCCGAATCCATCAGCATGTCCATCTGTCGCGTGATCATGGTCAATCGACCGAGCAACATGAGCCGCTGTCGAGTGACCTCGGCATCCCACTTGTCGAGTCGTGCCCACAAAATGTCCCCACGCTGGCGCGACTGAAAATCGAGCGCGTCAAGGACCAAATTCAAAAATCGCGTCCGACGGGTGCGTCGTTCGATGGCCGCACCACCACCCGCAAAACGGAAATGAATGTAGTTGCGATTGAGAACTTGGGAGCAAAATGAATCGACAGTCGAGAAATGGTA
>MGST01000190.1 GCA_001798605.1 Deltaproteobacteria bacterium RIFOXYA12_FULL_58_15 | reverse complement strand
CACCGCGCTCGAGGAGCATCTCAACCACGTCCTGGGGCCTTTTCCCTAGGTATTGAGGATCATTGGCGAGAAACCAATGGACCATCTGACCCAGTCGGCCACTAAGGGAAATGCGAATGCGATTGATACGACGATTTGTGTCCAGCATTGACGGCCTCCAATATGACCTTAACAGCTGGCCACATTTGTGGCCAATAAATGCGGCCGAAAATTAGGAGATCGTTGGAATTACTTGAAAAAAACATGGTGGACCCCTCACTGATGTATTGCACTCACACTGATGTAATGCCGAGGTTACCATCGAGTGTTCCAACAGCGCCGGAAACGATACAGCAACGCTGACCATTGATGCCATTACGCCGGTAGCGCCCGTGCTATCGAGCTTCGTGACATCGCCGCGGGTTACTACCTCACCTTCATTGGTAACAACCTTAGCCGAACTAGGCTTCACGATTCGCACCACAGACGCCGCAAGTGGACTGGTAAATACCGAATGGCGAGAGTACGAAATCCCGTATGGGAAAGATCAAATGATTGTCCGAGACAGGGTGCAGGCAACGGCCTCGGCCAAGGGGGCATTGGTACACAATACACGGCTGAATGTCGCACGATTGCTCAGGCGAGTTTCACCCCATGCAGAGATTTAAACAAACAAACACTTCTTCGTGATGCCTCAACGGCAGAGTATCGAAAGATTCACAAGACAGTCAGTGACAGTGGCGGCCCCAACACCTGACGCGAAATATGCCCTGATTGGGTTTGTCGAACCGCATCCCTACTCCCCGAACTCGATAGTGCGAGAAGCATGAGACGCTGCAGGCGTAGCTCGTTCTTGTGCGCAAATCACGGACACCTAATTCGTGACACCTATTTCGTTGTTTACCGCTTCGGTGAGGAGTACCTTCGGCCCCGAGCGCAACGCTCAATTGAAGGGGGCAAAATCTGAATCAGGTACGATTGTGTCTTGTGTGTGCAATTGCGGTGGTCTGTGGAGCGTACGAAGGGGGACGATGATGCATGACAAAACCAACAACATTGACGGCCTGCAGATGAACATGGATTAATCGTCAGTGGGTGGGATGGAATTTTACGCGCACAGTCAGCCGCAGGTGGATGAATGCCGGTGGCATCGTCTCACCGATCACCTCAAGAGCGTCGCAGAGCTAGCGGCGGGTTTTGCGTCGGTATTTGATGGGGGGGCCGCAGCACGGCTCGCTGGGCAGTGGCACGATCTCGGGAAGTACTCGGGTGACTTCCAGCGCATGATCCGCGAAGCGAATGGATTGTCCGCCCACATCGAAGGCGAGGGGAACGAACGGGACCACACCACTGCAGGGGCACAACACGCGATCGACACGCTGGGGCCTCACGCAATCCCGGTCATGCTCGCCATCGCGTGCCACCACACCGGCCTCAAAGACTTCCCTGACGTTCGGCGACGGCTGAAGGAACGAGGTTCACGCTTGCTCGAAGCAGTTCGCAACCAGCGCCCACCGCAAGAAGTCCAAAACGCAAACGGTTTCGAACTCCCGACTGGCCTCGATCCAGAGGATCGCCTCGCCTTCGAGTTCTTCGTGCGCATGTTGTTTAGCGCGCTGGTTGATGCAGACTTTCTCGACACCGAAGCGTTTTACGATCCCGGCAGGACCGATTCCCGCGGCAAACGCCCGTCGATCCCAGAATTAGCAACGAAGCTGCGAGTTCATCTCGAACAGCTCGAGGCGAACGCGCCACATTCTGAAGTGAATCTCGTGCGTCGCGACGTTCGCCTGACTTGTGAGAAACGCGCACCCGAGCCGCCGGGCCTGTTCACGCTTACCGTACCCACGGGAGGTGGCAAGACCCTGGCCGCAATGGCGTTCGGTCTTTCTCACGCCCGGACGCACGGGCTCGATCGGGTTATCGTTGCCATCCCGTACACCTCGATCATCGAGCAGAACGCGAGCGTTTACCGGGAAGTGTTCGGAGAGGACGCCATCATCGAGCACCACTCGTCCCTCGATCCCGAAAAGGAGACCTTTAGAAACCGCATCGCCAGCGAGAACTGGGACGCTCCCATCGTTGTCACCACCACAGTGCAACTGTTTGAAAGCTTGTTCGCGGTGCGCACCTCCCGTTGTCGCAAGCTGCACAACCTCGCCAATGCGGTAATCATCCTAGACGAGGCGCAATCGCTGCCCGGCAAGCTTCTGCCTCCCATCCTGAGCGCGCTCGCAGAGTTGAGCCGAAATTACCACACATCAACGGTCGTTTGCACCGCGACGCAGCCGGCTTTCGGCCGGTCATCCACGCTGCCGGATGGACTCGAAGGGCAGCGAGAGATTTGCCCGCCCGAGCTCAACCTCTTCGGCCGTCTCAATCGCGTCCACCTACATTGGCCCAGCGGTAAGGAGCCTACGCCATACGATAATCTGGCAAAGCGGATCGCGAGCCACGAGAGTTGTTTGGCAATTGTGCACCTACGAAAAGACGCACGCGAGCTTTGTAATCTCGTGGATGCTGAACTCGACGACGAGAGTTGCATCCATCTCAGCGCCCTGATGACCCCCGTGCACCGCAACCGCACCCTCACAGAGGTGCGACGACGCCAGAAGGCTCATGAGCAAGTGCGGGTCGTGAGCACCCAGCTCGTCGAAGCAGGAGTAGATCTCGACTTCCCTGTTGTCCTACGCGCCCTCGGCGGGTTGGACTCGTTGGCTCAGGCGGCGGGTCGCTGCAACCGGGAGGGCCGACTCGACCGTGGCGTCCTTGAGGTCTTCGTGCCTCCGACCAAGCCGCCAAGGGGGGTACCGGAAACGGCACTGGGCGTGGCAACGAGCATGCTGCGGGCCAACCCAGGGCTCGATCCCTTCGCTCCCGCAACTCAGCTTGAGTATTTCCGACGCCTGTACGAGGCCAGCCACCTCGACAAGGGTCATGAATTGCAAGCTGCTCGACGCAAGCTGCAATTTCGCACTGTGGCAGATGACTTCGCTCTCATCGACGACGCGTGGTCGGCCCCGTTAGTGGTTGCTCACGAGGCGGAGGCGGATCGTCGTTTGGCTGCCCTGAGGAACGAGGGACCCAGCCGCCGCACACTGCGCGCCTTGCAACCGTATACGGTCAACGTTTCGCGCCGGGCGCTAACGGCTTGGGTGGCTCAGGGAGTGGTGTTGGTTATCCACGACATCGTCCAGGCGCTCGAGGGGCCACTAGCTGCCTCGTATCACCCGCGCTTTGGGCTCATTGCTGAAAAAGTTGGGGAGGTAGATGCAAGTAGCCTCGTGTTGTGAGCTGCAATCGCAGCAAGAACGGAGAACGAAATGAAGAGTCGGACATTTCGGGTGCGAGCATTGGGAAGCCTGGCGTGCTTCACGCGGCCGGAGATGAAGGCGGAGCGAGTATCCTACGAGGTGATGACCCCATCCGCGGCGCGTGGGGTGCTCGAGGCCATCCTGTGGAAGCCGGCCATCCGCTGGTGCATCGAGGAGATCGCCGTCGAGCGACCTATCCAGTGGACGTCGTTTCGACGCAACGAGGTAAACAGCAAGGCATCGCTTCGTATGGGACCGTATTTCGCCGACGAGGACCGCGCGCAGCGCAACACTGTTGCCCTCAAAGACGTCTCCTACGTCATCGCCGCGCATTTCGTGATGACCGACCGGACCGATACCGGCGACACCGTGACCAAATTCGAAGAGATGCTCATGCGTCGGTTACACAAGGGGCAGTGCTTTCAACAGCCCTTCCTCGGATGCCGGGAGATGGCCGCCAATGTCGAGGCGTGCGGCGACGGAACACGGCAGATCGGGCTGACCAAGCCTCTGGGCCTCGTTTTTTATGACTATGACTACGACCACGAGCCACCGCGTCCGTTGTTCTTCGACGCGCGACTCGACGGTGGCGTGGTGCGCGTTCCTTCGTGGGACGAGGTGCTCGTCGAGAACGGAGGTGCGACGTGATCCTTCGAGAGTTGGTGCGCCTCGCGGAGCAACGCAAGTTGGTAGAGGACCCAGACTACGAGGGGAAACGTGTCGATTTTGTCCTCCGCATTCGACCCGACGGCAGCTATTTGAATCTTGAGCCGCGTCGAGACGATGACGGCAAGGGGCAGATACGGTTCGTACCGCGGATGCCCAAGAGGGCGTCGGGCATCAATGCCTCATTCGCGTTCGACAATGCGAAGTACGTTCTTGGCATCGGGGATCCAAAGAAGGACAAATCGGATCGCCTTGGGAAATGCACGGGCGCATTTTACGCACGCCTGTCAGACGCAGCCGATGCGACCGGTGACACAGCGCTCATCGCAGCGGTCGCATTCTTCGCGAAGCTGGAGAAGAACCGGGTGGCAGTGCTGGCAGATCGGCCGGCTGATGAGTGGAGCGGCTCGGAAAACATAGCCCTCGCGCTCGAAGGGGACGACCGGTTGCTGCACGAGCGAGAGGCGGTGCGTGCGCACTGGGCGAGCCTGAGGCGGCAGAGCGTAGTTTCAACCGCCAAGAAAGGAAATGCGGCACTTTCCCGGTGTCTGGTTACCGGGCAGCCGAGCGCGCCGACTCGCCTACACGGGGCGATCAAGGGCCTGACGCCTTACGGCGGCCAGTCGAGCGGTGCGTCTCTGGTTAGCTTCAATGCGCCAGCGTTCGAAAGTCACGGAAATGCGCAGGGAGACAACGCTCCCGTGAGCCGTGGCGGCAGAGGCGTATGTCACCGCTCTCAACTGGCTTCTGGAACGTCCAGCAGGGAGCAAACGTTTCCATCGCTACGGCGTGCGAGTCGGTGAGACCGCGGTGACGGTCTACTGGGCGGGTGAAGACACCGAAGCAGTGGACGCCTTCGCCGCCCTGTGGACGTCACCTGACGAAAAGGACGTCGAGGCATTTTATCAGGCACCCTTCCAAGGCCTGGAGCCGGCCGAACTGGATGACACCGCCTTCTTCGCCCTCAGTCTCGGCGGCAACGCCGCGCGGTTGGTCGTGCGTGACTGGATCGAGAGCACCATAGGCAAGGTCAAAGTCAGCATGCGGCAGTACTTTGCTGACCTCGCCCTCGGCACCGGTGAGTGCCGCCCACTGGCCATCTGGCAACTCCTCAAGGCTGTGGATTTACCTGGTGCGGCCTCGCTGCCCCCCGATCTAGGCACTCGCATCTACCACAGCAGCGTCACCGGTAGCGGCTTGCCTCGCGAGCTGCTCCGGCATGCCTTGAGCCGTCTCCGCGTGCCCTCCGACAACGAGATGAATGCCCCCGCTCTTTTTCACCAACGCGTGGCGCTGATCAAAGCCGTGCTCTGCGGCCTTGCCCGGCACCACCCCTACCTGTCCAATCTGGAGGTCCAAGTGGCTCTCGACGAAAACAAGACTGATACCGCCTACGTGCTCGGCCGCCTCTTTGCAGTGATCGAATGGATTCAAGCCGCCGCGCAAGGCGACCTCAACAAGACCATCCGTGACCGCTTCTTCGGCGCAGCATCAACGACGCCAGCTGCTATCTTTGGCCAGCTGTTCAAGCTCTCCACCCACCATGAAGCGAAGGTGGGCGGCGGTCTGCGTCATCTCTTCGACGAGCGCAAGCGCCACATCATGCGCGCGCTCGAAGCCGCCCCGCTGCCGCGGCACCTCTCTTTGGAGCATCAGGGTCTCTTCGCGATCGGTTACTACCACGAACGTGACTGGCTCATCGAGGAAGCCAAGCGCAGAAAGTTGGAGAAGGAACTGGCTGCCGCTGCTGAAGCCTCTACAGATGCCGCGTGATCTCGCCGACGGCAACCCCAACAACGAAAAGGAACCAGATGATGACCGAAATCAACAACCGCTACGATTTTCTCTTTATCTTCGACGTCGCCGACGGCAACCCCAACGGCGATCCCGACGCGGGCAACCTTCCGCGCATCGACCCCGAGACGGGGCACGGCCTCGTGTCTGACGTCTGCATCAAACGGAAGCTGCGCAACTACGTCTTGCTGAGCGAAGAATGCCGGGAGGGCTACGATGTCTTCGTGAAGGAGAAGTCAGTACTCAACCGTACCATGCTGGATACCTTCGAAAAGATGGGTATGAACCTCGACGAAGATCCCATCGACGCTTCGGACGGCCAAAAGCGCACAAAGAAAGGCAAGGCGCAAGGCTCCGAGATTGACAAGGGCCAAGCAGAGATGTGCAGGCGATTTTTCGATGTACGTACCTTCGGCGCAGTCATGAGCACCGGGCCGAATGCCGGACAGGTGCGGGGGCCGGTGCAGATTACGTTCTCGCGTTCTGTAGATCCGATCGTCACTCTAGAGCACACCATCACGCGCATGGCGGTGGCCACAGAGAAGGAGGCCGAGAAGCAGGGCGGCGATAACCGCACGATGGGCCGCAAGAACACCGTGCCGTACGGCCTGTATATCGGGCGAGGCTTCATTTCGGCAGCACTCGCGAATCAGACCGGCTTTTGCGAGGAGGACCTCGCCGTGTTCTGGAAGGCGGTGAAAGAGATGTTCGAGCACGATCGAAGCGCAGCACGAGGCCTCATGTCTTTGCGCAAACTGATAGTCTTCCGGCACGCAAGCAAGCTGGGGAACGCACCGGCGCACAAGCTCTTCGAAACCGTGTCGATCGCGCGCAAGGAGGGTGTCGAGGTCCCGCGCAATTTTGTGGACTACGAGGTGAGCTTCGACAAAGGCGCGGTGCCCGCGGGCATCGAGGTTCACGACATGGTCTGATGGATTGCAGCGAACAGGGACGCCCTCGCTGTACTCCACGGTAGGTGGGGCAAATGTGCCTGCGAAATCAAGACCGGGGCGTACCAGACGCGGGATCTCGCCGGGCTCCTGGAGTTCTGTCGATGCAATAGATTGTTTCGCCAGCTGCTCTTGAGTGCGCCTGGCTGGGGCAGCACTTCTTTATGGAGACGGTGCCGGTTTGAAGGGTTGCCCATGAGTTACACTGAAGACGAGCTATTGCCGCTGTCGGCGTTGCAACATCTGCTTTTCTGCGCGCGCCAGTGTGCGTTGATCCACGTCGAGCGACAGTGGCGTGACAACGCCCTGACCATCGAGGGCTTACACATGCATGCCAGGGTGGACGAGGACGGTCCGCACCGAGAGGTACGCAAGGACCTGGTTGTGCTGCGGGGTATTGCGCTCCGATCGTTTCACCTCGGATTGGTCGGACGTGCGGATGTTGTGGAACTGCACCGCCCCGGACCGTTGCTGGCATCGGAGACTGGGCCGTCCGGCTTTGTGCCGTCGGTGCCGGTAGCCAATCTCGACGGAAATTGGGTGCCATATCCCTTGGACTATAAGCGCGGCAAACCCAAGGAGAACCGTTGCGACGATGTTCAACTCTGTGCTCAGGCACTCTGCTTGGAGGAGATGCTCGGTGCCCACATTCCTGTGGGCGCGCTTTTCTACGGTCGCCAGCGGCGTCGACACGAAGTCTGTTTTGACAATGAGCTGCGGGTGTTAACGAGCGAGACGTCCACGCGATTGCACGAACTCATTGCGAGTGGGGAAACGCCCTCAGCACCGAAACAGAAGAAATGCGAGCGGTGTTCCATGTTGTTGGTCTGCATGCCCGAAGCAATGAGTGCCAGTCGGTCGGCGGCGGATTACCTCGCGTCACAAATCCGTGATGCGTCCGGGGGAGAGGCATTATGAAGAAACACCTCAACACACTTTTTGTCACCACCCAGGGTACCTACCTCGCGACAGAGGGGGAGACAGTCGTTGTCAAGGTGGAGCATAAAGTGAAACTGCGCGTTCCGCTGCATATGCTCGAGGGTATCGTCTGTTTCGGCAATGTCTCAGCCAGTCCGTTTCTGCTGGGTAGATGCGCCGAACGTGACGTTGGCGTCTCCTTTCTCACCGAGCGGGGCCGATTTCTGGCGCGACTGCAAGGCCCCGTGTCGGGCAACGTGCTGCTGCGCCGCCAGCAGTACCGCTGGGCTGACGACGGCGAGCGGTCGGCTACGGTGGCACGAGCATGTGTGGCGGCGAAGATCGCCAACTGCCGGCGCGTCTTGCAGCGGGCGATTCGGGATCACGGTGGGCATTCTAAGGGGCTATTGGCAGCCGTTGATTCGCTTGCGCGAAGTATGACGGGGCTTGCGGCCGCCGCGTCCGTTGATTCCATTCGTGGCATTGAGGGCGATTCTGCACGGGTGTATTTCAGTGTTTTTGACGATCTCGTGACCACCTCCGACGACGCGTTTCGGTTCAAGAAACGCACCAGGCGTCCGCCTACCGATGCTGTCAACGCCCTGTTGTCTTTTATCTACACGCTGCTGTTGCACGATATTGCCTCCGCACTCGAGGCTGTAGGTCTCGACCCGCAGGTCGGTTTCCTGCACCGTGACCGCCCAGGCCGGACGGGGCTGGCACTCGACCTGATGGAGGAGTTCCGCCCATTTCTAGCGGACCGACTCACCCTATCGCTCATCAACCGCAAGCAGATCGAGAGCGGGGGGTTCGAGGCGCGAGAAACCGGCGGCGTGTACATGGATGATGATACCCGCAAGACGGTTTTGGTCGCCTACCAGGAGCGCAAGGCGGAGGAGATCAAACACCCATTTTTGGGCGAAGAGACCACAGTGGGGATGTTGGTCCACCTGCAAGCGCGGCTATTGGCCCGACACTTGCGCGGGGACATCGACGCGTACCCCGCTTTCTTTTGGAAGTAATCGGGGTGCTGGAATCGGGAGGTAATGATGCTCGTTGTCGTGAGCTATGATGTAGCTGCGAGTGATGTGGGAGGCCAGCGACGCCTTCGACGTGTGGCAAAGGCGTGTTTGGATTTCGGACAGCGCGTCCAATACTCGTTGTTTGAGTGCGTCGTGGACCCCGAGCAGTGGACCCGGCTGAAGTTGCGCCTTCTCTTTGAAATCGACGTTGACCGAGACAGCTTGCGGTTCTACTTTCTCGGTGCCAACTATCGCAGGAGAATCGAGCATCATGGAGCGAAGGATGTCCCGTGTCTCGAAGGCCCTTTGGTGCTCTAGAACGCAGGATGCGCGAACCCTGAGCGATCATGATCTCCTGGGGAAGGCTCGCGCAGGACGAAAGTCGTTCTTTGACAACTGAATACGAGATTGGAGGAAGCCAGGACCGACCGTCGCCGTGATCTCTCGCGGGAGTTCGCGCGTGTGCCTACCCAACGGCCTGGGATCTTTGGTAGTTTTGGGTAGGCAGTCGCCCCCCATGCGGGGGCGCGGATTGAAACGTTCTGGGAATCAGGACCGGCGATTGAAATTTACGGTCGCCCCCCATGCGGGGGCGCGGATTGAAACTATGCGTCTGGCGGGACTACTCGTTTGGCCACCTGTCGCCCCCCATGCGGGGGCGCGGATTGAAACTTGCGGGTAAGATGCTTTATCTTGCCTTTTATGTCGCCCCCCATGCGGGGGCGCGGATTGAAACTGTCTAAGGGTTCGAGAATCGCAAGACTTGACATGTCGCCCCCCATGCGGGGGCGCGGATTGAAACCTCAGGGTCCGTCAGCTCACGGGTTGTTTCCCACGTCGCCCCCCATGCGGGGGCGCGGATTGAAACTACAGCCGAGGCATTGCGCGCGCGACCTTTTGACGTCGCCCCCCATGCGGGGG
>MGST01000189.1:12581-40644 GCA_001798605.1 Deltaproteobacteria bacterium RIFOXYA12_FULL_58_15 | reverse complement strand
CTCGACGGAACAAAAGTGAATCGACCGCCGGACCACATGAGCAGCCTAAACAATGCCTTCTGACCACGGGTGATACCCACACAAGCCTCCTCGATGCGTCCATCGTGAAGGTAGACCTCAGCTTCTTCTCCGGGCCGGCCACGGGAAAGCCTGACACAACCGGTGCGCCGATTGACTGAAAACACCTGCAACAAATCGACCATCGAGATGTGATCGAGGCTGCCGCTGACCGCACCCTCCTCGTGGCCCACTTGTTTCGCGGTCTCTGCCTTGCGCAACACCGCAGCAACGTACGAACGCACCTCATCGAGATTGAGGGGTTTGATCAGAACCCCCTGCAGGAAACTCGGTGCCAAGCTATCCGAAGCAATTGGCTCATCGGACAAGATGATCAGCGGTACATCCTCAGTGCGCGGATTCGTGCGCAGTATCCGCAGGAACTGGCCCGCAGAAATCAACGGTGTTCCTCGATAGAAAATCACCAGATCGGGGTACTTGAGAACGCTCAACTCCAACGCCTTGGACCCATCTCTCGCCAAGAGAATCTCGTAATCAGCACCGAGCCCGTCACGCAGTTGCTTGAGGGTCCCCTTATCAGGGTCGGCAATGAGAATGGTTTTCTTTTCTGCCATCTACAACCCCAACCTCAGAGTGAACGTCATCCTCAGCAGAACAACGTGCTCCCGAGCAGTGCGCACATCACGGTTCGGAATGGTATCGCTGATCTCCTGATCCCAGGAACGGGTGTATGACAACGCCATCTCTGCCTGCGACGACATCCACTTGGAGAGTTCAAATCGCATGCCGGCACGAATCGTCGCTAGCCAACCCAAAGAACGTCCATCGTGAGTACTCTCACAACCGACCTCACTGCAGTCGCCAGCTTTAGCTGCTTCACCTCCCTCGAGAAAGCTGAGACTGTCGTCAAAGCGGAAATCGAATCCTGAAAAGCTTATGCCGAGGTCGCCGCCAACGTACGGTGCCCATTGGCGTAGCATTTCGCGAAAGTACCATGCGGCCCCCGCCCCCGCCTCGAGCTGCAGCCACTCGGCGTCTTGCACTGACGCTGGGTCCGCATGCTCGCCTGTGGCCACGTTGTCAACGTAGCGAACGCGGGCCTGCCCTCCGTAGGTCCGACCACTCGCTCCGTAGGCGCGAAGGGTCAATCGTGGAGTTACCTCCCAGGCCACACCCATACCGAGGTTGTAGCCCCAACCGATTGTGCTCTTGGTCCCGATACCTGTGATCACCCCAACGATGGGCGCTTCGAGGGTCAAGCCCCAACCGTACAGGCCAGAGCGTTGCACCTCGCCGCTGATTGCGGTTGCACCAAGCACAGAGGCCATCAAGAGCCCAACCTGCATCAGGTGGTTCCCTTCTGCAGGTGGTAGTTGTCCTGAAGCTTGCCAATGAGGCCTTCGACGAGGGTCCAATCTGCTGTATGAAACCCAAAAGCCCGACCGTCGCCACGATGCTTGGCCAAAAAGCCGTAGGCCGCGTGCTCGGCGAGCAACAGGACCACTTCATGGTCGTCAAAGCGGCCATCGTCGACTCGCACGCTGGCAGCCTCGGTGGCGCTGCGCAGACGCGATGGATGGCCGCTACCAATCACGTAGGTCTTAACGTGGGCCTGTTTGATCGCGCTCAGTTGGTCGGCCAAATCGACGCCGTCTTTGCTCCAGTCGCTCCCCAAGAACAGCCAGCCGTTCGACGCAGATTGTCGCGCAACCTCGAGGAGCGACTCCTGCCGCACAAGGGCGACGAAACCTGCGGGGAAGACGTTGTGTCGCGACGTACCACGCCGGTCTTCGGTCGCACTCATCGACGGTGATACCTCGACGAGGTTCCGAGCGTAGGAGGAACCCTCACCGATGAGCAGATCTACGGCCCCCCAGAAATCGACGTCCTCGAGATGCAAACGGCGAAATACGCTGCGACGTGCCTCTTCCAGACGGCGCGTGCAGGCCGCAAACAACTGATCGACATCGTCGCCATCGCGCGGAAACGCCGCCGGACCGAAACTCACCGCTATTGGGTGTTGCCGATCGATGTCTGCCAAAAAAGCGTTACGATTGATGGCGTCCCGCGCCGCACGAGCAAACGTCAGTCCTCCGAGGAAATCGGTCTCAGGCAACAACAAATACATTTCGTCATCAGTGACACGAGCAAGAACGTCGACATCTCGCAGGACTGACGAGATGGCCAAGAACACTCGCCGCAGAACCTCGGGAAATACCTCCGAACGAAGCCCTTGGCGCAACGCCGCGAGGTTGTCGATAGAAACCCGCACCACGGAAAATGACCGGCGATAACGCCGCGCCTTGTGCAGCTCGCGACCCAGATAGTCAATGAAGAAGGTCATGTTGTAGGCGGAGGTCGATGAGTCCCGCAGACCTACCCGCTCGAGTTGCCGGAATCGCCGCGCGTGTCCTACTGCTGTTGCAGCGCAGTCGCCCACGACCTTGGAATGCGCAGCGTCGCGGCCGTCGAATCCACCGCCGAGCTTCCCGGACAATTGGACAACCCCAACCAGCTTGCCATCACGGGCCAATGGCACCAACATCGCAGCTGAGGGCGATGGCTCACGACGTACTTGATGCAGGTCCTTGCCAATCGTCACGGGCAAACCACGCAACAACTCCTGCCCGGCTACCGTGCCAACGGGGTCCCAGACCATGGGCAGAGCCGCTGACTCAACCAAACCGCGATAACCATGCATCGACATCTCTGCAGCGTCATCCCGGGATAACCAGAGAACTGCCCCCTGGGCATTGCAAACATCGCTCAGGGTTTCCAGCAGGCGCTCGCAAACTGTCTCGAGATCGAGTGATTGCATCACCCCCAAGGCGCGCTGAAACATCTGCTGCACCTCGGCGTAGAGAATGTTCTCGTGCAAGAGTCGAGCATGCTCATCATAGAGTGTCGCCCGCTCCTGCAGACGGTCGATGACCATCACCAACTCTTCGCGCTCAATCGGTTTGACGAGATAGTCATACACGCCGAGCCGCATTGCTCGCACCGCAGTGCGTACGTCATCGGTCCCCGTGACCACCAGAATGTCTTGGGCAGGACTCCTCTCGCGCAGCTTTTCGATAAGCTCTAAACCCGACAATCCGGGCATCACCAGATCGACAACCACCACCTGGTAGCGGTTGGGCGCGAACAATTCGAGCGCTTGTTCGCCGCTGGTCGAGGTTTCGACCTCGAAGCTGCGCGAGCGCAGGTAGTCGCCATAGACCTGCAAGAAAAACGGATCGTCATCGACGAGGAGGACACCATAGCTCACAGTTCTACCTCACCCGTGAAAACACGTACGGCCTCTCCCTCCTGACGTAACTGCCCCTCGGCGTCAACATCGATCGTCAAGACCCCACCCGGAAGCTCAATCTGCATGGGTTCTCCAACCGGCCAAACACCGCGGGCTGTGGCTGCTGCGGCGACGGCACAAGCGCCGCTCGCACAAGCGAGTGTGATACCCACCCCGCGTTCGTGCACCACCACTCGAAATCCCGCGTCGGTCTTGGCCGCAAAGCTGACGTTGGCGCGATGTGGAAACACCGGATGAGTCTCGAGGTCCCTGCCGAACCGACGACTCCATGGCTCAAGCTCGGTGTCCTCGACAAACACCACGGCGTGAGGATTTCCTAGCACCAAGCAACGCGCACGAATGACCGTCTCTGCGACCTGAAGGTCAACATCACCATAGGGGACGTCTGGATGCCGCCACACCGGCGGGCCCATGCCCACTCGAATCCGTTCGGAGGTCATTCGTTCACATTTGTGCACTCCGGCGCCGTCCCGAAGGACAATGACAGCCCGTTGATCGGCAACCTTGCCTTCGTCATGGAGAAAGCGAGCAACACACCGCAATCCGTTGCCACATGTCTCTGCCTCCGAGCCATCGGCGTTTTGCACCTGCATCCGTGCGTCAGCTATGACATCTGGCCAGATACTGAGAATCCCGTCCGCCCCCACACCTTGGTGCCGCGCACACAACAGGCGCACCACCACCGGGTCCAGCGGGGCCCCACCGGAGAGTCTGTCAACGACGATGAAATCGTTGCCGATACCGTGGTACTTGAAGAATTGCACCATCACGAGTGTCGCAGAACCCGCGGTTGATGACAAACAAACAGAAAGGAGGAAGAGCGCACAACGCCCGCCCCACCGGGCGGGCATGCCAGATCAGTGTGATGCGCGAGTTTCTTTGCTTTCAGCACTTGATTGCGCACGCTGCAGCTGGGCAAGGATCCGCTCGCCCGTGGTCGTAATCACGTCCCAGTTGTAACGAACCCGTGGCTCTGCCCGCTCCATCCAACGCTGAGCGATCTCGCGACGCTCGGGGAATCGCTGAGCCTGCTTGAGCAGTATGTTCGCGACCTCGACATCTGCGAGAATCGCCGTGAGATGCTCGGCGTGCAGCATGCCAAATGCAAAATCCGTTTTCGGGTTCCATTTCTTGAACGTCTCAAGGAAATTGGCCAACGGCACATGGCGCGCCTCCGAGAACTTGTCCTTGGCGATTTGCAAGAGGATGTGCTGCTGCGCCGACAGTGCGAGAGATCGCATCGACCAGTACTTTCGCTCTAGCGAATCGCGGCTGCTCACCGCGTTGAGCTTGGCTTGGGCGAGCTTCTGCACAAACGCCTGCGGTTTCTTCATGGCCGCACCGAGATGGTCTTTGAGGGCCATCAAAGACTGAATCTGACTGGTGCCTTCATAAATCGGCAACACCAAGGAATCCCGCAACAGCCGTTCCGCGTCGTACTCCTTCATGTAACCGTTGCCACCATGGATCTGCATATTGAGACGGGTGACCCGCACCGCCGACTCCGCGGCGGCATACTTGAGAAGCGGGGTAATCAATCGCGCTCGACGTTTGGCCCGCTTCATTTCCTTCTTGCTGTCCTTGTCGCCTTGTCTGACGTCGAGGGCCATGCGATTGGCAGTTTCCTCGGCAATGGCACCCTCTATGGCCAGAGCCCGCATCCCCATGACAGTGATTTCCATCTCGTCGAGATAATCGGCGATCATCTCATGCTCTGCGATCATCTTGCCCATCGACGGCCGCTCCGCCGCGTACTCGCGCGCCTGGCGCAGCGCTGCTTCGCTGATGCCGATGCCCTCGAAGCCAACACCTATGCGCGCGTTGTTCATGAGCATGAGCATCAACGTGAAGCCATCCCCCTCTTCGCCAATGAGATCCGCCTCAGAGTCCTCGAATTGAATCGAGCTTGTCGCTGAGCTGTGGTGACCTATTTTGTCTTCGACACGATCGACTTCACCGTTCTTGATGATCTTCCCATCCCGCTCGATCTCGAGAGGTATGAGGAACAGAGACAAGGCTGCCAGGCTATTCTCGTCCTTGGTCTTGGCGAGCACGAAGTGGAACTTGCCGTGCCCCGAGGTGATGAAGATCTTGTTACCGGTGACCCGCCAGACACCCTTATCGTCTTTGATTGCCTTGGCCCGCAACGCCGCCAAATCCGAACCCGCGTCGGGCTCGGTAAGGTCCATGCTACCCCAAGCGTTCCCTTCGATGATCTCTTGGACATAGGCGTCCCAGCGGGTCTTGATGATTCGACCGTCTTTGTCTCGCTCCGTCGTGCCCTCGCGCAGGGAGTACTCGACCATCGAAGTGGCCATACCCGCGTGGAACGCGAAGTGTGTCATCGAGCCGACATCGCCCCGGCAGAAGACCTCGGCGATCAAAAAGTAGACGAGAATGGGTAGGTTCATACCGCCGAGCTCACGGGGCACGGTCATTCCATAGATGCCCATCTCCTTGAGTTGCTCGAAGATCGCCTGGTGTTCTGGACACTGAACCACCTTGCCGTCCTTGAGCACAGGATGCGCCTCATCCATGGCGCGGGCACGCGGCGCCACTTCGTTGGCAACAAACTCACCCACGAGTTCGAGAACGTCCTTGTATGTCTGCACGGCCTCTTTGTGATCCTTCGGCGCATCCGTTGCCTTGTAGTGCAGCTCCACCAGGTCAACGAGCTTCTCCCAATCGATGTATTGGTCTACATAGAAACGCAGGTCGTGGTTGTCGTCATAAAAGTTTGGCATCTGGCTCCTCCGGATTAAGGCCAACACCATACCGCCCATGACACGATGCGTCAACACCGCAAAAATGCCGCGCCACGAGGGATCGAAGCCTGACGCGATAGACATCCACGATGCCTTTTGTCCCATTTGTCCCTTGCCCACTTCTCGGGTTTCTCCAATACTGACGTGCGTTCGAAAACACGAGCCCAATACAGTTTCTCAACCAAACCCTTTTTGCATTCCTCAAGGAGAACAAATGGACCCCAACATGACCCAGAGTTCTGGTGGCGGCGCAGCCGCAATCATCTTCGGAATCATCTACCTCGGCGTTATCGTCTTGATGATCGCCGCCATGTGGAAGATCTTCGTCAAGGCGGGGCAACCCGGTTGGGCGGCGATCGTTCCAATCTACAATCTCGTCATTCTGCTGCAGATCACCGGTAAGCCCATCTGGTGGATCGTGTTGTTCCTGATCCCCCTCGCCAACCTAGTCATTGCAATCTTGTTGTACGTGGCACTCGCACAGTCCTTTGGCAAGGGCGTAGGCTTCGCCGTTGGCATGCTATTGTTGCCCTTCGTGTTCTTCCCAATGCTTGGCTTCGGCAGCGCACAATACAAAGGCGCAGCAGCCTAGTTTGTTCCTGGCCTAGCAGCCTAGCGAAGGCTACTAGTGCTGGTTCGGTGATGTGAATACGATCCCAGCGGGGTGCCATTTCAATGGGAGTGGCACCCCGCTTTTTTTTATTGGGGGGAGTAGCCAACCGTCAACCGTCAACCGTCAACCGCACTTCAACCGTACGTCCAGATGCGCCACAACAGAATGGAAACGGCCACCACCGCCGCGGTCATGGCCGCACCAACCCACCAGCGCCCCTGGACTGGCCTAAGTGGTTGGGCCACTTCACCGGCATCCTTGAGCGCCGCATCGAGATCTTCATAGCTATCGAATCGCCCCCCCACGCGACCGGCCATCATTCTGGCGATAACCGTGCGCACACCATCGGGCACCCAGGACCGATACGGCTCAAGTCTCGGTGGGCGAGCCATCTTGCGGCGCAGCAAGGTGTCGAGTGGCAGGTCGTTGGGGAATGGGTCCTTGCCATTGACCATGAAATATAAGGTGCACCCGAGCGAATAGATATCCGCGCGAAAGTCTCCGCCCCCATAAATCTGTTCAGGGCTCGCGTACATCACCGACCCGACCCCCACTCCGGTGTTGGTCATTCTGTTCTTCACACTGAGATCGCGGGCGATACCAAAATCGGTGATCTTGGCGGTGCCATTACGACCGACGATGATGTTCTCCGGTTTGATGTCTCGATGCACCACGCCAGCATCCTTCATCGCCTCAAGCCCATCTGCCACTTGACGGACGATCTCCAAAGCCTTTGGCGGATCCATCGGCGTGTTCTCACACATCTCCCCGAGATCCTTTCCGTCCACCAACTCCATGGCGATGTAGTAAGTCTCATCGAGTTTCCCGGTGTCGTAGACTGCAACGACATTGGGGTGGGCCACTCGTTGCGCCAGATGGGCCTCACGCAAGAAGCGCTCGACAAATACGTCATCGATGGTCATCGAGCGCGGCAGGATCTTCAGCGCAACCCGCCGGTTGCCTTCCACTTCCTCCGCCTCGTACACCACCCCCATGCCACCGGCACCAATCTTGTCGAGCAAGCGATACGACCCAACTATTTTGTCACGCCCAGCCTTGAGCTTGAGATGCACACCAATTCGTTGCGCCAACATCTGAAAATCAAACGGCTTGATAATGTAGTCATTGGCCCCCAGGTGCAGCGCACCAATGACGTCCTCTCCCTTGTCTTTGGCGGTCACCATGATGATTGGCAAACTTGTGGCACTGTGTTGTTGTCGCACTGTCTTGAGCACATTGAGGCCATCAACCCCAGGCATCATCACATCCAGGAGCACCAAGTCGAACGACTCGGCACCAATCCGCCGAAGAGCTTGTTCACCGTCCTCAGCCTCAACCACACGGTACCCCATGTGTGCTAGGCGGTGGTTCATCAACCGACGAATCGACGCGTCGTCGTCAACAACCAGCACGTTGATGGAAGATACGGGCGGCATTGGGCGCTCCAGCAAACAGGCAAGGGCCAGATGGTGTCAAGCACTTGATGGACACCCACAGAATTCGGCATCTGCCGCCCTTGTTGGATTGAGAAAACGCTGTGGAAGTGATATCGACGCCGCCAAGTGGGCGGATAGCTCAGCGGAAGAGCACTGGCCTTACAAGCCGGGGGTCGTGGGTTCGATACCCTCTCCGCCCACCAGTTTCTATTAGGTTTTTCAGATCCTCGTCCTGCACTGCTACGTTATCGTTGCTACGGTACGACTCCCCGATGAGCCCGGCGAAGCGGTCTGTCGTCGTCGTTCTGTAGCGTTGCGTGGTCAGGATCGATTTGTGCCCGTAGGCCCCGACACCAAAGCCGAGCACGGCGGTCACTCCTTCGACAACGGCGAGGGTGAGAAACTGAGACCGCTTTGATTGAAGATCAACGTGCAGGGTTGTCTCTCCAGCCAAGTGCGCCAGCTCAATGTCAGAAAGTCTGACACCTCTTTGACTAGCGACGACCCAAGAATCCCCAAACAGACGCGGTTCACTTATGACCTCCCAAAGCGATCCGGTGGGCCGACGCACATCTGTTACAGCCTTCGGCTCGGATTCTCTGCGAAATCGGACAGGATATGCCACCTCAGTTCCGATGGTCGCTTCCGGGAAGATGATGTTGTTCATCGCCGCAACAAGACACCGGTCAAGCGCAGAACGTGATGGGTCTTCTTCCTCAGCGCGAATAACCTGGGGCCGCCCGTCATCACCAATACGGAATCGCAGAACAACGTAAGCCGACTCGATGGGTTGAAGCTCGAAACATCCATCAAATGGTCGGCCGGCCCCGTCAACAGTCTTTTGAACGATTCTCTCCATGACCGGACCGGCAGCTATTGATGACGAGATGATTAGGACTGCGGCGTGCATCGGGTATCTCCGTATGCAAGACGCGTCAGTTGACAGTCATGGTGAAACCGCGCACGGCCATGGACATGGGCCGTTCTGTGGCCGCTGGGTCGTAGTCCAAGTCGAATACCCCGTCAGTGTGTCCTGGGGCCTGGTTCTCTGCCCAGGCAAACCCGCTGTCGATGCAGAACTGGACATCAACGTCGACGTGGTCCGGTCGCTCGTGGGAAATCGCGATGGCACCAGAGGGAACCGCGAGCGTCACCCAATACTCACCACCGTCAGTGGCAACGGTCGCCTCGGGGTAGGAGGGCGGGTACTCCACTGGGCGGACCCCGGCTTGCGGGACTTCCATTCCAGCCGCCGTGAACTTGGCTACGTACTCCCCTTGGCTTTGAGCACCGCGTGCTTCGCTATCGTGATCGCTCAACACGTAGTCAACGTCGAGAGCGCCCGGCAAAGAGAATCCGCCCATGTGCCCTGTCGCACTCACCTCAAAGTCGACGTAGTCCAGCTTGATTCGCATGTGCGTGTACGTTCCCTCCGGGATCGAGCCGGTATCCACCTGCGCGAAGGTCGTGCCTTCGACGAGATCGGCCGCGTGGGCAGGCGCGGAGCCCACCAAGAGGTGAGGATTGGTGTCGTCTACCGAACGCAGAAGCTCGACAGCCGCCACGCCGATAGTTGCTGTCTGGGGGGTTTGGTAGCTCCACCCATCAACCGGCTCAAGGTCGAACAGGCATGCCGCGCTTGAGGACGAACCCGATACCGTCAAAGCGTATCCGGTTTGCGTTGGCAGAGACGCCGTTGAGTCCAGTCTCGCATCTCCGGTCCCTTCGCCGTATTCAACGCCGCAAGCAGTCATCATGATCGCCAGCAACATCATAACTGGTATATTATGCATTTCCGTCTCCTTGTGTGGTTGGTTTCAGCGTCCAAAGATGCAGGTAAAGACAAGCGAGCCTGCATGTTGGTCTCAGTTTTGTGGCTGGCAGTTGCAGAAAGAATCGGTCAGAGGACGTTTTCTGGGACCACACCACTCGCCCACTTGTCTATGTACACGAGCGAGACCGACCATGTGTACCGTTGCCAACATGACGGACCTTGTGCTACCGGCCAGGTGCGCGTGGGCAAGTTCGAGGTGGCTTCGACGTGGCGGAAGATGTCAAAGAGGTCTCGGCGCTCGTACAACGTGCGCGGAACAAGGATCAACGAGCTGGCGAGGATCTCTTTCGACTGTTCGGCTCCCAAGCCTATCGCCTTGCTCTACGGATGACCGGCGGTCACGTTGGCGACGCCGAGGACCTGGTTCAAGACGCCTTTCTGACGTGCCTGCGTCAACTGGACGATTTGCGCGACCCACCTCGTTTTTGCGGCTGGCTTCTCCGGACCGTGCGGAATCTCGCCATCAACCGCTACCGGGCCAGGCAGACCCGTTCTCGCTTGATCGAACAACTCACGCCAAATGGCCTGCAATCGCCGTCGGACGCCCAGACCAGCGATCCTTGGCAAGCATTCGCCCAAAAGCAACGCCAAGAACTAGTCCGAGAAGTCTTCAACGCCTTGCCGGACGGCCCAGCCAAGAAAACGGCGCAGCTTTACTACTTCGAGGGATTCGACAACACCGAGGAGGTCGCCAGGAAGCTCGACATTCCGAAAAGCACGGTTACGACGCGGCTGGAACGATTTCGAGCGGCCATGCGGAAACGTCTCATCGGGCATCTCGCCCGAGGCTCCAAGCCTGCTTCCCGACTCACGGATTTGTCTGAGGTGCAACTATGACTGGTTGTCCCCTGACTTCTGAGCGGCTCCATCAACTCTTGCAGGGAGATATGGACCACTCCGCTTTGTCAAATCTTCTCGACCACTTGAAGACAGACTGCAATGAATGCCAAACAGTCCTCGATGCCGAAGGACTGGATGAGGAGACGCTGCTTCTCCATTTGTGTGCAGCCGGTGACGAGAAGCTGACACCGCAGCAACAGGCGCGATCTTGGGCCAACATCAAGAGCGCGTGGACAGTTGAGGGCCAGCGTCAAGCGGCGAAGTCTCGTAAGCCGAGGTGGCAGCTCAACTGGCGATGGCTGGTTGGCAGCAGCGCCCTCGCCACGGCAGCCGCAGCCGTCCTTCTTCTGGCGATTATTCCCTTGAAGCCACCGGCCGACGACAGGGCAAACGGGATCAAAGGGGAGGCCGAGCTTCCCAGGGTCCATCTTGCATTGCGGGATACTTCGGGTGCCACCCCCGAAAGCTTCACCGAAAGAGATGTTGTCGAAATCACCCACGGCATCGAAAGAGCCATCTATCTAGTCTTGTTTCACTGGAAACAAGGAGACGAGCCGCAGAGCCTTTTTGCTGATCGAGTCGAGCCGTCCATTGTTGGCACAGGCGCCTTTCCCGTCCAAGAAGGGCGGCTTGGCTACTCGTTTGCCCGGGAGGCGGGAGTTCATCTCTTTGTTGCCATTGTTGCGGATGAGGCGGTCGATGATGCATGGGCGCGCAGGCTATTGCGGCCGGAGTGGTTCTCCGCGCCAGCATCCCGAACAGCACAGACTATGTCGGGTCACAAGATAGCAATTGAGACGATTCGAGTGCAGGTTCTGCCGCAACAAGAGGGGCCGCGGTGAATCGGTGTCTTTCCAGGAGGCTCGCGTCATTCACAGGGGCTCTGCTTTTGGCCGGACGTATGGCATCTGCCCAAGACAAGGGACCTGTGGTTCTCGTTGACAGAGAAGCGCCCCACGCCGATGGGCTCCATTTGGCATTGGCGATTGGCGTCAACGAATTTCGTGACTCTCATTGGCCATCTTTGCGATATGCGGGCAATGATGCTGAGCAGATTGCTGCTCTCCTTGACGAACAGGGCCAATACGCCTCAACCGTCGTAACCGGCGCGCAGGTATCCCGTCAGCGCGTGTTGGATGCCCTGGACGAATTGAGCGCAACCAACCGGCACAAGAGTGACACGGTTGTTGTCTATGTTTCCACGCACGGCACCTTGGCACGAGACATCGACGGTTCTCTGAGCCAAGTCCTGGTGCTCAGCGATACCGACCATGAGGCACCTAGCGATACTGGTTTGAGGCTTGCAGATGTCATCCAGCGTTTTGAAAGACTCGTGAGTCAACGAAAGGTCTTGGTGCTGGCAACCTGCTACAGTGGTGCGGGAAAATCCTCGCTCTCACAATCGGTCAAGACCTATCTTTCTGGACTCAAGAGCGCGCCTGTGCAGCCGCTGTACGAGGTGAGCAGTGCCTCCATCATCCTCTCGGCCTCAACGTGGGGCGAAACCGCACGCGAAGACGAGTCGTTGGGGCACGACATCTACACGCACTTTATGATGCAGGCCCTTCTCGGCTACGACCCGGATGGAGACGGTGCCACATCGGTGACTGAGGCGCATGATTTCGCTCGTCAGCGGACCTACGAGTTCACGCATGGCAAGCAACGTCCGACCGCTCTGATGACCGTAGAGGGTGACGATCCCATTGTCCTTGCCGGAGCACGGACTCAAACGGGCAAGCCAGTACTTCTGGCGTACGAGTCTGAGTTGGACGGATACTCCGTTCGAGTTGATGGGACGGAAAAGGGACAACTCCCAGGTGGAATCGTGGTTGAAAGCGGATGGCGGGACATAGAGCTTTCAAGACCGGGTCAGACAGACGATACGGTTGCCGACTGGAGGCGAAGAGTCTTCGTTCGAGAGGGCGAGCGCGTGCCATTGGCGAGGCTTCTGCAAACAGAGCCCCAAAGGCAGGTCACCGTCCGTGTTGGCGGAATCAACATCCCAGAAGCTCACCACGGATCTGCGCGTCCTTTCTTGGGCGCAATTGACGTGCTTGGCGCTGTCCGGGACTGGCCAATCGACGGCCTGGTCGTGTCAGTATTGGGTAAGTTCGGGTTCGGCCAAGACAACTGGGAGATCAACCAACAACAACTCGATGTCAGCTTGTTGACCTTCCAAGCCAGGTTGGGTGTTGGTGGTGTCTGGAATGTAGGCCGTTTCGTCTTTCATCTCGACGCATGGGGAGGCGCAAGTTACGTGCAAGAGACACCGCCGGCAGCTTTCTACTCAGAGCCGATTCACTTGTGGTCTGGCCTAACTGGCGTGTCGGCCACGACACGGCTCCGCCTGGCGAGACAATGGACGATTGGTCTGACCCCCGGCGTTTTCTACTTGTTCGGTAACCTATCAGGCGTGGTCGTCGAGACTGCACTGACGGGAACATGGAGCTTCTAATGAACCCTCGAATCGCTGGAGTTTGGATTGTTGTGCTGGCGGGCGCCGGATGCGGAAATGCCGACGAGAATCCGGACGTGCCGGTGACAGCCATCATGGCGTTGGGCGGAACAGTATCCGGTGAGGTCTCGGTCGCCTTCACGGTGAGTGACCGCCAATCTCGTCTGGTCAACGTGTCCTTCTTTCAAGGGACATCATCGTCGCCGCAGGGTCCTGCGTCTCCCGCCGCAACCAGCGTGCCGACATTGGGCTTGCAGACGACGCCGGAAGGCAAGCCGTATTCCTTCTTGTGGGATACGGTTGCGGACGTGGGCTACGAACGCTCGGAGAACGTGCATCTATTGATCAAAGTGACGTCTGGGGCGCAAGAGGGCATTGGCGATGAAACCGGTCCCTTTGTTGTTGACAACACGGGGTTGGCGCAAGCCTACCACCTCACCGGCAACATTTGTCGGTCGAGCATCATGCAGGGTACGGCCACCGGCGACTTGTCAGGGAAACTCCTCATGGCCCTCTTCTTGGGAAATCAAGGCTACCCCCCGAGTGGAGCGGCCCTGGACGGCGAAGACCTTGGCACGCATGATTTCACAAACACGGCCGATTGCGTGGCGTACTCGTTCCCCGCCCTCGTGCCCGACAACTATCAGGTGATCGCCGTGTTGGATGCTGATGAGGACAATCTGAGCCCACTTGGAGGCTTTGTGATTGACGCCGGTGACCTGACAAACGCAGGCGGCACACAGATCCAGATCGTGTCGTCAGACGTGCAGCAGAATGTGGTCTTGAACTACTACTGCACTCCACCTGCCTGCCAGTAGTTGCCTGCTCAGGCCTGTCGGCGGCGAAGAAGAATTATTGGACCGGGTCACTAGCTGGCAGTATTTGCAGGAGGTGAGATGGGCGTGCAACGCTGGATCGACCCTCACAAGCCGGGGGTCGTGGGCTTGAGGTTTCAAAATCCCTCCCGGTTCTCCCGACTGAAAAGAAGAAATGAATCTCGCCGCCGGTCGATAATCATGACAGGCGTTGATGCCGGGATGGCGGGACGAGTACGACCATGGCAGGCTCGAGTGACAAAATCGGCGAGAGCAACGCGTCTTCCACGCGGATGACGACATGCGCCCACAAGACCGCGATTTGCTATCCCAAGGACCAGCAAGTGGCGATCAGACACCCTGAGCAAATTGCCGACAGCTCCTTTCGCAGAGTCGATGCAAAACTGTGTTCCACCAACGCCGGTGAGTGGTTCACCGATATTTGCAGCAACGAAAAGCCGACGAGCCTCGCCAAACCGGTTTCAACCACTGGCACATCACAACCAAGGGAAACAGCAAACAAACCGGATCCAAGCCGGGCATTCCCAACATGGCAGGTTGCGGGGGACAACGAGTCTTTGGGGAGCTTCGTCGTCCCCGACCCTTCCATTGAGTCGCACCTGTTTGTCCACACGACCGAAGAGAGTTGCACCGCTTGGGCCATGGCAGCGGACATGTGGTTCAATGGCGGCCACAGCTCACCGTTGCCCGATGCCCTGATCGCGCCTTTGCGCCTCAGGAAAGGCCTCATCCATGAGCTCATCCAGACCCCATCTCGTCTGCGGGTTGGGTTTGCAAGTTACCTGGATGCTGGTGGTTATTACGACGTCGTCGAGGAGCGGATGTTTTCACACCAAGAGCTTGCGCATCGTTTTGACGCCATGAACAACGGTGCAACAGGCATCCTATTTCTGTTGTCCAAAACGGGTGCGCCCCATGTGGTCAACGTATGGAAGCGGGACAATACCGCTGTGCTCTACGATTTCCAGGAGCGGGTGGTATCAACCAGTCTGCCCGAGTTCCTTTTCTGGTATCACGACCAGTTTCATTTTTTCGAGACGACTTCATTTCACGCCAAGAATGAAACTCTCGCTCGGGGGAAGGATCTGTGGGAGCAAACGGGCCACCCAAGTCCTCGCGATCGAAGGCCGGCAGAAGTCTGAGTAGCGAACCCAGGGCCAAGGCATTATATTGCTGGCGAGGCTCACGGTGCGCCATGGAAAAGACGTTCTCCGCCAGATTGACCTCGCCCATGAGCGCCAAGCTCGGCGGCCCAACCCGTGGTATGCCGACAGGTCCGTGGTCTCTCGATGCCCGTATCATGGGGAGGAGATAGGCCATGGCGTTCGTCGTCGTCGCCGTCGCCGCACTGCTCGCTTCGGGCTTGACCATGTTCTCGGGCTTCGGGCTGGGGACGCTTCTCTTGCCGGTCTTCGCCTTGTTCCTACCGGTCGAGTTGGCGGTAGCGGCGACGGCGCTCGTGCACGGCGCGAACAATGTGCTCAAGGCGGGGCTACTCGGCAAGCTGGCTGACTTCAAGCTCGTGCTGCGCTTTGGCGTGCCGGCGATCGTCGCTGCCCTCGGTGGCGTATACGTGCTTAAGCTCCTCTCCGGTATGCCCGAGCTCTGGACCTACTCACTCTTCGGCAGGCAAGCGGTCGTCACCCCGATCAAGCTGGCGATGGCGATCCTGATGACCGGATTCGCCGTGCTCGAGCTGCACCCGCGCTTCGAGAAACTCGAAATAGACCGCCGCTGGCTACCGCTCGGCGGGGTACTCTCGGGTTTCTTCGGCGGCCTATCCGGACACCAGGGCGCGCTGCGCTCCGCGTTCCTCGCCAAGGTCGGCATCTCGCCCCAGGCCTTCGTGGGCACCAACGCGGTCATCGGGCTCCTGGTCGATCTGGTGCGGATCTCAGCCTACGCGGCGCTTCTGTTCGGCGCGGGACTGACCGACGTGGCACGCAGCCAAGAAGGCGCGCTGGTCGCGGTCGGTGCCCTGGCAGCCTTCGCCGGGGTGATCGTCGGCAAGCGGGTCCTGCACAAGATCACCATGGCCACGGTCCAGCGGACCACCGGAGTCCTGCTGCTCCTCATCGCGTTGTTGTTGGGCGCGGGGGTGATTTGAGCGAATGCTGTTCCACGACGGCCTACCCTCTCACGGGTCGGGAGCTATTGCAGGATGGCAATGCGCTGAACGGTGATGGTGCTCGTGGTGACGGCATGATACTGGCGGATGCCATGGCGGTTCACAGGTGATGGCCAAACGGAGGTCTCGGGTGAAACGAGTAGGGCTGGGATTGGCGCTTGGGGCGCTGACGGCATGCACTGCCCCGATTTGGCGGGCGGTGGATAAGGGGGATCTCGCCCAGGTTGAGCGCCTGCTCGATGCCGGTAGCGACCCCAACTACAATCCACCGAATTTCGGAGGATCCACGTTGTTGATGCTTGCGGCGGAACAAGGGCACGCCGAGATCGCGCGCCTGCTCATCGAACGGGGCGCTCTGGTCGACACCCAACGCGAGGGTAACAAGGCCACGGCACTGGTCTATGCCGCGACGAGGGGTCACCTCGAGGTGGTCAAGGTGCTGCTCAAGCACGGCGCGAATCCTTTCAAGGTGGGGGTCGACAACAGGACGGCGCGCATGTACGCACAGGACGTGGGTTTCCGCGAAGCGGCGCTGCTTCTTGCCCAGGCGGAAGCGGTGCTCCAGCCGGGCGCATCACCTCCAGCCTCTGCGTCTCTCCCGGTCGCCACGGAGAAGCTGCCGCCCTTGCGTGGCAGCGCACTGGTGATGGAGGTCAAAGGGGTTGGAGTGGTGCCGGCACATGTGCCCTCTGTGGCCACGAAGATCCTTTTGGCCAGGTTGGACGACGTCGAGGGGCTACGCACCGTTACACCAGAAGATCTGCAGATCATGCTGTCTGTCGAGAAACAGAAGGATGCGTTGGGCTGTGATGACGTCAAGTGCATGGCCGAGGTGGGCGGAGCGCTCGGCACCGATTTCGTCATCTACGGTCAGATCGCAGTCATGGGCAGCCAATACAATTTGAGTTTGACCGCAATCGACTCGCAGCGCTCGACCGCGCTTGGTCGCGTGTCAGTGCTGGTGGCAGCCAACGAAGATGCGCTCGCCGAAAGCATTCCCAATGCGGTCGCGTCATTGGTCGTCAAGATCGCCCGGAGCCAAGAGACCTCTACTCCTCAGTGACATGCTCATCTCATCTCATCTCATCTCAGGAGTGGATCGCTTGCCGCCCTACCCTCTCACGGCGGGCTTTTTCATAACCGCGCCCGTCTGCCACATCTTCTTCTGTCCAAATTCGCCGCAAGCGGCTATACTTAGGCAGCAACGCAAAAACATAGAGTAGGCATCAATGACAGAGAGTCTAAACGGCGCGAGTTGGAGCTCCACCTTCGTGGAGCCGCAAAGAGTTGTTTACCGGCGACAGCCCGCTTCTTTGGAGCAGGTCAAAGCTGGGCTCGCGACTCTGCGTCTTGGCTCCACTGGGCCAGGGGTAGCCGCGTTGCAGGCAAAGCTCAATATTCTGCTCGATCACTACAAACCCTTCGATGATTTGTCCAAACTTGCGGTCGATAGCGATCTCGGTCGGCTCACCTATCGTGGGGTGTGGTGGGTCCAGGAGACCTTTGGTCTCAAGCTCGATGGCCTCGTGGGGCCACAGACCCTCTGCAAGATTGACGAGCTGATATCGGGCATAGAGGCCGGCCGCAGCCTCAACGAAGACGTTGCGGTGCGAACGAACCTGACGACCGATCGCACGGTGGACCGGGGAACGGATCCGTCGGCAGGCCGTAGAACCACAAGAAATCCCGCCCCCCAAGGTCCACTGGGGCTGACGGGTCGGGTGGGATTGAACTGCGCCAACCGTTCCAACGATGTCGTTGTGGTGCAACGTGCCCTGGTCAAGCACGAATACCTCAAGGCGGATGAGTTTGACAACGGAGTATTCGACGAGGCAACGCGGAAGGCCTTGCGTAGCTTCCAGCGTGAGCAAACGCCGTGGAGTGATGAGCGAGTCGATATCAATGGCGACACCGCGAAAATGCTCGCGGGGCCCAAGGTCTCTCGACTCGCAGCCCTTGAACCGATTATGGTGCCACCAACGCCGTCGCCTGTGCCACCTCGTGAGCTCGAGCTCAGACCGATGTTTCCCAACTTCACTCCGGTGGCTGTGGATTATGAGCCGGCTTCGGGGGAGTGGGACGCGGGTGCCCGTCAGCAATGGCTCGATGCGGCATTGAAGGAGAAGACGTTCTTCCCTGAGGAGCCGCGCAACAACGCCTGTTACGCGCCCATGCCGCCATGGCTCGATATCGATGGCCTGATGGATGCGCATGGTTTGCGGCACGTCGGCCAAGACGGCAAGACCACCTACCACGCGTTGACTGGAGTTCACACAGGATACAAACACGGCGAGCCCATTGCTGGGGGGGAGCTCACTCCCACTGCGACCACCCATTTCATGGTTCACGAGACCGACGGCCTGGGTGGTTGTCGTACAGACAAATTACGTTCGTCGAACAAGCGCACAGTCGCCAACATGTACATTGGTCGTGACGACGACAAAGAACGCTACTCGGGTTACTACCTCGGCAGAGATTATACCGAGAGCCGCAGAGGGGCGAAGAACCAAAAGAGCTATCCTGGGTTGCGGTTCGTCAGTGTTGAGCTTCTCAGCCGCAACAAAGCCGAGAGCCGAAATCCAGCGCAACCCTACACCGATCAACAGTATAGGGATATGGCCCTCGCCTACGTGATGGCCTCCCATCGGGCGGGGCGTTTTCTCACCGCCACTCCCCACCGTGAGCTGGATCGGTCCATTCCTGACGGACACTCTTGTCCCCGTGGTTTCAATTGGGACAAGCTCTACGGCGAAATCAATCGCCTGACGGGTATGCCCGAGAGCACAACCTACGGCTATCAAACCGCCCGGGATGCGGGAGATGGCTATAAGAATATGTTGGGTTACGTGAACACCTTCCCGGACATTTACGGTCCGATTCGGAAAGTGCGCTAGCCGGCCAGCCGGCCACGCAGGCGCGCCCCCACCTCGACTGCCGAGTGTCACCTGGATGTTGCTGGTCGGGTGTTGTAATGTCGACAAAGTGTCCCCAACCGCTCTGGACGCTGCATGGAGAAGTCACAATTATCTATCCAAATTCACCGGATTTGTTTATATTCAAGAAGCATCAACAAATTGATAGAGTAGGCGTGAATGTCAGGTAATTTCAACGGCGCGACTTGGAGTTCCACTTTTGTGGAGCCACAACAAGTTGTTTACCGGCGACAGCCTGCTTCTTTGGAGCAAGTCAAAGCAGGGCTTGCGACTCTGGGTCTCGGTGCCACTGGGCCAGGGGTTGCCGCCTTGCAGGCAAAGCTCAATATTCTGCTCGAGCACTACAAACCCTTCGACGATTTGTCCAAACTTGTGGTCGATAGCGATCTCGGTCAGCTCACCTATCGTGGTGTGTGGTGGGTCCAGGAGACCTTTGGTCTCAAGCTCGATGGCCTCGTGGGGCCAGAGACCCTCGGCAAGATTGACGAGCTGATCTCAGGCATAGAGGCAGGCCGCAGCATCAACAAAGACGTTGCGGTCCGAACAAACGTGACGACCGATCGCTCAATCGACCGTGCGACGGATCCATTGGCCAGCCGTGGGACCACAAGAAATCCCGCGCCCAAAGGTCCACTGGGGCTGACGGGTCGCGTTGGCTTGAGCTGCGCCAACCGTTCCAACGATGTCGTTGCGGTGCAACGTGCCCTGGTCAAACACGAATACCTCAAGGCGGATGAGTTTGACAAAGGAGTATTCGACGAGGCAACCCAAAAAGCCCTGCGTGCCTTCCAGAGCGAGCAAACGCCGTGGAGAGATCTGCGTGTCGATATCGGTGGCGACACCGCGAAGATGCTCGCGGGGCCGAAGGTAGATCGACTTCCAGTCCTTGAACCGATTTCGGTGCGCCCTATCCCGCCGCCAGTGGCAGCACCTGAGATCTCCGTGCCAATTCAATTGACTGGCATTTCGGCGATGGAGAATTTTGCGGCGCGCAACGGTCGGGTGACGGGCCGTTTTGCGGGCGACAAAAAGCTCAGAGAGCAGCAGGCTCAGGTGATCCTCAAGTCCCAAGGACTTTGGCCGCCGGTGGAAGGTCGAGTCTACGCCATCCAAATCGACCAGGATACGCCCCCGTCCGGACTTTCGTGGAAGGAGCGCAAGGCATTTCTCAGATCCTACACTGGGCAAATGGTTGTGTTTCAAGGCAAGGGACAAAGTCTCGTTGAGATGAACCACAAGGGCCCCTTCCGTTCGGCGTCTCACCCCAGCGAGGCTACCGCTAGAGATTCAGGAACACCGGACGTCAATTCCGATGGTAAGGGTGACGTCGCGCATCTGGCCCCGGGTGCCTACGAGTACAGCACGACGATGCGTCGACTGCGCAAGTCAGATAGGTTCGTTTCCGTGCGAGACGTAATCGCCAATCGCGACCTCAACCAAGACGGTGTCATTAGCGGCGCGGATGAACAGGAGCTATTCCCATCGGCTGGACTCCAGATACATGGAGGCCCGGAGCGACATCCGGATTCGGCTGGATGCCAGAGTGTGTCGAACGAGGGCTATGGAGAGTTCACCCAACTCGTTCGTTCCGGTGCCGAGACGTTCACCTATGTGCTGGTGCGATGCCCCTATGACGGTTGGACCCACTGAGCCTTACGCCATGGGTCATGGTGCCGTTTGATCGCGAAAATCGGCACCAAGAGAACGATCTCGGATATCTCAGAAAATCACCATTGCCCCCCATAGGGTCGGCTTTCATGAGGATCTGGGCGCGGAACGTGCTATAGACCACGCCCGATGCAAGACCATGGATCTCCCCTCGTCATCGGTATTGCCGGGGGCACAGGCTCCGGCAAGAGCACCGTCGCGGCTCGTCTCGGCGAAGGCATGCCCGATGGCTCGATGGTGATCATCGAGCACGACTCGTATTACCGTCATCACCCAGATATGGCCATCGAGGAACGTGCCCTTCTCAACTACGATCATCCCGACGCCCTGGACAACGACTTGCTCATTGAGCAACTGGACCAGTTGCGTGCATGGAAATCCGCCGAGGTGCCGATTTACGACTACGTCACCCACCTTCGTCGCGAGGAGACCCGTCACATCGATCCAGCACCGGTGGTGATCGTCGAGGGGATTTTGGTGTTTGTCGACAGCGAGCTGCGAAGCCGCTTCGACGTGAAGATCTTCGTCGACACCGACGCTGACATCAGGGTGTTCCGACGCGTACGCCGCGACATGGAAACCCGGGGACGCACATTCCAGCAGGTGCGCGAGCAGTACTACAAGTCTGTGCGCCCCATGCACCTGCAGTTTGTCGAGCCGAGCAAACGCTGGGCCGATGTCATCATTCCGGAGGGCGGCAACAATCGCGTCGCCCTCGATATGATCACCGCACACCTCCTGACCGCGACCCACACTTAGCCACGAACGATTGGCTCGATGTCATCGGCTGAGGCATCAGCAACGATAGCCTTGGGATTGACTCCTGCACCCAACTCGGCCGCACCATCACCCAGCCAAGAGAATGCTTGAGTAAGCCATTTTTCGGCGGTGCCGACAGAGTGCAGATCGGTTGCCAGCACATGGACGAGGCCGCACTGCAGCATGCTGCGGGCGCGCTGCCGTTCCTCGTCACCATAGACACCAACAAAGGACCCGATCTCAGCCTGCATGCGCACGCCCCGCGTAACCATGCGCTCGATGACCTCGAGGTCCAGACTCATCGAGCGTTCGGGATGGGCCAAAAGGACTCGGTATCCACGGGTCTGAACACGAAACAGCACGGCTTCGACGTCGACCACAGCGCCCCACGGTAGCTCGAGGAGGAGCCATTTCGACTTGCCACCGATGGTAATCAATTCCCCTGCAGCCATGCGTTGCATGAGCTCAACACCCAGATAGTGCTCGGCATTGGGCAGAACATCGAAGGAGCTCCCCTCTGCTTTCAGGGCAGCACATAGTTGGTCGCGCGCCTGCTTGGCCTCAACTTCCGCAACATCGCCACCTGGACCACCGCCATGATGTGGCGACGCCGCGGCACCCGTGAATCCGACTTGACCAAGGAGGCGCACCATATCCAGCGCCTCGCCGAGATCGGCGGCACCATCGTCGACATGAGGAAGAATGTGGCAGTGGAGATCGAGCATCATTTGTTCTTGATGCCCAGCATTTTTGCGAGCCGGCGGTGCATGCCCGCGGCGGCACCCGCTGTCCTTTCCATGAGCTCGCGGCCGTCGGCTGCGATATCCTCGGATTGATTCACCGCATCACCACCAGCCTTTACAGCTTGGTCAACCGTCGGACTCGGGGGCAATCGCCGCTGTTGTTTCAACATGCGGGCCAGGGCCACTTTTCGTGCCTCCACCATGACCGCGAGCTGCTCCATCCTCTGCAAAATCATTTCGGCGGTAACGCCCTCACCCCTTGCCCACTGCCCCTGTCGTCCGAGCATGTTCTCAAGGCAGAGATCAACAGAGCCGTCGAGCCCCATCAGTGAGCTCGCGTCACGGAGCCTCGCCGGCTCTGGGCTCTCCATACCGCGTGGTGGGGGTGGCAAAACGATCTTGCGCAGGTCTGAGGCTCCCTCGCCCCCCCTGAGCGCCTTCATGTTGCTCGCCCGCTGGTTGACCTCACGCACACCAGAGGTGTCACTGTTGAAATACGCCGCCTTGAAAGCTGGTGCCTTGGTTTGCGGTGCTCGCGCAGCCGGCGCCTGACTCGATGAGCCCTCCGACACCCGCCCCAAATCCCGCGCCCCCCCCACTTTCCCAGGCTTTTTGACGACGTCAGTCTTGCTGTTGTCCGTGGCCTCATCGGGGAGAATGATCGGCACTTGGGGTTTGTGGAGAAGATCGCGCCCTGACATTCTTCTATCCTACACTCGCACGCGGCCAACCGCAAAGTGGTATGGGAGGAGGAGCCCAACATTAGGCGCTTCGAATCAGATGCAGGGCTGCCTTCGCCTCCATTCCATGATTAAGTGACGTTCAATCTCTCACCACCCGCAAGGTCAAGACATGAGAATGAGAGCAACCAGAGAAGATGTTCGCCGAGCGGCCGGACGACACATCATCTGTGGTTTTGACGGCACCGAGTTGACCCCAGAACTCAATGAGATCCTCCGGGAGGTGAATCCCGCAGGCCTGATCTTGTTCGCCCGCAACGTCGAGGCTCCCGAACAAGTGAACGAGCTGTGCCGCGAGCTCAAAACGATACGCGCAGGCGACCCACTTCTCATCTGCGTAGACCAAGAAGGCGGCAGGGTTGCCCGCATTCGAGCTCCGGCGACCGAGTGGCCGACCATGCGTGAAGTCGGCCGGTGCAACGACCCAAAGCTCACCGAACGCCTTGGCAGCGCCATGGCCACAGAGCTTAGGGCAATGGGGATCGACCTCAATCTGGCACCTGTTCTCGACGTTGACACCAATCCAGACAACCCCGTCATCGGCGACCGGTCCTTCTCACGGGAACCGGAGACGGTTGCAGAGCTTGGTTGCGCGTTGGCCCGTGGCCTCGAAGGGGCGGGCGTCGGCTCCTGCGGCAAGCATTTCCCCGGGCACGGCGATACAGACCTCGACTCCCACTTCGCGTTGCCCCATGTGGGTCACAGCCCGGATCGCTTGCGAAACACCGAGTGGATTCCTTTTCGTCGGGCCATAGACTCAGGTATGGGTGCAGTCATGACCGCCCACGTCGTTGTCGAGGCGCTTGATCCCACACGCCCCGCGACACTGTCGCGGCCAGCATTGTCGCCATTGCGCGACCAACTCGGGTTTCGCGGCGTCATCGTCAGCGACGACATTGAAATGCAGGCCTTGGCCGACCATTTCACCAGCGAGGAAATCGCCGTCTTCGGGGTCAACGCGGGAATTGATGTGTTCCTCGCCTATCAGCAGCCGGAAGCCATTCTCAATCTTTATCGCAGTCTTGTCGTTGCCTGTGAGCAGGAGATTATCGACCACGCAGATCTCCTCGATGGCGAAACTCGTCTCATCAAATGGCGGCAGCAATTCTGCCGCGTTCCCGGTCCTTGGGCCAAAGTGGGACACCTGGTGGGTCACCACGAACATCGGCGGCTCATCACCGAAATCCACCAACGGGCGATGGGCAATGTGTGAGATCGAACTCAGTTGACGGTGTCACCAGCATCCTTGGTTCGAGACCGACGGGCGCTCACTTCGTGAGATCCAAATGTCTACGGCTGCAGACGTGGAAGACGTGGAAGACGTGGAAGACGTGGAAGACGCGAAAATGTATGATTACTCGTAGACCCGCTCAAGGGTCGTTCCCGGGTAATAGTGGCGCAATATCTCTTGATAACCGATCCCCCGGGCGGCCATGACAGCAGCGCCGATCTGACACAGTCCAACGCCATGCCCCCAACCTGCCCCGTTGAGCACGAACACGTCGGGGCGCTCGACGGGACCTTCACAATCGACGGCAAAAGCAGAGCTGTAGAGATGGGATGGCGACAGGGCTCGCCGTATCTCGAGTTCCTTGCCAATAATGCGGCTACCGCGTTCCCCGACAATCCGCAACCGCACCAACCGGCCTGACAATCCCCGCTCCACCGGTTGCAGGGCGATAACACGACCGAGGTCGAGGCCCAGCTTGGATTGCACGAGCGCTGTGACGGCGTCGGCCCCCAGTCGCACCTGCCAACGGAAAAAGTCGTCGGTCTGCCGATCAAAGGACGTCAGAACCTCGTCAAGAATCGCGTCGTCCCTGCAATTGCAATAGGCATCGGGGCGAGCGGCGAGAAATTGGCGGAAAGCCATCTCTCCTGTGATGGGCGGATCGGGCATGGCAGGGTCAGGTCCGTCAACGAAGGGGACCAGATACGGAACCTCCTCATCACTCCAGGCAGTACGAAAATCTTCGGTGACACCACCGCACGCCTTGGCATAGCGCGCGTCACACACTTCGCCGTCATAGGAGAGGACCTGACCACGGGTGACACCGATCGCGTCAAAGGCGGTGCCGGTGCGAATCCGGCCGGTGCCATGATACCGCTGACAATGGTCGTCAGCACAAACGTCGAAGCTCACGTGCCCTTCCCGATCATACCAGCGGATGAGTTCCTCACCTTCCGGTGCCGGCACGTTAGTGTCTTTGTTGCCACACATGCGCGCCGCACATTGCGCCAGCAACCAACTTCGCGAAACCACGCTGTGCGCCTTGACCAGATCCGCCGGCGAGGTGGCACTCATCTCCGAGCATATAACCGAGGTCAGGTAGGTTTCGAGCGGGACAAGGTTGATCACCGTCAAGCGATTGCCGGCGGCCACGAACCGAATTGCGCCGGCAAAGGTCTGTACTTCCTGTTGCTGCCAGTGAAACTGCACGCCAATGGTCGTCTCAAGGGAAAAGCGGCAGTTGTCCAACCGGGTCGGGGACCAGCAGAGTTTCTTGGTCTGCGTCCCGCCGTAGCGGATCGTCTCCCCTGCCGGTAGAACACGATGCTCTCCGGCACCAATCACCTTGCCTTCGGCGTCGACAAAGTCGCCCTCCAACTTCACCGTTGTCCCCTCGGCGTCCAGAACCAACCCCACTTCGATTGACGGCTCTTTCATTCGATCTCCCGAATGGCTGCGCGGATTCGCTCCTCGTCCAGACACACCTCGGCATAAATGCTTCGCACAAGATCGGCGTCGATTCTGTCGATGTGCTCGACATCGGCGAGCACCACGATCCCCATCATCTCCAGGGCTGCTGGGCTGACGCAGACGCGTGCCGATTCCTTCGCGAAGTAACACCTCGGACGGTGTGCCATTCTCGGAAACACGAAGGCGTTGTTCACGCCCTCCCGGTAAACCGCCACCACATTAACAAGAGGTTCCGCATCGGTGGAACCTTTGAGCACATCGAGCAAGCGCACAATGCGCTCGCTCACCGCAGCTGTCTCAGCCCCACGCAAAAGTATCCCTTGCCGGCCGAACTGGCACAGGTGCTCGACCGCAGGCCCACGGGCTGAAGTCTCAGCGAGTAGAGGGATGTTGGCAGCGGCACCACCCTGAAAGTGGAAATGATCAGGAGCCGAGGCACCGCATTGAGGGCCATTGTAAAAGACGAACAGATCGGGCCCCAGACCACGGGCCAGCTCGAGCAGGTGGAGCTCTCGGCCTGCCAAGCTCTGCGGCTCATGCTCGCGCGACGGAATCGTGAGATGTGATTTGACTATGGGAAACGGATTGGGGAGAGCAACGAGATCACCGACCCCAATACCGCGCTCCGCCGCGGGCATGTTGTCGGGGCAAAGAAAACACGGTCGCGCCAACAACGACGCCGGGTCCACACGGGCATGCACCGACGCCCGCCGGCCGGGGTTTGCCTGCACCACCACGCGGGAGTCGTCGTCTTGCAGCTCCCGCTGCTGCATCCCGGACAACGCCCCGACACCGGAGGCGAGCGCCGGCCAGCTCGCGCGCTGCTCGGTCATGAGATCTTGAACATGCACGGCCGACAGTGCCCCCATCGGCACGGCGGTTGCGACTTTGGACGTCCAGCTCATGAGCGATTCTGTCTTTGTCTGGCCCACAGCTCGATGGTGCGCAATCGGTCTTTGTAAAGATGGTAACGGTTGCTCGTCGCCAACGGCAGCGCACTGTCGCTGTTTCCTTGCCAACGCCGACACCAATAGAGGGAGTCGTAGATGCGTCCCAAACGATAGTCGCGGCACATTCTTAGCGCTACGGCGTAGTCCTCCCCGTAGCTGACATTGGGAAAGCCAATCTGGCGCAACGTCGGCACGTGGAAGGCGCGCGGGGCCCCTAGGCCGGCAATGCGCAGGGCGTTGTTGTGACCGTTGTCATCGCTCCACTCCCGGTGATCGACGAGGCCCGGTGGCAGTGGCTCAAGATCGAAGCTGACGGTGGAGTAGGAACCAATGACCATGGCACAGCCCTTATCGAGTTCAGCGACGATGCGGGCGAGCACGTTCGTGCCGTTGTAGGCGTCGTCGCTGTCGAGCTGCACCGCATAACGGCCGCATTGTTCACTCTCGATTGCGTGCTGCCAACAGCCACCGATACCGAGATCGCGTCGGCGGGGCACAAGATGCACCAGCCGGAGGTCTTCTGCCGCCATGGCTGCCAACACCTCGGTGGTGCCGTCTTCGGAGTGGTTGTCCACGACAATGACGTTGAACTGAAACTCGGTCTCCTGGGCCAGGGCACTTCTGACCGCTTCCCCCACGGTCTTCTGCCGGTTCTTCACCGGAATGATGACACTCGCGGCCGTGACGTACAGGCGGTCGTCGTCCACGGGCTTGCCTGTGGGCGGCGGCAGCCAGGCGTCAATACGACGCAGGTGGGACGTTGCCACCTGCTCCATCTCGATTTGATAATCCCGCTTGCGGGGATCCACATAGTCGAACACCTTTTCGCCACTCTTGCGGGCGTCAAGAGTTGGGAGTGCATAGAGCGGCTCTGGAATGTGCAAAAAGCGTCCCGCCTCGCTCAGTCGCAAACGGAGATCGTACCACCCGCCGAAGGAGAGATCGTCGGCGCGCTGCACCGAACCAAGGGTGTCGGCCCGCAAGACGACCACCCCGCCGAAGTCGAAATCGTCGCGAAGACTACCTGGCTGATAGTCGATCAGCGGGTGGGGACTTTGGTTGTCGTGGTCGACATCAATGTAGTCGCTGTAGGTGAGCACGGCCCCAGCGTCCACAGCGCAGCACCGCAGACGTTTGACATCAATCGCGGTGGGACCGGCGAAAACCCAAAGGAGGTGCTCGGCCCCCGTGGTCTCGAGCCAGGCGACGATCGATCTCACACTGTCGCTCGACCACATGCGATTGACCACAATACTGGTGCAGCCCGGGGGCACCTCGACGTCTGGTGCATGGGCCGCGGCGATATCACCCACAGCATCATTGGCCTGGAGCTC
>MGST01000189.1:0-12538 GCA_001798605.1 Deltaproteobacteria bacterium RIFOXYA12_FULL_58_15 | reverse complement strand
AAGGCCGCCAAGGGTTTTTGACTCATGGTGTTCCTACGCAGGGCGCAGCAAAGGCGATGCCGCGCATACGGTTATTGCTCAGAAACTCAGAGAGAGGCACCGACGCCACCTGGCCGAGACTGCGAGAGGCGTGAAACAAGGTGAGCGCGTCGTCTTTCCAGAAGGCGAGTCCCACATGGAAAAAGTCCAGCCGAGCGCGCACCGATGCAAATGCGATCACCGAGCCGTGGGAGATTCGCGAAACGGCCCGATGCAGATTCGCCTTGGGAACCACGACGAGCTGGATCCGCCGCTCTGGTAATGCCACAAGTGTCCCCAGGTGAGTCGATATTGTTTGGGCACCGGCACCACGAGTTCGGACGCGAATCGCACCGCGCCGGTGGTTCGCACGCAACCAATCGGAGAAATAGTGCAAACGCGTTCGCCACCGGATCTCGCCGTTGCGATAACGAAGCTGAGTGAGCTCGCGCAAAAAGCTCTGCGAAGTGCGACTGCGCCCGAGCGCCAGAACCGACTCTACGAAAGTGACACAGTCGAAACTGCCGAGATCGATCACCAGCTTTTCCTCGAGTTCGGGCCCACCCACCAGCGCGTCCGCCCTATAGGGTTGGCTGCACAGCTCCTGCGCCACCAGGTACATTCGCCGGCCGACGTCAGATTCACCGGCAATCCGCCGCTGAAGGGTGTCGACACGCTTCTGCCACGTTGCACTCATGGGCCGACCATAACCACATCCGGACGCCCTGCCAAATGCATGCAGGGTTTCATCCCCCGAGATCAGACAGACGCGCCGCGAGATCCTCCGGGAGTTCATCACCAAGGCCCGCGCGACTTCCTAAGGGCAAAGTCTTGGCCACCGCAAGCGACTTCAAAACGGCAGAGTGTATGACGCCGTTACTGGCAACAGCGTTGCCACCTGGCCACTCTGCTCCGCCTTCGATATCGGTGACTCGCCCGCCAGCCTCTTCGACCAAGAGCGCCCCTGCGGCGAGGTCCCACAACTTAAGGCAGTACTCCCAGGAGGCATCAAAACGCCCGCAAGCCACATATGCGAGGTCGAGACCAGCGGAGCCTATTCGTCGCACTCCTTGGGTCAGCAGATTGAGACGGCAAAACTCGCGATGGTTGTTGTCGTCGCGAAAGAGCCGGTCGTACATGAAACCGGTGGTCAGCATCGCATCGATCAGTCGTGACGTCGCCGAGACATGGATTCGCTCGCCATTGAGGAATGCGCCACCACCGCGGGCCGCCGTAAACATCTCATCGCGCAGTGGATCGTATGTGATCCCGGCCGCAGTACGAAACTCACCAGAAGCCAACCGCTCTTGCACCGCTATGAGGACGCAAAACGTCGGCACACGATGCGCAAAATTCACTGTGCCATCAAGGGGGTCGATGACCCAACGATAGGGGCCATCGAATCCGCTGACACCCGATTCCTCCGCCAAGACGGCATGGTCCGGGAAACGCTTGGTGATTTCACCAATGAGAAAGTCTTCAGACTCGCGATCGGTTTCGGTCACCAAGTCGATGGCTGTGCTCTTCTCACGAATGACACTTGCGGGTCCCAGATAGGCACGACGCAAGATCTTGCCAGCACCACGGGCGAGCTCCAGAGCGACACCAAGCAACTCGTTCATGCCTCGTTCCCCAACCGTTCGAGCAGTTTGCCATGCAGACCGCCAAAGGCACCGTTTGAAAATACGAGGATAACGTCACCTCGCTTGGCGGTTTTGCCAACCAGCTCAACAATGGCGTCAACCTCCCCGACAGCGTCGGCAATCACGCCACGCTCGTTAATGTTCCGGGCGACCGCCTCGGGGTTGAAGCGTTCATTGAGCGGGATCTCGCCGAGGCGCTCATGCGACGCGATAACAACGCGGTCAGCGTGGGCCAGAGCTTTGGCAAACGCGTCCTGAAAAACATTTCTTCGGCTGGTGGCGCTGCGGGGCTCAAAAACAGACCACAGACGGCGCCCCGGCCACCTGGTGCGCGCCGCTGCAATGGTCATTTCAATGGCGGTCGGATGGTGGCCAAAATCATCAACGACAGCAATGCCCCTCGGTTCACCGCGAAGCTCGAGCCGCCGGCGCACGCCACGATAGGTTGCCAAACCTTGGCGCAGTTGTTCTGCGTCCAATCCATTGACACTGAGGGCCCCCACGACAGCGAGTACATTCGCCGCGTTCATATCGCCCCACAGTGGAATCTGTATGGTGCCGAGAGACTCCCCGTGCAGAACTGGTTCGCACACCAATCCCTCCGGGCCGCTGCGAAGCGCACCCATGAACAGATCGGCGTCAGCCTGCGGTGTCTCCGAATACACCAAAATGTTGGACGTCCGCGCGTGGCGCTCCACCAACCGTCGGGCTCGATGGGCACCGTGCCAAATGATCAGATTTCCACCAGAGGGAACCTTCCCCACCAGCGCCGCAAAGCTGCGCTCTACCGCAACAATCGAATCAAATATGTCGGCGTGATCAAACTCGAGGCTGGTGATGATTGCAGTGTGAGGTTGGTAATGAAGAAACTTGGGTCCCTTGTCAAAATAGGCCGTGTCATACTCATCGCCCTCGATAACGAAGAGCTCTCCCCCACCGGCACGAAATGACTCGGGGTAGCCCACCAACGCGCCGCCAACGAGATAAGACGGGTCCTTACCGGCCTCCATGAGAACGTGAGTGGCGAGCGCAGTAACCGACGTCTTGCCATGAGTGCCAGCAACGACGATGCTCTTCTTGTCGCCAATGCCCAATCGCGAAACCGCCTCGGGCATCGACCATGTCGGCAGTCCGCGAGTCCGCGCAGCGGCTGCCTCCGCGTTGGTGGCACGGATCACATTGCCGACAATCACCAAATCAGGATCTGGCTCGAGGTGACTTGGATCATAACCGTCGAGAACCTCGATGCCCCACTCTTCGAGCTTCTCACTCATGGGCGGATAGACATGCTCATCGGAGCCACGTACCCGATGCCCAAGTTGTTTGAGCAACCCCGCGAGGGAGCCCACGCCGGTGCCGCAAATACCGAGAAGATAAATATCCAACGACTTGTCTTTCACACCAACCTCACCACCCACTGGGTTTGCCGGGCCCACGTGTGGGATTGTTCAAAGGAACAGTGGTACCTGGCCCCGAAGAAAAGGCAGCGGCACCGGTTTTGTGTTCGGGATCTCGGGGCTGCGCCTCACCATGTTTGGCTATGAGCTCATAGATTCGCGGCCACAGCTCTTCCATCTTCTCGGTTTTTCCTTCCCGCGTCGGATGAATGGCATTGGTCAACACGACACCGATAACGTCAGTTGACAGATCGATCCAAATCGATGTGCCAGTGTAACCGGTGTGTCCCACCGACGTTTTTGAGAAGCGCTTGCCGCAGCTCGACCCCAATGACGACGGGGTGTCCCAGGCGAGAGTCCGGGTGGTGTCACGCAAACGTCGCGAGCGCGTCCAAAACCGCCGCACGGTACCTCCGAGAAATTCTCGAGATTCCCCCCTGTAACTCGACCACATGGCGTGCACGAGCTTCCAGACCGCATCGGCCGTACCAAACAATCCACAATGGCCGGCAACACCGCCGACACACCAAGCGTTGGGGTCGTGAACCTCCCCGATGATCATCTTCTCGCGCCACTCACATTCCTCGGTTGCAACAAACGGCCGGCGATACAACCACTGCCGCTGCCGAGGGTCGTCGAGGCGGACAAAGAACAGGTCATCGGCGATGCCCAGTGGTTGAAAGATCTCCCGTGCCAGAAACACATCCAGGGGTTTGCCAACGACCCCTTCGATGATCCAACCGAGAATGAGAAAACCAATATCGGAATAGATTGTCCGCGCTCCGGGCTCATATTCGAGAATGGTCTTCGACAACATCTCCTGCACCAGTTCGATCGCCTTCTGCGTGCCGCAGACCTTCTGCGACGCAATCTGCCCTTCGTCGTGTTCGAGGACCTCCTTCCAGTAGCTGCGCATCGCCGGCAGGCCACTCGTGTGGTCGAGCAGCATATCGATGGTGATCTTGGCAAATCGTTTGTCTCGCAAGGCTGGGATCGTCTTATTGACACTCGCGTTCAAATCGAGGCGATTGTTGCTCGCCAACTTCAGTGCCGCCAGGCCACTGCCCAACGGCATGGTCAATGAAGACAGGTCAAAAAGGGCCTGATGATCGAGTTTCTTCAAAGGTGGAGATTGGTTGAGACTGCCATAGACCCCACGATGGAAAACCCGCCCCCCCACGGAGGCAATGCACGCCGCCCCGGAGAACGTCTTCTGGAAGATGCCCGTCTGCAAACACCGATCGATGTCGGATACGGTGATCTCCGGAAGCTCTATTGTATCGTCTGTTTTTGGCATCGGCGGTGATGATACTCAAAGCTCCTGGAGATGACACCCTTCCGCACAGAGTGAGCCTCACAACGACATCAGCGTCGCGGCGTCACCGTCCCTGCCCGTGAATCAAGAACAACCTCGAGTCCCAACATCACGGCTCGCGACGACGGTTCGTGGCCAACGGGCAACTCGGCCACAATCGGACGTCCGAGCGGCGACAACACATCGACGACGCTGTCCAGTGCCGAGAAATTGGCCCCGCTCTCATCGCATTCGGTGAGCTGGCCGATGGCGAAACCAACGACATCGGCGAAAGCTCCAGCCTGTAACAATTGTGTGAGGGTGCGGTCGAGGCGATAGGGTCGCTCGCCAACATCTTCGAGCAAGACCACCGCGCCAGCAAATGACGGCAATCCCACGGTCCCAGTCATTGCAGCGAGCACGGTGAGATTGCCGCCGATGAGCGGCCCTGCGACACTCGTCTCTCCCCACACCCCGCGGCCACGAAGCGCAGCTCGTTTCTCACCGCGCAGCAGCCCAAAAAGCTCCGCGCGCGCATCCAACGACCAGTTTCCCAGGGTCGTCACATTCGCTCCGTGCACGGACGCACAACCGGCCCGTGACCACAGCCCATGTAGAGCGGTGACATCAGAGAAGCCCACCAGCCATTTGTCGGCCCTCGCGACCTCAGCAACCTCAACCAACGGTAGCAACCGGGTCGCTCCATATCCTCCACGGGCAACCCAAATACAACGGACCTCTGGATCCGCTAGAGCCGCCCGAAGCTCGGCAACCCGTCGGTCGTCATTGCCTGCGAGAAAACGGTCCGTGGAAAAAATGGAGTCGTCAAAGCTTGTTGCAAATCCCATGGCCTCGATGATCTCGACGCCTGCGTCAAAACGATCGCGAGCAAAGGAACTGCTCGGCGCAACGATGCGGATTTGGTCACCCGTTTTTAGCGGTTCAGGCATGCGCATGACACCGCACCATACACCGGGGCCTCCTCACATGCGAGAATTCCACTGACGCGGACTGGGCAACTGCGACCGTTCACGGGAGAGCGTCGGATGTGGTCGCCGTGGTTGGTGCGGCGCTGCATCCCAAACGCATGGCTTACTCCAACTCGAAAGAGGTCGTGGCTGTGGGAACGACCCGACACCCGTTACTGGCCTCGGCGACGGCGACCACCGCTGCGGTGCCTGCGGGAGCGCCAGCGCCAAAGGGATTGAGTAACTCCCCGACATAGATGAACTCAGATGCAACATCCTGCCCATGCAGTTCGACCTCAACGTCGATCTGCTGCTCTTCCCCCACCACCAAAGTAGCCACGACAAAGCCCGTGAGCTCCATGTAGGTTTGCCAACGCACGCTTATGGTTGTGTGGTCCGCGCGAGCAAACTTCGATGGGATCACTTCCAGAGCAATGGTACTGTTGTTGTCCGCACACTGCGGGGTGTTCGCCATCATCTCTTGGGAGCCACAGCCGTGGAGCAACAAAGTTGCGGCGACCGCCAGCGACACAGACCACCGTCTCATGGCTCCTCCAGCTCTATCGTCGTTGTCTCGTCAACATCGACGCCATTGATCACCGTAGCGGCCCGCACGGTCAGAGTCTGCGCGGGCACCCCCACCCCGAATGGATTGACCAGCTCCACTACAAACTTGCCGTCGCGGGCGGTTACATCTGGGGCAACACCATCATCATGACCCATCTCGCGAATTCGCATCATGGGGGTCGTTGCGGCAATGGAGGCTTCAACCCGCCACACCTGCACCCCCGGACAGACGGCGGTCGCTTCGGCCATCACAACAACTTCTTCCGTCCCTCCACGCGTGATCACAAGTGGCTCCACCTTGGCGATGGTCAACACGGGTTCTGCTTTGGCGCTCCAGGGCGGTCCAATGTCGTTACATTCGCCCCAATATCCCTGACGACAATCCTGTACGCCGACACCGCACCACCCATCAACGCTCAGGCCTATGCAGCCACGGACGTCGGCGACACGGCAGTCCGCACATCCCTCGTCGACCGCGCCATCAGCATCGTTGTCGACAGCATCACATAACTCCTCCGCAATCTTGTGTTGTGAGGGCCGATCGCTCGCACCCCCGCCTTCGGGCGTGGGCCAGGTTCCAATGATGCATCCTGGCAGCAAAAGCACCGCCAAGATTGAATATTTGCAGTGACCCATCATTCCCAAAGTACGCAAATAGCGTGCCACCAAAAACGCAGCAAATACGCGTTGGGGCATGTCCAGCAATCCAGACTTCTGGCCACTGGCATGGCAACACAGGCGGTCAAAGCAGTCCGCTCTTGGTTTGGTTTCGGCCTGCGTTTTTGGCGGCATAGAGATGTTGGTCGGCTTCGGCAATGAGCCCTTCTGGGGTGGCCGGCGATCTGCCCGGGGCGGTTTCCCAGGTACCAATGCCACAGCTGACCGTGACGGGGATGTCTGTTCCCTTGAAGACAAACTTCGCAGCTTGGACACTTAGACGAATGCGCTCAACCGCAATGAGCGCCGAATCGGGTGGGGTCTCGCGCATGATCAAGGCAAATTCCTCGCCGCCGTACCGGCACAAGATGTCGTCGGCACGCATGTTGGCATGCATGATCTTGGAGATATTGCGCAAGACATAGTCGCCGGCCAGATGACCATGGGTGTCGTTGATCTTCTTGAAGTGGTCAATATCGAGCATCGCCACAGAGAGGTGCTTGTGATGGCGGCCGACGAATGCGATCTCGTTGGGAAGCCTCTCCAAAAAGTATTTTTTGTTGAAGCAACCCGTGAGCGCGTCCCTCGTTGCGGACTCATACTGACGGCGTTGAAAATCCTCCTCCAGACTATCCTGGAAACTGAACTTCAGTATTGTCGTGGTGCCGATCTGGATCTTGTCGCCGTCCTGAAGGGTACGCGAGGTGATCTTTTCACCATTGCAGAAAGTGCCGTTGGTGCTCCCTAGATCAGAGATCGCCACCGAGCCATCCACTTGTCGAACAATGCGAGCATGCCGCCGCGACACACCGTCATCGTCTATTCGAATGCCCGCATCGTCAAATCGGCCGACAACGAGCTCGCCAAAATCGAGTTTGTACATCCGCCCCACCTGCCCCCCTGCAATGACAATGAAACAAGCGGACCGTTCCTCGCGCTCCTGGGCCAACGCCGCAAGCTTGCTGGCATCAATGAGCGAGGTCTTTTCGTCGAAACTCATGTGGCTACCTTTGTAGTTCACGCCGAACGGAGATTCAACCTGGTTGCAGCGCGAACGGAGATCGGTCGACCCCGCACGGCGACCCCGCACGGCGATTGACGTACCACCGCCAGAAGGTTAGAAGGCATCATTACGAGTGTCTCAGACAGTGCCGTGGGAGCTTGGCTCCATCCCTGGAAGATGATGACAACAGGGATTGCAAGAAGCGCTGTTGCACCAAGGGAGTGGGTCATGGTTCGTTCTGCTATATTTGTGTTGCCCCTATTGTTACTGTCCGCCGCCGTGGTAAGCGCCCAGGGCGAGTCAAAAGACGCATCCAAAAGCGAGCCAAAGCCGGTTGGCCCGCCGCCCCCTGTGGTCAAGCTCCGACATACGACGGACAAACTAGCCTACCAGGTTACGATTCGCCCCGGTGTCCCCGAACCCGGGACCACGGTCACCATCGAGCTCGATCTCTCTGAAGTCCTCTCTGTACCCGATCCAATGTATGGAAGCCGCAAGCCAATCAACGATGCCGAATTGCGAGCAGTCCTGGTTGCAGCACCAACGGGCAAGGGGAAAGCGAAGGACCCTGGCCAGGCCGAGGCCCGCAAGGCCGTGCGTTTGCGCGACGCCGGCAACTATGGATTTACCTTCACCGGCAAAAAGGGTGTCTACGGTCTGCACATCCTCGGAACAACAAAAACCGCCGGCGAAGTGTCATACAGTGCCGCCGTCCCATTTGGGGTCTGGCCGATGCCAGAGGGAATCAGTCACGACGCTCCGCCCGCACTGCCGAGCAAAGAGCCGACGGCCGTCACCGGCGACCTCGAGCATGGGAAATCCCTCTGTGAGAAACGCTGCAGAACGGACGTAAAAGCAGCGTACCCACACGGCGCGACTCCGACTTTCCTGCGCTCCGATTTTGCAGCGGCCCTGAGCGACAAGGCGCTTCTAGAGCAGATGCTGACCCCCAAGGGCCCCAAGATGACTATCTTGGAGGAAAACGACCTTCTCTATTACTTGCGCAGCCTGCACCGGACCATAGCAGAGTTCTTCCCAGACGCGGCCTTCGTCGTTAGCAAAGAGTTCACCATCAACGAACACGGCAAGGAACGGCTCAAAGAGTCACTCAACCTCGACCTGGCCGATGCCGACGCCACCGCTTGGGTGTTTGTTGCATACATGGGAATGCCCCAACCGGGTGGACTCAAAGTTGTCGACTTTGACGACCGCGTGACTCGTTCGCGTCTAAAGCGAGGCGACAAGATCGGATATCTTGTGTTTCTCGACCTGCCCAAAGAACCGAAGGTGAAAGAGCTCGCCATCGCCATGACCCGTGAACCGGCGTACACAATCGATGCGCTCAGCGCCCGTGACGCGAACGGCAAGGTCGACCCAGCCATCAACAAACAACTCATGACATTTGCAGGCAAGGGCAAGTTCAACGACCCCAAGAGCTTGCACAAGGGAGCACCCGCCCTGGAAAAGAAACTGGTTCCCGTTTACATGCGAGCTGCAGAGCTTGCGACGATGTACTACGGTGCGGAACGGGAGTTTACCGAGTTCGACGCCGAATTTGGCGTTGAGGAGGATGCTTCGGTGGAAGGTGGCGACATCAAGCTCAAGCAGTGATCCGACGATCCGACACGAGATGTTTGCTCACCCTTCGCGTTGACGCTAGACTCCTACCCCTCATCAGCTTCAGGGAGAATCGAAATCCATGGCTACCACAATTGTTGGACCAACAATCACCGTTGACGGAAGCTTCAAAAGTGAAGAGGACGTTTCAGTTCAGGGAAAGGTTCGCGGCTCCATTGAGACGACCGCAGATCTCATCGTCGAAGAAGGCGGGACGATCGAAGCGGAGGTCTCCACCCGCAGTATTGATGTTCACGGGACAATCATCGGCAACGTCACCGCTTCCGACCGCTTCCAGATTCACCCAGGCGGCAGCGTGTCTGGTGACGTGCGGGCACCGCGGGTCGTTCTCGAAGATGGCGGCAAGTACAAAGGCCACATCGAGATGACGAACATTTGAAGCTGTTGATGACCGGCGATCTGAACCAACCCGGCCGTCACAAATATCCCGAGACCCGCTTCCTACAATGTCGGACGGGAAGGGGAATTGTCACTTCGTATCGCATCGATTTCAACAGTTTCAATTCGTTTCTCGTTGGCTTCCTTGACTGTGAACAAGAGACCGTTCCACGGCACCGCTGCCCCCGGCGCCGGCAGGTATCCAGCTCTGGCTGTGATGAAACCTGCCAGGGTTTCGTAGCCCCCGTCCTCAGGGAACTCCACCCCCAATGGCTCCTCTAGATCCCAAAGCCGCACACGCCCGTCGGCGATAATCTTGCCCTCACCAATGACGCGATATTGTTTCTCCTCAACATCGTACTCATCTTGGATCTCACCGACGATCTCCTCAATGATATCTTCAAGGGTCACCAGACCCGACGTTCCGCCGTACTCGTCAACGACAATTGCCATGTGCGTCTTGCGACGTTGAAACTCGCGCAGCAGCTCACTGATCTTCATAACCTCGGGGACATAAAACGTCGGCCTAACCTTGTTTCGCAGATCGAATTCCCCGGAGATGTCTTGCTCGGCAGAGAGATCCTTGACGTAGAGCAAACCGAGTAGGTCGTCGATGGTGTCATCGTGAACCGGAATGCGAGAATGTCCCGAACGTGCCGCAGTGAGTCGCACCTCCTGCAAGCCGGATGCGGCAGGCAAGACAACCATCTCTGTACGCGGAACCATGATCTCACCGACCACCGTGTCGGAGAACTCAATGATAGAACGATAGAGATCCTCGCCGGCTTCATCGAGAGTCTCAGCGCGCGCGTCCTCCGCGAGTTTCTCTACCTCCTCAGGCGTCCAGAACACGGAGTCCATGCTCGCTCCCTCATTGAGAGCCCCAAAAAGTTTGCCGGTGACAATGAGCAACGGCCAGACAACGAGAGCAGCAGACCACGAGAAAACTTTCACGATTCGAATGGTGGCGAGCGCCCACTCCAGAGCAGCCCTCTTCGCTGCCGCGCGGGCCAGCAGGTGGCCCCCAAAGAGCAACACCACTGCAAGCAGGCCGACAATCACGCCATCAGGCAGCGTGTCACCGACCAACCGCAAAGCGGACATTCCTGCCGCGACACAGCAAACAAGACGGAACAGGTGAATCGTGGCCATGACCCGACCCGGGGACTCTTCCCAGAGCTTGAGCTCCTTCGCATTGGTCATCGCCTTTTCGATGGCGACACCTATGCGCAGCTTGGTCACCCCATGCAGGGCTGTTTCCACAGATGAAAAGAAGGCGACACCGAGACAACTCAGCGCCAATATGACCGTTTGCACAATCCAATCGTCGGAACTCAATGTACCCTCACAGAAGCCACTTCGGTGGCACGTTGTCCTTACGCGCTCGCTTCGGGATATCTTCCACCAACATCCGCCTCGCCTCGTCGACCTCGGCCAGAATCTGACTGCGGCGCACCTCAATCTGGCCAGCCATCGCCCTCACCGGAGTCAACGGACTGGCACCGGCCTGCGCTAGCTCCGCATCGGCCTTTTCGAGAGCAGCTGTGGCCGCCGCAAGCTTCTGACGCCATAGAGCCACAAGGTTCTGCCATTTCTTCTGCCGGGCGATCTCCGCGTCTACCCCTGTTGGCCTCGAGGGCGCTCTGACTGGAACCGATTGCACCAATGGCGACGGCGACGGCGACGGGCTGTTCATTCCGTTCTCCTCCCGTCTCCTGAGCTCTGCGGCGTACATGCTGTGATACGGCTCGGGCACATCGCCGATCCGATCAGTGAAATGCACCACACCCGCATTGTCGACGAAACGGAAGATATCGCCCGCCCGAGCTGGCATCGCTATCGTGGCGGCGATGACGAACACGCTGGTGCGCCAGATACTCATTCCCCAGTCTGCCCAGTGTTAATCAAGTAGTCAGCAAACTCATGGGCCAAGTAGTTGAGCAGATTTACCTCATGGCTGGTAAACGACGAGCCACTCTTTTTGTTGATGAGCTCAATGGCACCAAAAACACGACCCTCGACCTGGGCCGGAGCGCAGAGAATCGATCGGGTTTCATAACCGAGGGCGGTGGAGATGTTGGCGTAGAAGCGAGGGTCCTTGTGCACATCCGAGACGGCCAACGACACACCCTCTTGGGATGCAAACCCGACGATGCCTTGGCCCATGGGGACCCGGAACTTCAGGACATCCTCAGCTTTTGGACCTGTGGCTGCGGCAAAAAACAGATCCATTCGATTGATGTCCGAAATGAACACCGCACCCGCGTCAGACGGGATGGTGTCGTGGGCCAAGTCGAGGATGAGTCGCGCGGCTGCCTGTAAGTCCTCTTGGTCGTAGAGTGCTTGCGTGGCTTCGAAAAGGTCGGCTAGGAGGTCATCTATCGACTTCTCGTCCTCCTTGACGCGGCCGATTTTCACCCTATCGGCGGCGCTTGCCTTCTCCTGCGTTATTGTCTCTTCCTCCACGACTGAGAGGAAACGCTCTACCGCGGGCACTGCAGGTGCGGGGGCCTCGCCAATAGGCATGCTCACAGATTGCACGGTTGGTGGTGGCGCAGCCATTGGGGGTCGCGCAGCCATCGGGGGTGGCGCGGCAATCGGGGGGCGCGCGGCAATCGGGGGGCGCGCGGCAATCGGCGCTGGCGCGGCAACTGGCGGAGATCCGCGACTACGCCGCCAAGCGCAACCGCATGGGCAATCCGGAGATCGCTTTCTTCCTGGCGGGACCGGGGTTCGGTGCCGCCGCCTTCGCCCCGCACGATTTCTCGCGGCTGCCGCCGGACGAGGTGCGGCGCGTGTACCAGGAACTGAGCGAGAAGTTCCGCGCTGCCGTGCCCGTGGAGATGCAGACCGACGATGTCGAGAGCATGGGCTGGCGCAACCGCCTGTTCGCCGCCCTCGTCGGCCAACAGGGCGAGGCGGTCTCCGAGCAGATCCTCAGCGGTCTGAGTCCGGAGTACTTCATCCGCATCGAG
>MGST01000188.1 GCA_001798605.1 Deltaproteobacteria bacterium RIFOXYA12_FULL_58_15 | reverse complement strand
CTGCTGCCAAAATACAAACATCTCAACGTCAAGTAGTCCTCATGCGCGTCCCGTAGGCATCGCGTTACCACACGGGTGCCCACAATTCCTTGAGAAACCGCGGCCGAATGAACACCGTATTGGCGTTGAACGATTGTGGAAGTAGTGGCGGTGATTGTGGGAGAATCGGTCCTCGGAGGTTTCATTGTGGGCGGACGAGCACTGTTGTTGTTGTTGTTAGTGGGCGGCTGTGCGGTCCAGCCACCCATCGTCAAGCCTGCCATGGGCACCATGGCGTCTCGCTCCATGGCGTTTGACTCCATCGCAGTGCCTCCCCTTGGTGCCGATAGTTGGAGCGAGCAAGTTGCCACAGCGGCCAGGTGGCACCTGCAGAACAGAAAGGCAGGAAATCGGCGGGATTGCAGTAGCCTGGTGAACGCCATCCTCATGAGAGCGGGATTTGCGGTGACGGGCAACTCGAAGACCCATTGGCAACGAGCCGAAGAGGAAGGTCGCGTGGTGGAAGTCCCCTTCCCCGGCGCTCTCGTCGTTTTCGATTACACCTACGACGCCAACGCAAACGGGCTCGTTGATGACGAGCTCACCCACATTGGCGTGGTCCTGGAAGTCGGGCACGACGGCACGGTGACGATGGTTCATTTCGGAAGTGGCCGTGTCACCGAGTTGAAAATGAACTTGCAGGAGCCATCCATACGTAGCAGGGATGGGCGCATCCTCAACGACACCCTTCGCTCCCCCTCCTATGGACCCAAGGATGGACCTCGCCTTGCGGGACAGCTGTTCCACGGCTACGTCCGTCCGCCTCGATAGAGACGTCAACGCCCCGAGCCACAATCCGATCTTCGTCGACGCCTGCGCATCAGGGCGGCGATGGGAATGGCGAAGGCGGCGACAAAGAGCACCGGCAGCAAAGCACTGGTGGCGGCAGAACAACCGCACTCTTCGTACTCGACGACAGTTTGGCGGAAGTCCCCCTGGTTCGGGTCCACTTCGAGGTAAATGTCGGCATCGACGCCTTCCCAAGGGAAAAAGACATCGAGCTTGGTGACCCGCTCGCCGGTGGCACCTAGGGACGCTATCGCCGGATACGCCGCCAGACTGTTGTCCGAGATTGTCCCAGAATACAGAAGGTCGGAATTGAGCCGGGTGTCGGTGAGGCGAAGTTGGCTCGCAGCAATGGCGATGATGCGCCAAGCGTTGGCGGCATAAGCTGATTGGTTGACGGCGGCAATGCGTGCGGGGATCACCGGTTGGTCAGCCTCGAATTGCAGCACCAAGGGCCCGAGTTCACCGCACAGCTTGGATCCCAACGGTGGCGCAGCGTCGCCCGCGGTCACCTTGAAGGCCACGAAGTACCAGCTCTGATTGGCGTAGTACGAGAAGTGCGCTGCGCTCTGTTCGTCGTACGGAAAGCTGTTGGCATCGAGCCAATCGGTGAATGCTGTTGCGGTGTCAGCCTGCAGCAGCGTCCAATCGAAGATACCGACCTCACCCGCGTCGACGACATCGACTCCCGGGTACCATTCTCCAGATCGGTCCATACCGAGACCGTTCGATTTGGAACCTCCTCTCGCCCCACCACAGCCGCCACCAGAGCTTTGGCACTCCGTCACTACGCGTGGGGCCGTTAGGGCCTCAAGCTCTTTGGCGAGATCGGCGTCGGCAAGCTCCGGGGTTTGCCGCAGGGTGCTCGGCACTGGCAAGATCAAGCCAAACTCTGTGGCCTCGCCACAGAAGTAGGGATTGAACACATAGGTCTCAACGCCGTTTTCGAAATGAAGGACGATGGTCTGGGCGGGATCAATTTCGATCCCGGCACCAAAGCCACCACCACACGGCAACGCAACCCGAGGCAGCGACAAGATGAAAGCGACGCCGACGACCGAACAAAGGGGGCGGATGCGACAGAGACGATCGATAGGACCAATCCGACCGAAACGATTCATCGGGCACCTCCCGGCGCGTCATAGGCACATCGAAAGCCGACATTGTCAGCCCATGCCTTGGGGAGCTCCGCCTTGCGACAAGAGACCCGCAGGCTGCTGGTCTCACTTTCCCAACAGCCCCCCCGCATGACCTTGAGATTCCCCTGCTCTGGCCCCTGGGGATTTTTCAACGGACTGTTTGTGTAATACTCAGCTTCATACCAATCGGCGACCCACTCCCAAACATTGCCAGCCATGTCCATCGCGCCGTGGGGACTGTTGCCCAAGGGCCTGCGGCCGACCAAGTCGGTGTCACCCACACACCCCCTGTCACCACCAAAGTTGCTGCGACTGCAATCGGGGGCCTCGTCACCCCATGGATAGGTACGAGTCGACGGTGCGGGACCGCGAGCTGCCATTTCCCACTCGGCTTCAGTCGGCAAGCGGCCACCAGCCCAGTGGCAAAAGGCGTTGGCCTGATGCCAACTGACAAAGATGGCCGGGTAGTTGGCGAAATCATCGGCGTCGAAATACTGCGGCCGATGCCGTGAACTCCTCAAGGCCGGGGGGTCGCACACGCCGGCGAGGACACAGGCACGGTACCTCGCATTGGTGACCTCGAAACGGTCCAGATGAAAGGATGAAACGAGCACGTCGTGTGTTGGTAGCTCGTCTGCGGCCCCCTCGTCGCTCCCCATGATGAACGGTCCCCCCCGCACGGCTAGACGCTCGAGCTGGTGGGATGGTTGCGGGCACTGGGGCGCGTCGTCAACCAATGCGTTACAATCGTTATCGACAAAATCGCAGACCTCTTTGCGCCCAGGATTGACGTTCGGATTGTGGTCATTACAGTCCGCTCCAGCCGCACAGCCGTTGCCGAACCCGTCCCCATCATGGTCATAACACTGGCGACTTTCTGCCCACGTACTGCCTGCTGACAACACCAGCGACATGGTCACAGTGGAGATTTCAACCCATCTCATTGGCTATCCTCCCTGGAGCACTTTGGTGCCAAACAGCAATGTTACAGCAAGAGTCGGGCCACCCATTGTTGGAGATATCAGCGATTTGCCCAAGTCTCATGTCCATCAAGCCGGACACTACGCAATCCGTGCACTATGGGGGACTCTACCGTCTGCCGTCAATCTCCTGCTGCATGGCCGACGGAACCTCCGACTTGAAGTGCAGGTGCTCACCACTGCGCGGATGGATGAAACCAAGCTCGGCGGCATGCAGGCAAAGACGTCGGGCGGGTTTCGAGGATCGGCCATCACTGCGGCGGTACACCGTTTCCCCTACCAGGGGATGCCCCAGCTCTGAGAGATGAATACGGATCTGGTTGGTGCGACCGGTCTCGAGCCGGCAGGCAATCAACGTTGCCTCGCGCAGCATTTCCAAAGCCTCGACATGGGTGATGGCGATGCGACCGCCGCTCAGCTTGCGCCGCATACGCAGCGGGGCATTTTCAACCGAGCCCCGAACGCCATCTCCGCGATCACGAACAAGATGATTCTCAATGGTGGTCGAGGCAACGTGCCCCTCGACCAAGGCCAAGTAACACCTGTGTACCGAGTGCACCCGGAATTGGTCCTTGAGGCGATCGCGGGCAATGCGGTTGCGGGCAAACACGAGAACGCCGCTGGTGCCACGATCAAGTCGATGAACGACAAACACGTCCTGGCCCTTACCCAACATGGACTCGAGGGCGTTGCTCAACAACTGCACCAGGCTCTCATCATCTTCCTTCGGCTCATATTCGGTGTATTCATCAAGGGGCACACTGAGCAACCCTGCGGGTTTGTCCACCACCACCAAATCGTCGTCAATGTGCACGATGGCTTCGGGGGGCAGCGAGTGCACTGGGACCGAAGGTCGGCGCGGTGTCGCCTCAACATATTCGAAATCGACACCTTCGGCGAGCAGGTGCCCGATGTCGAGCACCTGGACCCCTTCGATATGGATCTTTCCTCGGGTGATCCTGTCTCTCGCCTTGGCCCAGCTCAACAAAAACCGCTCTCGAACAGCGGCATCGAGCCGACGGGTACCATCGTTAACAATACCGTTTTCGCTTCCCGCAGCACCCCCATCGAACCGGTTCGGACGCTTGCCGGATCGCTTCTGTTTGCTCGGGCGATACCCGTCGCGTTTTCGTTGTTTCACCAATTGGACACGGGCGATGGAGGGATCACGGTACCAGCTATCTGACTGTCACTTGACCGCGTCCAGTTCGGCGAATGCGCGGTCACGAATCTCCTCAACCTTGCCAACGCCTGCGATACGAATGTACTTGGGCGCAGCAGCTTCGCCCGTGGACTTCCACTTCTTGTAGTAGCCGATCAAAGGCTCGGTTTGCTCGTGATAGATGCTCAGACGCTTCTTGACCGTCTCTTCATGGTCGTCATCGCGCTGAATCAAGGGCTCACCGGTCTCGTCGTCCTTGCCCGCGACCTTCGGGGGATTGAATACCAAGTGGTAGGTGCGACCACTCGCAGGATGCACGCGCCGCCCGCTCATTCGCTTAATGATTTCTTCGTCGGGCACGTCGATATCAACCACTGCATCAATCGCGACTCCCGCATCTTTCATGGCGTCGGCTTGAGGAATTGTGCGCGGGAAGCCATCGAACAGAAAGCCCTTGGCGCAATCCGCCTCTTTGATGCGCTCTTTGACCAGACCAATAATGATGTCGTCAGAAACAAGCTGACCGGCATCCATGACCTTTTTCGCTTGCTTGCCGAGTTCAGTGCCAGCCTTGACGGCGGCACGTAGCATGTCGCCAGTTGAGATCTGCGGAATTCTGTATTTGCCTTTGATGAAGTTCGCCTGGGTTCCTTTGCCTGCTCCGGGCCCGCCCAACAAGATCAATCGCATCGTTCGTTCCTTCCTAATATTTTCGACGTTCTCGCCTTTCCCGCCTGACTCCGCCCGAGCACGCCCGAAGCGGAGCTGCCGCACACCTGTGCGCCGGGCCGTTCTACCAGCATTTGGGGGGAAATAACACAGTGCCCCACAAATGGAATCGCTGGTCGGTGGGTTGAGTCTGCCGGTGCCACGGCAGGTGGCAAGCTTTGCAAAAAAGAAGAGCCGAGGCAGACCATCCATCCACCTCGGCTCTTTGTGCGCACCAATCTTTGTTCGAGAGTTCTAGTTCGAGATCTAAATGAACGAGATCAGATTTGCTTCTCGCCCTTCTCGACCACTGCCTTCTGGTAATAATCCTTCTTGGCGATGCCGCTGGCCTGAGCCTTCTTCAGCTCCTCATTGATGATGGCCTCGAAGGCGGGGAAGGGTTGGGCACCGCTTAGGAAGCGGCCATTGATGAAGAATGCTGGGGTGCCGCGGGCACCAAACTGAGCCAGAACCCGTTGGTCGTCCAAAATCACCTTCTCGTACTTCTTCTCGGCATAACACTTGGTCCAACGGCCCATGTCGAGACCGATCTTAGCACCCCACTCCTTGTATTTGTCATCGGAGAGTTCCTTCTGATTGGCGAACATCTCGTCATGCATCGGCCAGAACTTGCCCTGCTCGTTGGCACACATCGACGCGTTTGCAGCGGGCATTGCGTTCGGGTGGAAACCAAGGGGGTTGTGCTTGAAGACAATGCGAACGTCTTTGCCAAATTTGTCGGCAATCTCCTTCATGGTCGGCTGCACGCGGCTGCAGTAGGGGCATTGGAATTCGGAGCCCTCGATGAGGGTCACCCATGCGTCAGCGGGACCCTTGACGGGATCATCGCCCACAGGGACGGCATACGTCTTGGCAGCATCAGGCCCCTGCGGACGCTGGGGCGGCTGCTTGGCCATTGGGCCTCGACCTCCCTTTTCGAGCTGCGCCAAGATCTTCTTCTGGTTCTCTTTGATCTCCTCGATGTCGTTGCGGGAAACGCAAGAAACAGCAAAAGGGATCGCCGTAAAGACGATGAAAGCTCTCAGGATTCGCGACATTGTTCACTCCTCGTGCCGAGGTCCAAATTCGCGCCGACTCACCGTCGTGCTCTTTTTGGAATTGGGCCTCTGGTTGTGCCCGATGCTTTCTCCACATCGGGCAGATTCTAGAATAAAAAAGTTCAGTTCTTCCACGTCCCCGTCCCCGGTTCCACCCGGCTTAACCAGACGTCGGGGGCATATTGAGCGCACGCGGGGGGGTCGAGTCAACCTCCCAAGGTACGATTGGTACGATTGCTGCGATTGTCACAATCCTCCGTCGGCTGCAATTATTCCGCAAACGGTCGTTTTTGGCGAACACGCCCCACCCTACGGCAACTCAAGGGGTCTGACACTGAGCTCTAAGCGCAGCATTCCATAAGGTTGGGCAAAGATGCGAAAATTCCCTGGCTCGAGCCCGAGCTCGACGCTCAGCTTCTTCATCAGGTGACCGAGGGGGGTCTTGGCGGCGTCTGCCCCATCTTTCACACAGAAATGCACACCGTCCCCACGTTTGCAGGAGGTCATCAACGCCTCGCGGGTCGCCACGTTGGCGGCGTTGTCGATTTCGATCTCCCTGATCGTCGTAACATCGGTGAGCTCACGGATCATGCCCTCAAGCACTGACCTACCGACCGCCGCAATCCCCTCGATAGCTGGCAAATCCATTTTGTAGACACGCTTGATAATGAGCTCGCCATTGCGTGGATCGAAGAATACGTGAAAGTTAGCAGGCTCGCGTCCGGGGAACCGCTCGGAGATGTAGAAGACCCACATCTCCAAGGTCTTTCCCCGGCGCACCCCCTTGAGCTTGAGGTAACCCGGGAACTGCAGACCGCTGTCGTCTGGTTGCACAGGTGCAGCAAAGTCCTTGACGAAGGGGAATATCAGGTCGTCATACTTCTCCCCAGGTTTCCACGAGCGGTAACGCTCCCGCAAGCTGCGTTCATAGTTGAGTTCGCCCTTGAGCTGCTTGCCAAGGGCTTCAACATCGTCATCGTCGCTCCGGCCGAAAAAGGAGAGCAGCGTGGCAACGACCCCACTGGGCTCAGGGTGCTCATGGATCCAAGATTTCTCTTGGCGCATTTCGCGATCGAGATCGCCGAGGACAGCCTGAAGACGGTCGCGATCCTCAACCACCTCTTCGAGTTTGGTCGCCCATTGCTGCGGTGTCAGGCCGGTCACGTCAGGATCATTCATCACGGAAGTCTCAGTCCTCACAACATTCGGAGCCATCACAGCCTCCTCACACGCCGAGCGCGGTCCCTTCCTCTGCCATCGGGGTTCCACTAGTATCAAGCCCGTCCTGAAGCAAGAACTGAGGAGATCATGCAAGCAGAACTGTTTTCATGGGGTGCCGCCGAAGAAGTCACTGGCTCAAAACATTTTTTGCGCATCAAAGATGAGCTGCTGATGGTCGATTGCGGCGCTTTCCAAGGGCACCGCGAGGAGACAGAACAAAAAAACCGTGCGTGGAAATTCGACGCCGCAACCGTGGATGCAGTCTTGTTGACCCACGCCCACTATGATCACAGTGGACTGTTGCCGTTGCTCACCCAAAAGGGGTTCACAGGCAATATCTACGCCACCCCGGCAACGCGCGATCTCGCCAATCTGGTTATGATGGACTCGGCGCACATTCAGGCCAAGGACATCGAATGGCTCGCCAAGCGCGCCCGCCGCAAAAACGAGGTTTTTGACAAGGTGCCCCTGTACGACGAGCAAGACGTCGTCAAGGTCCTCGATCACTTCATCACCGTTTCTTATGGTCGACCGTTCCCGGTGACGCCGAGCACCAAGGCCACTTTTTTTGATGCCGGGCACATCCTCGGCTCATCCTTGTGCGTGGTCGACGTCGACTACCACGGGCACAAGATGCGCGTTGGTTTCACCGGCGACTTGGGCCGCAACAACTTGCCCATTCTGAGGGATCCCCAAGACATCCCATCCGTCGACTACTTGGTGATGGAGAGCACCTACGGCAACCGGTTGCACGACCCCATTGCGTCGGCCAAAGACGAGCTGGCCAAGGCCATCAACCGGACCGTCAAGCGTGGCGGGAAGATCATCATTCCGGCCTTTGCCATCGAGCGCACCCAGGAGCTCGTTTACTTCATCAACATGCTCAACCAAGAAGGAGCCATCCCCGACATTCCCGTATACGTCGATAGCCCGATGGCCACCAACGCGACGTCAATTTTCCGTGTTCACCAGGAGTGTTACGACACAGAAACCCAAGAGACGTTCTTGGCCAATCACAAGAACCCGTTCGGCTTTGACGACCTGCGCTACATAACCAACGTCGAAGAAAGCAAAGCTCTCAACATGAGCAAAGACCCTTGCATCATCATCTCGTCTTCCGGGATGTGTGAAGCAGGCCGGGTCTTGCACCATTTGCTCAACAACATCGAGAATCCGAAGAACACGGTCCTCATCGTCGGCTATATGGCCGAGAACACCCTCGGCCGTCGCATTCAAGACAAGGACGCGGAGGTAAAGATCTTCGGCGACATGTACAAACTGCGTGCCGAGGTCCTCACCCTCAACACCTTCAGTGCCCACGCCGACTACAACGACATCCTCATCTACGTAAACAAGCTCGACCGACAACGCCTAAAGAAAGTATTCCTCGTCCACGGAGAACCGAAGGCACAAACCAATCTCAAGGGATTGCTGGAAGACGCGAAGATCTCAACAACCATTGTCAAGGCAGGCGAGGTTTACCCCCTGCTCACTGCTTCCTAGTCACAATGCGAAGGGGAGACCGCACAGGGATTTGGGCAGTGCTCGCCAGCTGCGTCGCTGTACTTTCCTGTCCCCAACCGGTCAGTGAGACGTTCGAAGTTTTGGTTGACTGTCGCTACAATGTGTCTGTTGGCTGGGGCAACTGTTATGAGTGCACCGTCAAACAGGTCCTCCATGGTGCATGGCACGCGGCCAAGGTAGCCCCTTGCGTTAGCGTGGGGAGTCCTGGCCCCCAGGGGGCAGCGCTCTGGGCGTCTCAGGATAAGCAGGATCTCGTGCTTTCGTTCCGGCGCGCTCCAGAACGCAGCCACGGTCCTCCGTCAGGTTTCGTCTCTGCCGAGCTCGGGTACTTCGTTCTCATTGGCTCCCGGTCTGCTGCCACAAATGGACGTGCCCTCGAGGTAAGGCTCGAACAGATAGACGAGGTCAACGAGTGCGTCGCGGATTGAAAAAGAGACGCCATCGGTGAACAGGTCGAGCCGCACCAGTGCGTTGGCATTGGCGTCGCGCTCGGCAGCTTCACGAATACACCGAGCAATACCGATATTGACCTGGTGCACACTGCGATAGATCGCATCGAGTCCGTTGAGTGTCCAATCAGGCTCGAGTCCCTCTTTGGAACGCAAATACTGGCCCAACATGTACATCGAGGTGGCGCGGTAGGTTGTTTCCGCAAGACTCGCGAAAGGCAAATGGAAGCGGACCATGGGGCGCAGCTTGTCCATGGTTGGGCAACCCGAGGTGACCATGTAGATGCCGGTCAAAGAGCTGAGGCCATGCTGCACAGTAGTCTCTCGACAGACCGTACGCTCCGGTGTCGTCACCTTGACTGATGTCTTCTCGTAGGACAAGCGCTTGTTAAAGCGATCAATGAGCTCCGCTAGATTCGCCGCTACGGGACAGGTACCCTCACGGTCGTCGACCTGGCAGCCAGTACATCCCACGGACGAGAGCTGGGTCCACGGGGGCGGCGCCGTCCTCTCTTCTTTGATCAGATCCAGGGTGTCGCCGTCGAGTCGAGCGGTGATCTCGACCTCTTCGCCGTCTTCGAAAGAGAAATGATAAACAAAGCTAATCGGATCTCTTTGGGAACCTGCACAACTTCCAGACATTCACCCATCTTCCTCACAAAAGGGGCCTGTGGCAATGGGTGCGGGTATGGTCAATTATTGCGCCTTCCAAGTTGACCACCACTGTGAAGCCGCCCACGCCGGCCACCGACGTCAATCCCTACCGCCGCCATGCCCAGGGAGTGAGCAGAATAAAAACGGAGTAGAGTTCCAGACGCCCAACCAGCATGCACATGCTCATCACCCACTTGACCACGTCCGGCAGGTGGGCCCAGTTGCGCGATGGGCCGACTTCGCCGAGCCCTGGGCCAATATTGCCGAGAGCCGCAGCGGACGCCGTGAGACTGGTCACCAGATCGTAGCCATAGGCAGTCGTCACCAATGTGCCGACTACCCAAGTGCCGGCATACAGGGCGCCGAAAGCTAGGATGTTCGAAACCAAGGTCGGATCGAGGACCTTGTCACCCACACGAATGTGTCGCACAGCGTGCGGAAAGATCGGTCGGTACATTTCGCGCACCACCGCCTTCGCCAAGACAATGAACCGCGCGACCTTCATGCCGCCGCCAGTCGAGCCCATGCAACCACCGACAAACATGAGACACACGAGCAGCGCCCGCATCAGCTGCGGCCAGGCATCAAAATCAGTCGTGGCGAATCCTGTGGTGGTACCAATCGACACGATCTGAAACGCCACATTGCGTACATGGCTCTCGAGGTCACCTACCGGCGGCACAACTATCAACCCCACCATGATCACCGCGGCAAAAATTCCAATGTAGAGGCGCATTTCCGAGTTGTTCACCACGGCCGTCACTTTGCCGCGAAGGACTTGCGCATACAGAGAGAAGTTGGCTCCGGCCAGAAACATGAAGACGATGATGATCCAATGAGTGAACGGACTGGAGAAGTAGCCAACCGACTCCGTATGCGGTGAGAAGCCTCCCGTCGACATGGTGGCGAATGTGTGGCAAAAGGCGTCGTACCAATCCATACCGGAAATCCGCAACAACACGACCTCTGCTGCCGAGAGGATGAGATAGAGTCGCCAGAGGCTCTGCGCGATATCGGTGATCCTCGGGGCCTCGCGCTCAAAGGCAACACCACCAGGGGATTCGGCTTTGAGCATCCGATACCCACCTGCCCCCAACATAGGTAGCAGCGCCACACTGAGCACCACGATGCCCATGCCGCCGAGCCATTGGGTCATGCAGCGCCAAAATTGTACACCCTTGGGGATCACCTCGACCGTGGGGAATATGGTGGCGCCGGTGGTGGTGAAACCACTCATGGTCTCAAAGAAGGCGTCTGTCACACTCGGGCAGGCCCCAGAGATGAGATAGGGCAACATGCCTAAGCCCACAGCCAAAAGCCACGAGAAAACGACGATGGCAAATCCCTCGCGAACTCGGATACGATCGGCATCCGCGTGCAGGACGTAACGCCCGATCAGGCCGAGGATTGCAGCCACGACAAAGGTAACAACGAACCCGGCGATCTCAAAGCCAGAGTTTGGATTGTCGCCCGCGTACCCGATCGAGATCACCAAGGGGGCCAACAGGCAGGCCGAAACAACCAATAAAAGATTGCCGAGAACGAAGGCTACCGCACGAATATCCATGAGTCTCTCAAAGGTAGGCTAACGCATCGGCAGGCCGTCGCGGCTGGTTCCTGCAAATAACTTCTCGATAGCAGCGATGGCTTCCTGCAACGCATAAACGACGACTCGCTCACCGGGTTGAATGATAGTGTCACCCGTCGGGATCTGCATGATGTCATCACGGACAATGGCCCCCACAAGAGCATTCTTCGGGAAGTTCAAAGCCTTGAGAGGTGCACCTACCACCCGACTTCCGGGTTGCGCCTCGATCTCGAGGATCTCACCACGACTCCCGGCAAGGCGTGTCACGGAATGGACAAGACCACGCCGCACGTGCATCAATGCCTCGCTCACCGTTACCAGTCGCGGATTGATTACGATTTCGACGCCCAATGAATCGAGAACCGGCACAAACTCCGGTTGATGCACAAGGACAGCCTCTTTTTTCGCCCCATGCTTGCGAGCCAACAAGGCCGCGAGCATATTGCGCTGGTCGTTATCCGACACCGCACAGAAAAGGTCGCAGGTCCCGATTGAGGCCTCCTCGAGCACTTCGAGATCGGTGCCCTCGCCCTGGAGCACTGTCGTCTTCTTGAGAACCGAGGCCGCCTCCTCGGCGAGGCCGGGATCTGGCTCAATGAGCACCATGCGCTCGACTCGGCCTTCCATGGCCTTCGCCAACTCGACACCGATGCGGCTCGCCCCGAGCAAGATGACCCGCGCCGTTTGTCGTCTCTGCCGATGGATGATGGGCAGGAGAAAAGGCACGGTGCCCTCAGCAACGAGAATGTGAACATTGTCGCCCGGCAAAATGCGGTCGTTCCCCTTGGGAACAATCACCTCGTCACCACGCATGATATCAATGAACAGGAAGGAATCGAGATCGCTGACCTCGCGCAGCTCAGCCGTCGTTTTTCCCGCGGCAGGCGAGTCCTCTTCAATGTCGAACCCCAACATGAGTACTTGACCGCCGGCCAGAGTCGCGACGTCGACCGAACCCGGAATCTCGATCATTCGCACCAGTGCATCCACAATCGCGGGTTCAGGGTTGATGACATGTTCGATGCCGAGCTCTTGCGGCGAGATGATGCAGTTCTCGTCGAGGTACTCGCTGTTGCGGATGCGTACGATGCGGTGCTCGACACCAAGTCGCATCGCCATCATGCCGACGATGACGTTGACCTCATCAACATCGGTCACCGCAATGACCATCTGCGCCTCTTGGATGCCGGCCCGACGCAACACGCTCGGCATGGCAGCGTTGCCGTGCACACCGAGGACGTCGAGCTTCTCACTGAGCTCTCTGACTTTGTGCCGGTCTCTGTCGATGACCGATACCTGATGGCCCTCATGCGACAGTTGTTCGGCCAACGCGGTCCCGACAACCCCTGCGCCGACAATCACGATCTGCATTGGGCTACAATGCAAGGGAGCGGACCGCGGAGCAAGGCTTTGGTCGTGCCAAAACAGACGCTTGGAATTGCGGTATTCCAGGCCTTGCATCCAACCAATGTTGATGGCTTGCTCAGCGAAACTAAAGTCGCCGACAGCGGTTGTTAATGGAAGGCACCCGGTGCCGTCTCATATGGTTTGTATGCTTATACTATCCATGATGGTGGGAGCGCCTCGGGTTGTCGAGGCCGAAGCCAGGACCTCGACCCTCATCGATGTGGCGGTGCTGCTGCGCTTGAGTACCCACGCTGGGGATCCGCAGACCACAATGGATGTCCATTGGGAAGGAGAGAATCTCGAATTCGACACCAACAGGCTGTTGCAGCCACGACCGCAACAAACCTACCCGTCGGCCGTCGTCATTTTTGGCGTCGAGCACGAGGCGGAAGAGTGGTTGACCCTGCGCCTATTCGTCGACACCGGTGAGCTGCGCACCGGGAGCTCCCTCGACCCTCCGTCGGACGCAAAGTTCACCACCAACGGGTCCCCAGTATCGACTGGTTTCTTCTCGTTGGAGAGGGTGCGGGAACTCGCGGCATCATTCGCCTGGCAACACGTTTCACTCGACATCGGCAAACGCTACACGCAGGTGGGCGACTCGCTCATCTTTGAGGACTACGCCACCGGTGCAGCATTCACCCTCGACCTCGCGGGTATTGGACTCGATGACTGGCAACTCCACGGCAGCGGCGTGCTCGTGGGTCAAACCATTGAGGAACTGGAGATACCTGCCCCTCTCGCAATACTGCGCCTCGAATACCAGTTGTCCTTGTTCGAATCCGTCGGTGCCTTCGGGGTTTTTTACAGTGAGCGCAATGGGCGTTTGCATGATGTCCTGGCATCGGCATTGTCTGAGGGGGTCATCGGCACAACAACCGACCAGACCCCGCTAGAGAGGATTTGGAGCAACGACACATCTGCCGGCAACGTCACCTATGTCGGAGTGGATGCCCACCTTCTCCCTGCTGATGGTCTCAGCATTCGCGCTACTGGAGCCTTCTCCTTTGGTGCCCTGGAAGTAGACATTGCCGATCAAAGTTCACTCACCTTTGACCTTCGCAGTTGGGCAGCAAGCGCACAGGCCAACTACGGAATCAGCACGAACCTCGGCGTTGGTGCCTTTGCCTTCGCCTTGTCAGGTGACGAGCCACCGGTGCGAGGCAATGCCGATCACGTCGACTATCGTGCGTTCATTGGCATCGCCCCCTATTGGACGTGGACGGGCATTTTCTTCTCGGGTGGTCTCAGTCAAGGCTTTTTCCCTGGCCGCGCCACGGCGGCTGGGGTCAATGGGCATGGCGTTGGTGGTGGCGGAGGAAGCGTCGAGTATTCCAAAGGGAACGGTTTTGTGGAATTGCGAACCGCCGGCCTCTGGTCGACGTCGCCGCCGACAGTGCTCGGCGATGGAGGTCGATTCTATGGTATCGAGACAGATCTGATTGCAGAGTGGGACATGCTCCGATGGCTCGGCGTCAGCGTCGAGCTTGACGTCTTCTGGCCTGGATCATTCTTTCCACAGCGAGACACAGCGTTTCGCGCAATAGGGCAGCTGCATGCGCACTTGGGTGACTAGAGCGTGGATCGCTCCGTTGTTGTGCTGCATGGGTTGCCTGTCTGCCCATGCCCAGTCACCCAGGGGCGATGAGGATGGCATTCAACCATCGTCAGCGACAACCGCAGGGGACGGCGACGCAAAGGCAACTCCCCCCACGGGCGACGACCCAAAGGCAACGCCCACAGGCGACGGATCAAAGGTACCGACCTCCCCCACCGGTGCCACAACGTCCACAGGCGAGCCCAAACCCACGCCTCCCGCAAAGATCCCAGGGCCCGGGGACGATGAAATCCTTCGTGATTTGGAGATGTTACATCTCATGGAACTCTTGGAGGCCTATGATCTGTTCAGCGATGAATGAACCGCAACTTCTACGCCGGAGAGTGGTTTGAAAGGACGTGACACAGATCACACAGCTCAGGAGGATGTGGAGCTCATGCTGGCCTTTCAGGCCGGCAGTGAGGAGGCCTTTGTGAAACTCTACCGCCTATATCGCGACAGGATCTTCAATTTTGCGCGACGCATGCTTGGTGACCAAGCCCAGGCCGAAGAGGCGGCACAGGATGTCTTCCTCAAGATCTATCGCGCCAAAGATCGGTATCGCGCGAATAGTAAGTTTTCCACCTATATTTTTCGGGTTGCGTCAAACCACTGCCTCAACCTGTTAGCTCGCAAAGAGCACCGGCTCACCGACCACGGTGAGATGGCCGATCACCCGAGCAACAACGACGACCCCGAGTCGAGTGCCAGCCGCAGCCAATTGCGCAGCATCATCGCCGAGGCTGTTCGGGATTTGCCGAGCAAACAAGCGGCCGCACTCTTGTTGTGCCTTCATGAAGGCATGACCTATCGGGATGTCGCCGAGGCCCTTGATACCAGTGAGAGCGCCATCAAATCGCTGGTCTTCCGCGCTCGAGAGACAATGATGAAAAAGCTCAGCACCCAACTGCCAGGAGCAGAAGAGGTTGCCCATGCAGTGCAATGAATGCCAACGCTCCATGGTCATGACTCACGATCACGGCGGGACACGGGATCCACAGGCCGAGACTCATCTCCAGGGCTGTGTCACGTGCCAGACGTTTGCAAGAAACCTCCAGGGCCTCGACGGGCTGTTGCTCGCCGATACGCCAGATCAAGTGCGCCCGGGGTTCGACACCCGTTTCTTCGCCAGGCTCAATGAGCAGAGAAAGCAACCGGCGCGTCGATGGCACCTGTGGCATCTCGTCGCTCCGTTGACTGGTGCCGTCGCTGCGGGCGTGCTTGGCGTGATACTACTGGCTGGGCCACGAACGGCTCCCGATCTCGGTGATGATCTCGAGGTGGCCATGCACTTGGAGATGCTCGAGGACCTCGAAGTCATCAGCAATCTTGAAGACACCGAGGCCTTTGAAATTCTCGCCAAGCTCGATGAGGATGATTTGAGAACTTTGCTCACCGAGGAGGAGATGCAATGAAAGCTCTCCTTCTCATCGCAATGGCTGGCGCGACTGCTGCACCAGCATCGGCGGTGGCTGCCGGCAACCAACTCGATCGTGCCCGCGTCAAGTGGGAAGCGATGGATGAAGGCCAACGCCAAACCCTTCGCGATGCTCACAGCCGCTTCAAGGCACTCCCCGAACAGGAACAGGAGCGCATTCGCAGCGCCTATCGTCGATTCAGAGAGCTCCCCGAAAAAAAGCAGCAATATATGCGCGATCAGTTTCGCGCCTTTAGCCGCCTTCCCAACCGCGAAAGAACGGTCATCCTCGAGAGCTTCCGCCGTTACAAGGGGTTTAGTCCCGATCGCAAATCACAACTCCGCAAGGAATACGGCAAGCTCATAAACCTGAGTCCCGGCGAACGGCGCCGCTTCATACAAAAGATGCAGCAATGGCGCCAACTCTCCCCAGAGCAGCGTCAACGTCTGAGAGAAACCGTCCGTCGTCGCCGCAATCGTTGAGGCTCAATGGCCTCAATGTTCCGACGGACTTTCTTCGCACAGCTCTGCCAGCCATCGCAGCTCTGCGAGAGTGTCTGCGGCAGCGTCTTCGTCGAGCCGATTGATCGCCACGCCTGCATGGACGATGACGTAATCGCCCACGTCCGCCTCAGGTACCAACGCAAGATTGATCTCTTTGACAATACCGCCAAATTCAACCCGGCCAACCCGAGCGAGATCGGCACCGTTGATTGAGAGGATCTGTCCAGGCACCGCCAAACACATTACAAGTGACCTTTCGTCCGTGAAGTGCTGTACCACAAAGGCCCACACATGGCACGGTACCACCCTTGGCAAAAGTTCCTGTCCCCAATAGGATGGAAACACTTTCTCGTGCAACAACTTGATGCCATAACCCCCACTCGTCGCAGAAGCGGCGAAACAACAATGGCCCGATCGCCTCGCGGCGGGGGGGTGGGATGCTAGTGCAAGGCGGATTTCTGCTCCATTTGGGACACGAAGTGCAGACCTGGGCGGAAGAAGCCCTTCGCCACCTACCACCCGTCGATAATCCAGACCCCACAAAGAAATTCTTGGCCGCCCTAACCGATGCACAAACACCGCGGAAGTCCTTTCCGGATGTTGAGGTGGTACGCATCTGGTCAGATGGACGCACGCCCGGAAAAGAAAACCCATTTTGGGATACGGCGGTACGACACGTCATCGGGGCCACCGACGGCTTCGATGTGGGCGTCCTGGAGACGACGCGACACCATCTGGTGACAAAATCCCCTATCAGCCTCGCGATGCTGCTGCCCCATCCGCACCATCGCGATCTCTACCAGCTCGCACGCACCAATGACCGCCACGGCGTTCTCGATGCCGTCGACAGCAGCTTCGTGCGCGCCGGGGCTTCCGCTCGTCTGTGTCAGGAGCTACGAACCTTGGCTGACGAGCTCATTCTCAACGCACTCTACGATGCTCCCGTCGAAGCGGGCCAGCCAATGTTCGCAACGACCTCAAGACGAGTGGAGGTGCCATGTGTCCGCCCCATCGAGGTGGAGGTCGCTTCCAACGAAGAGAGCCTGGCACTGTGTGTCCGCGATTTTTTTGGTTCACTCACGGCTGAGTTGATCGTCAACAATCTGCGACGCTGCTACGAATCGGACCGCGCCGTCATGACCGACCGAGCAGGTGGCGCGGGGCTCGGCCTGTTTCTTCTTCTTTCTGGAAGCTCGCGATTGGTGTTCAACATTGACCCAGGCCGGACCACGGAGGTGATATTTGTCCGACAGCATCGCCTGCGCCCAGCCCAATTCAAATCCTCCGCGCCGACGCTCAATTTGTGCGTTGCTGCCTCGCGCCCAACCACCTCCCGCCGATTGATTCGACACCCCGTTTCCCTCGCAGCCACAACTTCCGCTGGCGGTGCATGGATACCCACGGTCGTCCTCGACATGACGAAACGAGGCGCGTTTATTGCCCCGTTGCACGAGCTGCGCTTGAGTCCGGGGCAGAAACTTCAACTCACGCTTTATGAGGGGGCCGGATACGCTGGGGACCGTTGGGGTGGAGAGGAGTCACGTCCCGCATGGCAGCTCAACGGATTGATCGAGGTCACTGCGATCGTCAAGTGGGCCGGCAAGAGTGCAACCCATGGGTGCTTCGGTTTCGGCGTTGAATTTGAGACGGAACTTGTGGAGTCCTCCAAATTGGTGGGAGAATAAGGTCCGGATGGCAAGGGTGGATTTCAAGGAGCCAGTTGGGTGACTAAGCAAGTCGCCGGTGTGTTGTGGGTAGAGAAGCGCACTGCGCGGCGTTATGGGACTGCTCTCGAAGTGCTGTTCATCTACCAGGGGCGTCTCACCCGTGCGACGGGCCTCGACATATCGATGACAGGCATGCGAATTGCGTCCGAAATCGACATGGAGTCGGGTGTACAATTGCAGGTCCATTTTGCCCCTTCAGGAAACGCACAGATGCACCAGCTAACGGGAAACATCGCGTGGTCCCGCCCTTCGGGCGAGATCGCTGGCGTCTTCGAAATTGGATTGGAGTTCTCCACTCTCCCCGCAGATACCAACGAAGAGCTCGCTCGGCTCGTCAAGGAGATCAGTGGCCAGGACGAGGCCGATGACCTCCCGCTCGTCGAAGACGAACACGTTATGACGATGTCAGAAGGCACGTCATCCACGGTCCCGGCGCAGGTGGCGTTCTCCGCGTCCGCAGGGTCTCTCCTCGGCACCCCTGATCGCACGCCACTTGGAGTGGAAACGCCGGTTGCAGATGGTGATTGGACAGTGTCACATCATCTCGACAACGCAATCGCCGAGGACTCCCTCGCCCGTGAGAGGAACCGGATTCTGGCAACAACGTTGATGAAAGAAGCCAAAGCAGCACAAGAGGCAGGACAAGGACAACAGGCTGTGGAAATGCTTCGCCAGGCAACAGTTCTCGTGCCGGACTCGGCTGAGACCTGCGAAGAATTGGCGGCGGCATTGTACCTCACGGGTGAAGTGACCGAGTCGGCGCAGCTGTTCGATCGAGCGCTCCGTTTGCGAGTCGAGGAGGAACACCGAGGTGGTTGAAAACGGAACTTTGCGCATGGAATCGGTCTCACGTGGGCCGATCCTTTATGTGCGACTTTATGGGGCCATTGATGAGACCTTCGACGTCTCCGAGATCCTAAATCTCGGGGAGGGCAAAGACCTCATCCTCAATCTCAAATCCGTGACACGCATTAGCTCGTTCGGTGTACGCGAATGGGTGAAGGCAATGGCCCGGTTGGCCACCATCAAGAACCGTGTGGTTTTGGTCGACTGTTCACCGGTGCTCGTCGTCAACCTAAATGCAGTTGCAAACTTCAGCGACCACTGCGATGTGGTCTCCATCCAGGCACCCTACTATTGTGACGCCTGCGATTGGGACACCGAGGTTACCCTAGCGATCAACGACAAAGGCGTTACCCTCCCCGACAAACCGGTTCCATGCCGCCGATGTGGAGCCAACATGAAGTTTGACGAGGTCGAACAGTCATATTTTGGGTTCGCCTCGCCGGACCGCTTTCGCCCACTCGATCCGCACATCTCCGACTTCATCGATTCTTACCTACGGGCGGGGGACACCGAAAAGGCACCGACGGTCGCGACGACCCAAGTTCGCCGCGCGTTTCCATGGGCCCACCGGTGGCGGCAGATCCCTCGACCCGTGCTCGTTGGTATCGCCTCTGCCGTGGCTCTAGCGCTTCTCATCGTCACACTGGTCGTAACAAAGAATACCGGTATCTCTGCTGAGGCTCTCGATGCCTACCACAAGCGCCTGGCCGGCCACGACTACCCTGCGGCTCTCGCAATGGTCGACAAGATGCAGAAAGATGGAACCCTGCCGCCAGCGCTTGGGGATCAGATGCGGGCGGAAGTCGAAACCAGGAAGATTGCCGCCCGAGGAGCCACTCTTGCCAAAGCGGAGGACCTGTTCGAGCGGAAACAATACGAAGAGGCGCTGAAGACTTTCGACGAGACCATAAGTCTCGGCACCGATCCCAAACCTCTATTTTTTACCATCGCTGAGTGTCACCGTCGGCTTGGAAAGCCCGACCTGGCTTTCAAGAATTACGTTCTGTTCACCGATTCCTTTGAGGGCGACAAGGGCGACAAAGGTTTTGATGACGCTCTGTATTGGCAAGGCGATTATCTCATCAAACAGGGCAGGCTCGAAGAGGCAAGACCGTTGCTCGAGAGGGTGGCCAAAGAACTGCCGCGCAGTAACTTCAAGCGTTCAGCGGCTCGCTTGCTCGAATCGATAGAATAGGGATTTCGCGCAATTCACGAGTGACGTTTCATTCGTTTCAGCTCGGCATCCCGATCGCTGATAATCCGAAGCAGGGATTCCCGCTCTGCCAGGTGAGCTTTCTTTTCTTCGTTATAACGCTCCTTGAGGCGTTGCTCGTCGGTGACATCGCGATGCAAGATCAAGACTCCGGTAACCTGCCCCGTTTCGTTGCGCAACGGCAGAGCGCTCATGTCTAGGACCAACTGTCGTCCGCCCGAAACGCGCCCGTCGACCGACTGCACCCGAACGTTGCGATCCTGACTGAGGCAGTCAGTGATGCAGGCCTGGCCTGTTTCGTCCAAGCGCAACAACTCGTTGAAGACGGTTCCTTCAACTCGCCTTCTCTGGGTGGTCCGCAACCCCAGCATCAAGACAAAGGGGTCGTTGAAATGAATGATGCGACGCCCGCTGTCCACAACCACGAACGGGTCATACGACACAAGATTCAAGAGTTCGAGAAAATCGGTATCTCTGGGCACGATCCACCTCTGGGAGCAAGCGTACCAACACCTAAACTACGAGGCCACTTTCGCAAGAAAAAAAACACCCGACTCTTGCACCCAACGATGTGACCCGAAGCCGATTCACTTACCTTGCAGCTCCTTGCGTTCCATGTTGGCACCCCAACGGGCCAGGAGGAACACCGCGACGGCGAGGCCCACGAACATGATCAAACCGACCACTTGACCCCCCGTGCTCTCGTAGAACGTCGGTTCCGGGTGCGGTGCATGGGACAAATAGGTGGCACCCGCGGCAGTTGTACCGACCACATAGTCGACGCCAATGCTCAGATACCGTATTGGGTAACGCAAAAATCCGACATTGCTGCCGAAGAACTCATTCCAGTCGATACGGAACAATGCGGCGACAATGCCGAAGATCGCAGCTCCCGCCATGAGACCGCTGGCGATGAGGGTGCCCTGTCCCGCACGAGCTTTGGCCACTTCCTTGTCCTTGGAGCTCTTCCCAACAGCCCAGGAGACGAGACCGCCAAACAGGACCGCGACGTTGATCGAGATGGGCAGATACATACCGAGGGCAAATGGCAAAGGTGGTACTCCAGCCATCACCAGCATCAAGGCGATAAACGCTCCCAGGCCGTAGAGGAGATAGGGCTGGCTGCCGCCGCCCATCAGCGCTCGAACAATCTCAGCCAGCATGCTTGCCTGAGGGGCGGGAAGCGCCTCTGTGTTCGCCATCATGCCGGCGATGGGATTCGCTGGGTCGAAAATCGGAATGCTATTGGGATCGATGGGAACCATGAAATGGTACGCATTGTCCATGACTGGGACAACGATGGCGACAACCAGGGCCGCCACAGCCACACCGAGAAACTTCCACGCCTGTTGTCTCCTGGGTGTCGCACCAATCCAATAACCAATCTTGAAATCGCCAATGAGCGCACCGGAGGTCGACAACGCCGTGCAGACGGCGCAACCGATGATCACGGCGACGAAGATGCCAGCGCCGCCGACGAGGCCCACGCCGACCATCACCAGTGAGGCAAGGATCAAGGTGATCATCGTCATCCCCGATACGGGATTCACGCCGACGATGGCGATCGCTTCCGCGGCCACGGGAGTGAACAAGAACGACAGGGCGAAGCCAACAACCATTCCAACGACAGCAAAGAGCAGCGAGCTGCCCGCGGAAAAAGAACCTAGGCCACTCGTAACCACAAAGAACAAGAGTCCCATCGCTAGCGTCGACGCCATTTGGATGAGCATGACCGTCTTCGGGCGCAGGTCGACCTTGGTCCGCTCCTCCTTCTCCATTTCGGCGCTACCTTTGCCCAGTCCCTTAAAGCCCAGCCCTACCGATCGGACAATGATACGCCCCATCCTCGCGATACCTATGAGGCCAGAGACTGCGATGGCACCAATGCCGATGGGGCGAACAAACTGGCCGAAAATCGCGCCAGCGCTCATCTGCGAAACGTCAATGCTGGCACCGAGAAAATGGAAGTCCGTCACCTGGGAGCCTACAACATAGATGAGCGGCACCATGATGAAACTGGAGAGGACCGACCCCGAGGCTATCAACGCCGCATATTTGGGGCCGATGATATAACCAAGACCGAACAGCGCGGCGATGGCGTTCATCTTGCCTTCGATGCGGAAGGAATAGAGCTTCTCGCCGGCAACACCGAGGAGTTTCTGCGTGGTGAGAGCGGGGTTCCAGCCGTGCAGTGCTTCAACGATGAAGTCGTAGGCGGCTCCCAGACCGAAGGCGGCGATGAGCACTCGGCCTGCGCCTTTGCCGGTGTTTTCGCCTGCCACGAGAATCTCGGTGGTCGCGGTAGCCTCCGGGAATGGCAATTCCCCATGGCGCTCGGCGACAAAGTATTTGCGCAATGGGATGATGAGCACGACGCCGAGGGAGCCACCGATGAGACAGGCGAGGAAGATATGCCAACCATGCACCTCGTTCTGCAGCCCGTTGAGGTATAGCGCCGGAATGGTGAATGCCGCGCCGGCCGCAACCACCCCGGATGCCTGGCCTATCGACTGGACAATGACATTTTCGAGGATGGTGCTGCGAATCTTGCGGAGCTTGCCAAAGAACACCGCCAACACCGCGATCGGAATGGCGGTCTCGATGCCACTTCCGGCCCGCAGGGCGATGTATACCGCAGCGGCGGAGAAAACGCCCACGAGCAACACCGCCATCATCACCGACCATGAGGTGACTTCGGCGCGAAGGTCACCCGCGGCCACAATGGGTTGGTAGATCTCACCGGGCTCGAGTCTACGGTAGGCATTCTCTGGCAGGAGCTTAGATTGCGCTGGCACGTCGTGCATCGATCTACTCTTTGGTTGGCCGGCTCTTTGACCGTACGTCCATTTGATTCAACGAGTCACGAGCCGATATCACGGGGTCGATGCTGGGCCAAGCGGTGGATGTGGCCCCGAATCGCCATCTGCACCGTTATCTCATCGTCGCAGCTTCGGATTTGCTGCTCGCCGTACGTCAAAGTACGACTGCGCGCAAATCCTCGCTGCTCCTTGACCTAACGGCACATCTGGCGATTCGGATAGCATTTGATGGTAGATTTGGGCTGGGGTGTTGGATCACTAGCCGGATTTTCCCAAAGGTTCGGTGCACCAGGGGCAGAAATCCCACAAAGCCAGCGCGACTGCGCTCTTGCATTGTGGGCATTTGTCGACCAGTGCGGCGATGCGTACTGGTTTGCTGTGGCGGGCATGACACCACGGACAGTATCGCATACCACTTTGCATCGGCTCCTTGCAGCTTCGGCACACCATGTCGTATCGAGAGTCAGCGCGTAGCTTTCCTGGCCTATCTGCGTATGCACCACCCCAGCACCATGGGCAGAAACGCCATTCCTCTCGCATTCCACCATTGCACCGCGGGCAATACAGAGGCCACCGACTCGCCTCGGCAAATCGCGTCGTCTTGCTGCGACACCAAGGGCAGGCGCGCATGTTCTCTGCGATCGGACCCTCACACCGAGGACAGTTGAAGTGCAACCCGAGGCTCTTGCCCAAAGCGTTCTTGCACTCACGAAACCGTGCATCTCTCCACGCCCCGAGGGCGGGCCGACGTCGCCGGGGCTTTTTGACCTGGGGATTGAGGCGCTTGTCTATTTTTGGCCAGACGCGCTCAAGGGCGACACGCAATCGGGTGGCATCGGCATACCGGTATCTGTGGTCGACGCGCACAGCTCTGCGAATGATCGGCACCAACTCCGGTGCCAGTTGGACGAGAACCTTGTGGCGCTCAAAGGGCCAGCGGAACGGCCAACGTGGCAGACTGCCGGTGAGCATCTGAAAGATGATGAGCCCCGCCGAGAACACGTCTGACGCAAGGCATGGATAGCCATGCATTTGTTCGGGCGCGGCGTAGAGAATCGAGCCCGATCCCGTCGCCGATATCATGGTGTGACGCATGATCTTGGCGAGACCAAAATCGGCGATGCGCAGCCGGTCGCCTTCATACAACATCAGGTTTGGCGGTTTGAGGTCACGATGCACAACTCGATGTTGGTGGGCGTATGCCAACCCCTCGACCAGCTGGCGCGTCAGAATCAATGCTCGCCGGATCGCGAAGCGCCGAGTCAACCGGTCATCAAGGGACTCAATGGCCAAATCGGTGGCGATCACAAACAAGGAGCCAACCCGATCGGCATTTTTTACACGCAAGATGTTCGGGTGATCGAGCCGGGCGCCGAGGCGAATCTCTCTGAGTAGCTCCCCTTCGCCATCAGAACCAGGCAACAGGGGATGGGGAATCTTCAGGGCCACCCAGTCATCTTCGATGGTGTCTTTGGCCTTCCATACCGAAGCAAAACCGCCCTCACCGAGTCGGCGTTGCAAGAGGTATTTGCCAATTCGGGTGCCACGCCGGAGACGGGGCAGCGTGGTCGTGTCGCTTGCCATCTGCTGTATGAATGTATCCCCTCATAATCTGAGGACACAACCCGTATTCACGAAATTGCGACCGTCGCCGAAGAATGGGAAGTTGGGAGGGGTAGCGGCAAGTTCCGGGTCAACGAATTGCGGAGCTGTTGCTGCGACCCGATGATCCGTGGCCGGAGGAACTGCGGCCGGAGGTACCACGACCAGACAGCCCACGACCGCTGGAAGTGCCACTCCCCGCTGCCCCACCGCTCTGGCGGGAAGGACCACGATCGGGCACCCCGCCCCTCGGGCGTTTGTGCAGCGAAGCAGGTCGGGCATCCCGTTGGCCAGGTCGGGCATCCCGTTGGCCAGGTCGGGCATCCCGTTGGCCAGGTCGGGCATCCCGTTGGCCGGGTCGGGCATTCCGTTGGCCAGGTCGGACATTCCGTTGGCCAGGTTGAGTTGCTCGACTGCCAGAAGAGTTATCGCGGGATCTCGGCGGCGAAGCCGGACCTCTGGGGAGACCCTTGGGGGTGACTCGGATTTCGATGGAACGGCGGATGAGACGCTCGATGTCTTTGAGATAGAGACGTTCCTCAGCGGAACAAAACGAGATGGCAATGCCGGTCTTGCCTGCTCTACCAGTGCGGCCGACCCGATGCACATAGCTCTCTGGCTCATTCGGAAGATCGAAATTGATCACATGGGAGAGGTCTTTGATGTCGATTCCACGCGCGGCGATGTCCGTCGCGACGACGATTCGGATGCGACCGGCTTTGAAATCCTCCAGGGCACGCACTCGAGCCGATTGGGACTTGTTGCCATGGATGGCAGCGGCCTGAAAGTTGGCTTGCACCAACCTCTTCACCACCCGATTGGCACCATGCTTGGTGCGGGTAAAGACCAACGCGCGATCAATTTCGACACCTCGCAACAGCTCGATGAGCAGCTCGATCTTGGAAGATTTTTCAACGAGGTAGACCGACTGGTCGAGGGGAGCAACCGTCGATGAGACGGGGTCGACCGCAACACTCACGGGATTTTTCAAGATCCGATCAGCGAGGTCCCTGATCTCAGGTGGCATCGTCGCCGAGAACATCAGGGTCTGACGGTTCTCAGGTACAGCCTTGGTAATCCGCCGCACATCGTTAATGAAGCCCATGTCGAGCATGCGGTCCGCTTCGTCGAGCACGAAGGTGTGCACGCGATCCAGGCGAATGACGCCATCTCCCATGAGATCGAGAAGTCGACCTGGGGTGGCGACCAACACTTCAACACCCCGGCGCAATGCCTGAATCTGTCCGCTCTTGCTGACACCGCCGAAGACCACCGTCTGTCGCGGTCCGCCGCGTCCCGCGTACTTCTCAAAGCTCGCACCGATCTGAGCGGCAAGCTCTCGCGTGGGTGCAAGCACCAAGGCCTGAATTCCCCCCTGCTTCTCTTGGGCTCGGGCCCTGATCATGATGCGTTGAATGATTGGCAGGGCGAACGCTGCGGTCTTACCGGTTCCGGTTTGGGCGCAGCCCAACAGATCCTTACCCGCCAACACGTGGGGAATGGCCTGGAACTGGATGGGGGTCGGCGTCACATACTCGGTCCGCGCGAGGGTGTCGAGGAGGTGTTGGGACAGACCGAGGTTGTCAAAACCACGGGTCCCTTCTTTGTTCTGGGCACCGTCTTTGCTCTCTGTTGTGTTACTCACTGCTTACCTTCTAATTCTGGGGGTACGCCACTTAGGTGAGGCACCGCCAATTGGCGTGCGGTTCAGGGCTGGAGCTCGGATTGCAGAGCTTTGGCAGTCAGCCAACATGCTCAAGCTCTCTTTGGGCTCTTGCCTGAGATTCGAACGCGGTATCGGGGCGACAATCACTTCAAACAAATAATGTCGCCGCACACATCCCGCCCTGAGACATATGAATAATTGCACTGCAGCTGGCCCCAATATGGGGCAGGGCGTCAAGGAAGCGCTACTGCTGCAACCCTGATCTAGCTGCGACGCTGTATGACAGGTCGGCACGGTCTTGGCAAGGCAGCAAATACCACTTGGGAATGGCCCTTTTTTTCGCCGCGGTTTCGTGGCAGAGCAACGGATGAACGCGGGCCAATTTGTGGCCCCCATTCGAAGGCTCAACCGAAGGTTCACATGACATCCTCCCTCGATATCCTCTCCGTCAACACCCTGCGCACATTGGCCATTGACGCCATCGAGAAAGCCAACTCCGGACACCCCGGCTTGCCCATGGGGGCCGCGCCGATGGCGTATGTCCTGTGGCGGCGGTTTTTGTCGTTCAATCCACAGAACCCAGATTGGGCCAATCGTGATCGTTTTGTTCTTTCGGCGGGTCACGGCAGCATGTTGCAATACGGGTTGCTACATCTGTTCGGTTACGACCTGAGCGTCGATGAGCTCAAAAGCTTTCGTCAGTGGGGCAGCCGCACTGCCGGTCATCCCGAATACCATCTCCTGCCCGGTGTCGAGGCGACCACCGGGCCCCTCGGCCAAGGCACTGCCAACACCGTCGGCATGGCAATCGCTGAACGAATGTTGGCGGGCATCTTCAATCGCCCAGGTTTCGACATTGTTGACCACCACACCTATGGACTGGTCTCCGACGGAGACCTCATGGAGGGCGTCGCCTCCGAGTGTGCGTCCCTTGCAGGGCACCTTGGGCTCGGCAAGCTCATCTGGCTCTACGACTCCAATGGCATCACCCTCGACGGCCCTGCCGCGGAAACTTTCACCGAGGATGTGGCAGCACGCCACATCGCCTGCGGTTGGCACGTTGAAACGGTGAATGACGGCGATACCGATCTCGCGGCTCTCGCCCTGGCCATTGAGAAGGCGCAGAAGGAAAAGGACAAGCCATCCCTCATCGTGGTCAAGACCACCATCGGCTACGGCTCACCGAATCGTCATGGCACCTCTTCCGCCCACGGCTCACCACTCGGAGCAGAGGAGATTGCCCTGACGAAAAAGGCCCTCCAGTGGGACCACGAGCCTTTTTTTGTACCAGAGCAAGCCAAAGAGGATTGTGGCAAAGCTGGGCTCCGTGGTGCACAAGCCCAACAGAAATGGCAACAACTGTTCGACTCGTGGGCTCAAGCACACCCCGAGCTCGCCCGAACCTGGGACCAAGCCATGGGTGGCGAGCTCCCCCCTGGTTGGGATGCGGACCTGCCAACATGGAACCCACCGCAGGCCCTCGCCACCCGAGCCGCAGGGGGGTTGGCTCTCAACGCCGTCGCCGCCAAACTGCCCTTTTTGGTCGGTGGCGACGCCGACCTCAGCTCATCGACGAAGACTCGTATCAAAAACGGTGGTTTCTTCAGCGCCAAACATCTTGGACGCAATATTCAATTTGGCATCCGTGAACACGCCATGGCAGGGATCGCCAACGGCATCGCCTACCACCGCGGATTGTGCCCCTTTGTCTCGACCTTTTTCCCGTTTGTCGACTACATGCGTCCGGCCGTGCGCTTGGCGGCAATGATGAAACTCCCGGTGAAGTATGTCTTCACCCATGATTCGGTTGCTGTCGGCGAGGATGGTCCAACTCATCAGCCTGTGGAACATCTGATGTCTCTGCGAATCATACCCAACATGGTCACCATTCGCCCCGCCGACCCGAACGAGACCGCAGCCGCTTGGCGCTTCGCCACTCAATATCGCGACGGGCCGGTCGCCCTCATTCTCAGCCGGCAATCTTTGCCCACTCTTGAGGGGACGTCGAATCACGCAATGTTGGGTATCGAACGTGGCGCCTACGTTCTCGCCGACTGTGCGGACGGCGAGCCCACAATCATCCTCATAGCGACCGGCTCCGAGGTTGTGCTCGCGACCCTTGCGCAGGCTGAACTTTCCAAGGAAGGGATCTCGGCACGGGTGGTATCGATGCCGAGTTGGGAGCTGTTTGCACGCCAGGATGAGACATACCGCGAGTCGGTATTGCCCTGTGCGGTCACCGCGAGAGTTTCCATTGAAGCCGGTTGCACCCATGGTTGGGAACGTTGGGTTGGAGGCGCTGGTATGATGGTTGGCATAAACCGTTTCGGTGCCTCGGCACCCGGTGATGTCGTGCTAGAAAAACTTGGAATGACCGTCGAGGCGGTTGTCGATGCGGCCCGGTCGCTTCTCTGACACCAACGGACATGGTGCGAGGCGACCGCCACCATTTCGCAAACGCCCACGGCCGTTGACTCTCCCGCCCTCTCCGATAGACTCAAACATCTGCCCCAGGAGAAGTGACATGGAAAATACATCCAGCGGTGACGGCTACCCGGAGCTCCGAATCAACGGGGATTCGATGGAGAAGCTGCGGGACATCGTTAGCCGCCGCGAAGACCTACAGGATCTCATTAGCAAAGCCGAATCGAACAAAGAAAAGGTCAAAGCGCAAATCTACACCAAGGTTATCACCGACTACAAAAAGCGACTCAAAGCGATCGCAGATGAGTTTGCCCCCGCCAGTGAAGAGGTCAAAAAGCAGCTCGAGGGAATACAGAAACGCGAGCAGGATATTCGCGGTCGTCTTCACGAGGTCAACGATGATCTCGAAGAACAGCGGTTTCGCTGCGACCTCGGCGAGTTCTCCAAGGAGGAATTGGCTCCCATCGAGAAAGAGATGACCGAGGTTCAAAAGGAGCTCAAGGAGCAAATAGACGTCCTCGAGGCCACTTATGAAGAATGCTCCCGATGCCTCGCCGAGGACTCTGTGGCCACCCTTTCCCCCAACGTGGTGCAGGTGGATCTGCCACCGTCCCCTAAAATGGACTTTCCCACGCGAAAGCAACCAGCGCCCCCGCCCCCACCCGCGGACGCGATGTCCGATGCCGAGACCACCAAGGCAACACCAGCCACAGAAGTTGCAAAGCCAGACAAAATCTACACGGCCAAGTCGACTCCAACACCAGCCACAGAAGTCAACAAGCCGGACAAGATCTCGAATTCAAGGACCACTCAACCAGCGTCCTTGGTGGACACAAAGCCTCAGGTTTCCGCCGTCGAGAAAGAAGCCGCCAGCAACGCCATCAAGGTTTTCAAAAAAGATGGAGACCCGGAGATCTATCCCTTGCGCGGCGAAAAGATGTCCATTGGCCGTAGCCCAAAGAGCGATATCGTCATCAAGCTTGCTGGGGTGTCCCGCACCCACGCTCACGTTGTTCGCAATCCCGATGGCCAATACTCCATCATTGACACTTCTGGCGGCGGTGGCATGACGGTCAACGGCACAACCCAGAAGAAAGCGAACCTGCAACGCGGCGACAAGATCACCATTGCTTCAACCGAGATGGAAGTGGTTGCAGGATGAGCCGACAAACTCCGTCGTCACTGCATCAATGCTGAATCGCGTTCGATCGCGTGCTCTATCACCTTGAGGCGGTCCCTTGCGTTGTCGAGCGTGATCTCTCCTTTGGCGCGTTCGTAGGCCTCTTGATATGTCGTGCCCGGCTTGGGAACATCCACGGGAGCGACCCACTTTGCTGGATCGATATGTCGTTGTGCGGTTGCCCCCTCATTTCCACAGCGGGTGCAGCCCGCGAGGCAGACGCAGAGCAACAAGACTGACCACCTCATGGAATTACCTCCACGGCCTTTTGCAACGCAAGATCGCGGAGTAACTGCATGACTGAGAAATACCGCTGTAGCTCCTTGCGCCGAATGTCCTCGACCCTCTCCAACAACGTCAGGTCATTGGCCTTGCGGGCCAACCCCTCGATAACGTCGAGTTCAGCCACCCTTGTGTAGTGCCGAATCACCTCAAAATCACGGCGGCGCTCCATGTCACCACGCAAGTCAATGGACTCACCGAGCGGCTTGTCGCGGTTGAGCAGCGACCCTGGCCGCGCCTTGTCAATATTTCGCTTGGCCTCCGCGGCGGTCTCTTGTTCTTCTTCCCCTTCCGTTTTCTTCGCCTTTGCCTTCGACTTCGACCTGGTTTCGGCCGCAACAGGCTTCTCATCCTCCCTTTGCGCCACCGCATCGGGGGTTATCATCCCTATCCCAACAAACGCAGCCACAACCCACAACAACTGTCGCATCACAAATACTCGCTCCATTGCCTCTCTTTGAGGGCGTCGACGATTTTTCCCACCTCTTGCACTCGATCTGCAGACACTACCAAGGTGGCGTCCTTGGTATGAACGACAACCAATCCCCGAACCCCCAATGTCGCCACTGCGTGGCCATCACCCACGTGAACAATGCAGTCCCGGCTGTCCAGAAGCACAGCTCTACCCTGCGACCGGTTGCCTGCATCATCGACGCCAAAGAGCTCGGCAAACGCGGTCCAGGTGCCGATATCGGACCAGCCGCAATCAACCGGCACCACTTCGACGTTGTTAGCAAACTCCATGATGCCGTGGTCTACTGATATCTTTGGCAGCTCCTCATAACAGGCCGCGAGCGTCGCTTCGTAGTTGCTGCCGATGGATTTGACAATCTTGGCCATCGCGGCGTCTATCTCGGGTTGGTGCTCCGCGAGCGCATGACAGAACACGTCGACGCGCATCACAAAAATTCCGGCGTTCCAATAGACGTCTTGTCCGGACAGCAATGCCTCCGCACCCTGCCGATCAGGCTTCTCCACAAATCGAGCGACCCCGTAGCCGCCCACTTCGTTGGCGCTACCTCGCCGTTGGATATATCCGTAGCCTGTCTCCGGATGCGTCGGCGTGATCCCCAAAGTGACAATCGCACCATCTTTGGCGCGACGGGCCGCCCTCTCGAGCGCATCACAGAGTCTCTTGGTATCGCGTACCATGTGATCCGCAGGGAAAACGGCCATCACCGCATCAGGATCACTCTCGGCAATGTGCACCGCGGCAAGCGCAATAGCCGAAGCCGTATTGCGTCGAGCGGGCTCCACGAGCACGTGTGACACGGGAACTTCCGGCACTGTCGCCCGACACCTCTCGGCATGGTCATCGCCCACGACCATCCACCAATTGCTTGGAGGGCCGAGACGGCGAACACGTTCGAAAGTTGACGCTAGAAGCGTCTTGCCGTTGATTTCGAGCAGCTGTTTGGGACGCTCCCGGCGAGACACCGGCCAGAATCGAGTACCCGACCCGCCCGCCAGCACGACGATCTGCAACTTGGTTTCACACATGAAATGTGGACCCTACCATTTCCATCGCATCCACTCCACCCGTCGCTCTGACAGCCGCCACACGCCGCGTTGGCCAAACCGAAAGCTCAATCACGAAGCAACTCCACCATTCCTCGCAGCATGAATGCAGTCGCACCCCAAACATCCTCGCCATCGTGGGGGAAGTGCCACACCAGCACCTCATTACCACGCCACGCGTGAATGCGCCGCTCCCACCGCTCCTCCAATAGCAACTCGGCAAGGGAAACGGTGAATACCCGAGCCACCTCATCCGGATTGGGGACGAGCTCAATCTCGCGTGCGATCCAACCAATCACGGGAACCACGTGATAGCCAGTGATGGTCAGCATCTCATCCAGGTGGCCGACAATCCGCACCCGATCCGCTGGAATGCGAAGTTCCTCCTCCGCCTCCCGCAGGGCCGTAGCTTCGCGGTTCATGTCGCCGGCTTCTTCTCGCCCACCGGGAAAAGACACTTGCCCCGAGTGGGGGTCGGCCGGATGTTCAACACGACGGGTGAGGACAACTTCAATGTCGTCAGCGCCGTTCGGACCCGGTCGAAGGGGCACAAGGACTGACGCCCTCTGCGCGCTGCCCCCGGGCAACGGGAACGGCTCGTGATGAGCCAATTTCTTAAGGACCTGTTCTCGGTTCACCAGACACCGTGTCTGCGGCGCGTTCCGACGCTATTATGACGTCACTTGACGAGCGCCTTGAGTCGCTCGGCGGCGTCAGTTCGCTCCCAGGTGAAACCGGCCTCCTTGCGGCCAAAATGTCCGTAGGCAGCAGTCTGTCGGTAGATGGGCTTGAGCAAATCGAGACGCTTAATGATCGCCGCAGGCTTGGCAGAGAACTCCTCACGCACGGCCGCTTCGATCTTCGTCTCCGGCACCTTGCTGGTGCCGAACGTTTCCACCATGACGGACACGGGCTCGGCCACTCCAATGGCATAGGCGAGCTGCACCTCGCAACGACTTGCCAATCCAGCGGCAACGATGTTCTTGGCTATGTAACGGGCGAAGTACGCAGCGCTGCGATCGACCTTGCTCGGATCCTTGCCAGAAAATGCACCGCCACCGTGACGACCCATGCCGCCATAGGTGTCGACAATGATCTTGCGCCCCGTCACCCCCGCGTCACCCTGAGGCCCGCCAATGACAAATCGGCCGGTTGGATTGACGAGGTAGCGGATGTCATGAGTCCGCAGGCTCTCGGGAATCACCGGCTTCATCACCTCGTCGATAACCCCGGCTGTCAGATCCTTGATGCTCACTTCTTCCGAGTGCTGGGCGGAAATCAGCACGGTGTTGACCGCCACCGGTTTGCCGTTTTTGTACTCGAACGTCACCTGACTCTTGCCGTCCGGGCGCAGAAACGGCAACTTGCCGCTTTTGCGAACCTCGGCGAGCCTACGGGTGAGCTTGTGCGCATAGGTAATCGGTGCCGGCATCAGCTCCTCTGTTTCATCACAGGCATAACCAAACATCATGCCCTGGTCGCCAGCGCCCTGCTCCTTCTCTTTGTCTTCATCCACACCCATGGCAATGTCGGGGGACTGTTTTTCGATTGCAGTCAGCACAGCGCAAGTCTCCCAATCAAAACCCATCGCCGAGGACGTGTAACCGATGTCCCTGATGGTGGCGCGCACAATGTCGGGCATGTCGACATAGCACTCTGTGGAGATCTCACCGGCGATAACCGCCATACCCGTCTTCACCAAGGTTTCGCACGCAACACGACCTGCCGGGTCCTTGCTCAAGATAGCGTCGAGAATACCGTCAGAGATCTGGTCTGCAATCTTGTCTGGGTGTCCTTCAGTCACAGACTCAGAGGTGAACACAAAGTCTCGCTGCATCGAATCGTCCTCTCCAATAATCGCCGACATTGGCCGGGTCGCTCGCAGGACTCACACCGAGCCGCGCAGCGGATTGAACTCAACACCCATTCTCTTGGGTGCACATGCAGTAACCAAATAGCACCGTCAGGGATACCTTGGCAACGCCTGCGGCCTTTGTTCTCTTTGCTGCTACTCGGCCCCCTTTTTCGCCTGTTGGCGTTGCAGGTTCTCCATTAGTTGTTGTTGTTGCTGCTTCTGCTGCAACTGCTGCATCAGGCTTGCCCGAACATCGGGGGGGAGATTCTTCAACGTCTCGGGATCGAGGTTGGGCATGCCGCCCATACCATCCATGCCACCCGCTGGCGCTTCAGTCTTCTTGAATGAATCGAGGCCGCCTGCGAGATTCTTGCGCGTCCACTCGGTCGCGAGATAGACGGCGTCATCGATATTGCCGCTCACGTAGATCATGTCGCGGTCTTCATCTTTGACTGCCTTGCCGAACGCCAGCGTTACCTTGCTTCCATCGTCGAGCTTGGCGGTCACCGTCGCGAGTGGCCGGCTCAAACCCGCAGCGCTCTTTGTAACACCCTCGGCAACCTTGGTGGCTCGGGCGTTCGCCATGCCTGAGAGGCGACGAATCACCGCGGTGGGATCGAGAACAAAGTCCTCAGGGATCTTCGCGCTGGAATTGGCGACCTTCCACTCTGCGCCCTGCTTCTCCAGGGTCAAGCGGGTGCTGCCGTCGACGATAGAGATCTCCGAGACCTTCTCCTTGTCGAGCTCGATGATTTCGAGGTCACGGAAATCGGTTGGCACCTTGCGTAGGCTTTTCACGGTATGCTCGGCCAAGGTGATGATGTCTGTTTTGCCGCTCACACGCGCGTAAACGGACTTGTCCTCGAGAGCGGTACCCACTTTGACCTCGCGCCGCACCGTTGTCTTCGCATCCCCCTCTCCTTCATTGGCGTCAAAAGCAAAGGTGTCGACTGTTTCGTCGAGCTTGGTGGTCTCAACACCGGGGTCGGCGTCGAGAATGTCCTTGGCACGGGCGTTGACCAATGCGGAGACCAAGGAGTTGGCACCGTCCGAGTCAAAACGGAAGCCTGCGGGCAAGACACTCGCATCTGCGAGGGCCCACTTACCGTCGGTCTTGACCAAGGTGTAAGGGGCCTCACCATGGCGAGCAATCTCCACCCTGTTGACGTCTGCGACTTTGTCGGCAAACAGTTTTCGTTCAAGCCAAGATGATGCTTCTCGCGAGAACGTCGACGAGTAGACTCCTTTGACGGTGTAGACCTCGTCGCCCACTCGCACATGGGAGCCGCCGCCCTTACCGCTCTTACCTACGACAAAGTCGGCCAGCTCCTTTTTCCCAGCATAAACCTGCACCCGGGTGCCCTTTTCGTCGTCCACCTCGAGCTCAGAAAACTTTTCACTGTCGGTGGTTGTCAAATCGGTGGAAACAATCTTCGGAACCGCCTCGACCAAGCGCGTGACCGCATTGGCATCGGCTTCCTTGCCGGATTCAACCTTCCAGAGTTTCCCGTCTTTGTTGAGTTTGACGGCGTTCTTGCCGGAAACCTCGATCCGGTCGACTGAGGCGACGTCGAGATCGGCGAAAGTCACGCGTGTGATTCCGCGCTCAGGGGCACGACGCTGGTTCCAGATGACGCCAACCACCAGAAGGCCCAGAACCGCAACCGCGATCAAGGTGCTCTTGTTCATTTCATCCTCCATCGATCGCCCACCCTGAGACAGGGAGCGTTCGGAAATCCGTCTCTTGGATACTTCCTCTTGCTATGCGAGCTAGAGCGTGACGCTCTTGCGCCGCGACTCACGCATGCGCCAACGAATGATGCCGAAAGCAATAAACGCAAGGGGCACACCCACGACATTCGCGTAGCGCACGGTCAAACGAACACCATCGGAGAGTTCTTCCGGCTGCCCTTCCTCATTGACACCGCCCAGAGGTGCCGCCGCCAATCCGCGAGAGCGAACGGCCAAAAGATCCTCGTCGAGGAGCAACCAGTCCATGAGATTGAGCACGAAGGTCTCATTGGTCTTTGACATAAACTGATTGCTCGCAACCGAGGATCCGCCAATGACCAACACCCGCGAGTTGCTCGACGTTGTCTCTTCGTTTGACGGTACCATGATATTGTCAGCGGCCGGAGCTTTCTTGGTGCTCAAGGGTCCGGAGAGGCTGATCACCAGGGGAATACCGTTTTTCTCTTCCAGCTCATCCTTGCGCCACTGTCGCATCGGATTGAGGTCATACGGAGGTGAGTGCACATAACTCTCGGCGGAGGAGCGCACCAACACCTGCCCCACCACTTCGCTGCTCTCGGGAACAGCCAACTCCAAAGGCGACACGAATGGGAAAGCCACCTGCGCGAGACCCCGAGTCAATGGATGATCAGGATCGAGACTGGCGGGCAGCGGCATGAATGGATAGGAGACCGGCTGCGGAATCGTTAACGGACCGATACGCTGTGACACCGAGATGGTGGCGCATACCTTGTCGAGAACCAAACCCGCACCAATCTTCACGCCGTAGGCTCCGAGCAGGCCAGAGAGACCCGATGCTCGTTCCTCGGCCGCCATTGTTTGGAAGTCGGGTTTGACAGCGTCGAGCAAAAACGCTGCGGAACGCCCCTTCTGCACGTATCGGTCAATGGCGGCTGCCGCTTTGTCACTGAACTCCGACGCGCCATTGATTACAATCGCGACATCAATGTCGTCGGCAATATCGGCCTCGCCTTCGGGATTGACCACCGACACTTCGTATTCCTGACCGAGCATGCCGTAGAGTCGGCCGTACTCTTCCTGCAATTCCGACTCCGGTAGGGTGGTGACAAAGGCAATCTTCGGTGGGCTCTCGCGCACCAGCTTGCGCACGCGAACAGTGATGTTGTACTCGAGGTTGCTGGTATCCTGTACCAAGGGGATCACCTCTGAGGCATCGCCGTAATTGATGGCGAGACCCATGTAGGCGCGCTGGGTCTCACGGCGGTCGTCCTCGAGTACCTGAACGTTGACCTCTTGAATGCCCAAGGTGCGCAGCTCTCGCTCAATGCTGGTTGCCTCACGCACCGCACGGCCAAAAATGTCGTGTTTGACCTCTTTCTTCTTTTCTTTGTCCTCTTCGGTCTCCTCCGCCTTCGGGTCGATGAACTCGTAACGGAATTTACCGTCGCTCGCAGCGTAGTACTCGTCGAGCAAATCCTTAACGTAACGGCGGTTGTTGGAATACGGCGGCGGCAGGTTGTCCGTGAAGTAGGCCTTCACCGTAACCGGATCCTTGAGGTCGCTGACGATGCGCTTGCTCGCACGATTGAGTGTGAATTGGTTGTCGCCGGTCATATCAACCCGAGCGAACCAGCTGATGCCAAGAATGTTGGCAAAGATCAGGATACCAATGATGGCAATCAAACGAACCGATTGATCGGCGCTGTTCTTCTTGATTGTAGTCATGACTTTCTCCTCACGCGTGCTGCCGGCCCAACGAGAACACCGCCAAATAGAGGGTGCCGCCGGTGAGCGTCAGGTAGTAGAAGATATCGCGGGAGTCGACGACGCCGCGTGCCATGTTGTCGAGGTGGAAGCTCACCGACATGAAGTGGACAAAATCCTTGATCAGATCGGGCATGAAGACTGGCAACCAGAAGACGAAATAGAGAGCTGCACAGATGAGGAATCCGACAATGAAGGCAACTATCTGGTTGTCGGTGAAGGTCGAGCACAAAATTCCGACACCAAGCAGCGCAGCCGAGAAAAGGAACATTCCAAGATAACCGGAGAGCACTGGGCCCCAATCGAGCGAGCCTATTGATGAGACGCTGATCGGGTAGAAAAGGGTCAAACCGAGCGCCAGGCCAATCAGGCCCAGAGCTGCGAGGAACTTGCCAACAATGACGTCGGTGTCGCGAATCGGCAGAGTCGTAAGCAGCTCAATGGTACCACTCTTGCGCTCTTCAGCGATCAGCCGCATCGTCAACGCTGGCGCGATGATCACCAACAACATCGAGGGCGAAAACGGCGACGGCTGGAAAAAAGTGCGCATATCGGCGCGCCCTATCAAAAACAGGGAGCTGAAATACATCCAACCAGCAACACCGAGGAAAGCGACAATGACTATGTAGGCTATCGGCGAGTTGAAGTAGCTCTGCAACTCCCGCTTGGCAATCGTCAGAGTGTTATGCATTGGGCCCCTCCTTGCGCGTCAGGCGACGGAAGGTGTCCTCAAGTGAAACACTCTCCCGGTGCATGTCTAAGATGATCAGGTCATGGGTCACCGCCGAGGCAAACACCGCTTCGCGCGGATCGCGGTTGCCCTCAGCGCGCAGCGTAAAACCAAAGGTACCGGCACCCTCACCATCGGCTGGGTCAACGCCACGAACGCCAGGCAAATCAGAGAAAATGCCACGTACACGGGCGGAGTCGGTGCCGTTCTTCGGCTTGACCACCACCCGAACGACAGCGCCCTCCCTGGCGGCCGTCAGGTGCTGGGTGGTGTCGTCGGCGACGATGCGACCGTCGTTGACGATGATGATGCGGTCACAGGTGGCCTGCACCTCAGGAAGAATGTGGGTCGATAGAATGACGGTCTTCTCCCGCCCAAGCTCCTTGATGAGCTCGCGAATCTCCACGATCTGATTGGGGTCGAGACCACTCGTCGGTTCATCGAGGATCAGCAAATCGGGATCGTGCACCATCGCTTGCGCTAGACCGACACGCTGGCGAAAGCCCTTGGACAGATGACCGATGTCTTTGCCGAGAACCCCGCCAAGCCCACAACGGTCACAAATCGTCGCCAAGCGTTTGCTGTCCGTGACACCCCGAAGCTCCGCGATGAATCGGACGAAGTCGGCAACCATCATGTCGTTGTACAGCGGTGCACTCTCAGGCAGGTAACCCAACCGGCGTTGTGCCGCCAGTGGGTCCAATTGCACGTTGATATCGCCGACAAAGGTGTTGCCGTCGGTGGGCTTGAGAAAACCCGTAATCATCTTCATTGTCGTGGTCTTGCCCGCACCGTTGGGCCCGAGAAATCCAACGATTTCACCGCGGGAGACCTTAAAAGAAATGTTGTCGACTGCTCGCGTTGCGCCATAGTCCTTGCGCAACGAGCGTGCCTCCACCATCAGTCTCGAAGCTGAGTCGCTCATACTCGTCCTCCAAGCTATTCCTGCACAATGATGTTGCCCAGGTGGCGCTCTTCCGTGCGCCCAACCTCTGACGCCAGGAAAAAATTCCCAAAGCCTGCCGAAAAAATCACCCAGGCCGGCGGTTACATAGAACAGTTGATGGGGGCTTGTGAAGGGGTTGCCCGAGTATTGTTGCTCATCATTGCCCGTTGGATGGGTTCATCAAAATACCACGGGTAAAAAGGCTTGGGTCGCCCTGCCAGCGAAATCTTTCAAGGTTGATTTGGCCGTGTTCATCCAGTTCCACACCCTCGGCCTCGAGGAGCTTGCGTTGCAGATCGGGCCGATGTTGGTGCCCACCAATGGAGATCTCACCCTTGAAATTGACGACCCGTTGCCATGGCACATCGGCATCTTGAACATTGAACATGGCGTAGCCCACAGCCCTTGCAGCACGCGGGCTACCGAGCCAGGTGGCAACTTGACCGTAAGTCACAACCTTCCCACGGGGAACCTTTCGCACCAGCTGCCAAACGGCGGCGTAGAACGTCTGCTTTTTCGGTGCGTGTTTTCTCGATGCCACGGGTTCAATCACCGGCGAGAGACCTAAGGTCCTCGGCGGCAGCCTCCGGAGTGGTCGAATTGATGTACCCACCGCTCCCCAACTCATAACCGCCCATTTGCCCCAACCGCGGTATCACCTCGATATGCCAATGAAAGATTCGCGGATTGTGCTCGCGAACCGGCACCGAGTGCAGCACCCAATTGTATGGCAGCTCGCCGAAGAGCTTTTCGAGGCGGTGCAATATGTCACGCAAATGTCTCGCAAGCCTGTGTCGCTCCGGCGCACCGATATCGAGAAATGACGCGCGATGGGAACGCGGCATGATGCATAACTCGTAGGGCACTCGTGAGGCCCACGGTGCCAAGGTCACAAAAGCGTCATCCTCGCTCACCACACGAACGCCAAACCCGAGTTCACTCTTGAGAACGTCGCAGAAGAGACAACATTCTTTGCGATTGAAATAGCTGCGGCCGTTGAGAACTTCGTGCGCGAGGGCAGTTGAAACCATCGGCAACGCCAGAATCTGGAAATGCGCATGCGCACGTGACGCACCAGCCCCGGCCCCGTGATTTTGAAATAGCATGACCTGCTTGACGTGACGATCTCGGGCTAGTTCCTGCAGTCTGTACTGACAGGCCGCCAGGACCTTGTCCCATTGGTCGACACCAAATTGAGAAGCACGACGGCCATGTTCGGGTGTGGCTATGACAATCTCGTGCGCGCCAACACCATCGCGTACACGAAAAAGCTCAGAGGCAGGGATCGTGTCATGTCGTTCGTCCTGTGCGCCTATCGCCGGATACTGGTTGGGCACAACCCGCACGGCCCATCCTGGAGAGTCAGGCTCGGAGGGGGAAGGACGAACGCTGTCTATCTCGAGCGGAGTCATGCCCTCATTGCCGGGGCAGAATGGGCATTGTCCTTCCAAGGTTGGCTTGATGACCTTCACATCGTACTCATCGGGTCGCCGCGTCCGCCCTGGTGCGATGATGCTCCAATGACCGCGAATCGGATCCCGTCTGAGTTGGGTCATTCACCATCCCCCATCCTGGCGATGGTTTCCAAGAGGCGCGTGGTCGACCAATTGGGGACCACAGCAACGAGCTCAACCCGCCCCCCATGCGCCTCCACCGCGGCCCGCTCGATGATCTCCTCCAAACGATAGTCGGCCCCCTTGACGTGGACATCCGGGCGAACTGCCTCCACCAGTGCGGTTGGATCCAATTCATCAAACACCACCACCAAGTCCACGCATGCAAACGCCGCGAGCATTCGCGCTCGGCTCTTTTCATCCAACAAAGGCCGCGTCGGCCCCTTGAGACGCGCCACGGACGCGTCGGAGTTGACTCCGACAATTAGCAAATCCCCAAAGGAACGGGCCGCCTCAAGGAACGCGACGTGTCCCGGATGCAACAAGTCGAAACAACCGTTGGTGGTGACAACCGTCTTGCCCGCAGCACGGGCGCTCGCCGCCCGACGCACCACCTCATCTCGCGCGGCCACCTTCACCACCGTGGAGCGAGCCTTGCTGAGCTCGCCTTCCAGCTCGTCCCGCCCGACCACCGCCGTACCGAGTTTGCCGACAACGAGCGCTGCTGCCGCATTCGCGAGACGGGCCGCTTGACCGAGAGGCACACCCGCGAAGAGGCCCAAGGAGAAAACGGCGACGACCGTATCGCCAGCGCCGGTTACGTCGAAGACCTCCCGCGCCTGCCCAGA
>MGST01000187.1 GCA_001798605.1 Deltaproteobacteria bacterium RIFOXYA12_FULL_58_15 | reverse complement strand
CCCGAACATTACCGTTAACAGACCTGACGGTGGCACCTGGATACAGAGGCCCTACAAGGACGGCAACCGCTTCTCCCGATCATCTGGTGCCACCGCGCCAGCTCTCGACCCTACCGACGTCTGAATTGCTCAGCCCTCTCCTCGGCAGAGCCGCGGCTTCTCGGGGCGGCCGAGAACCTGGTTGTCAAGAGGTTCAGGATCGACGTTCGGCATATGGCCCGCGCCGCGAACCGACAGGGTGCCATGGCGTCGCCGCAAGAGTTCCACGTCCGCCCGCATGGCCTTGACTACCAGAGGATCGCGCAGATCGGCGACGCTGAAGGCATCGAGCGCGGCATCGAGCTCAAGCTGCAAGAGTGACCAGAGGAGGTTGCCTTCGCAGAAATCGGCGCGCAAGCACAGGGTCGGATCTTCCACGCAGACCGCCAGTGACAGCGGTCCCTCGACCGCCCGGATGATTGCGCCCATCGAGATCGCCTCCGGGGGACGGCCGAGACGGTAGCCTCCGCCTCGGCCGCAAACCCCCACGAGGATGCCGCAGTTGCTGAGGCCACTCGCAATCCCCTCGAGGAACCTGCGGGAGATCCTCGTGCTGCGGCTCACCTCCGCGAGCTGAACCCTTGGGCCCTGACCGTCCTCGCCAGTCGCACGCCGCGCTACCTCCAACACCAGGCGGACGGCGTAGCGCGCCCGAGCCGAGAGCCTCACCCGGTGAAATCCTTGCGTTCGGCGGCCTTGCCATTGATGAGGATGGCGCGCGACAGCATATCGTGAACGCCACCGACCGCAACGCCAGTCTTGTGGTACTCCGACAACTGCGTCAGCTGTCGCTTGCAGTTGGAGCAGGCGGCAGCGACGTATTGGGCACCCGTCGCCCTGATCTGCTCAACCTTCTTCTTGCCCGAGACGCTCATGCGAAATTCCTTGATGGAATCCATGGCCGATAGCCCGGCACCGCCGCCACAGCACCAGTTCTCGCCGCGGTTGGGAGTCATCTCCCGGAAGTCGGTGCAGGAGGCTTGCAAGATGACCCGCGGCTCTTCGATGATGTCGCAGGAACGACCGAAGTTGCACGGATCATGGTAGGTCACCGGCTGCGGGTTCTTGCTCTTGTCGAATTGGAGCTTGCCCTGCTGAATCTTCTCGGCGGTGAACTCCATGCAGTTCATGATCTTGAACGGCAGGTCACCCCACCACTTTCCGGCTTCCATCATGCGTTTCATGATGCGGTAGGCATGCCCGCACTCGCCCATCAACATCACCTTGCAGCCTAGCCGTTTGGCCTCCTCGACGTAGGGTTTGTTGTCCGCTTTCATGTGCGCGTCATTACCCGTGAACAGCCCGTAATTGGCACCGTCGAAGTAGTGCGAGCTCATGGTCCATTTGTCTTGCATGCCGAGCACGTGGAAGACCTTGGCCACGCCGGTCGTGGCTTCAGGATTCACCATCACGTCACCCGAGGGCGGCACGTAGAAGTACTCGGCACCGACGACGTCCACCGGGATCTTGATGTCGACGCCGTGCTCGTCGCGCATCTCTTCTTCGAGGAAATCAATGGAAGCCTTGAAGGCCTGAGGCGTGGCACCGTCCGTGTTTCCCGTCTTGAGGGAAACCTCGATGACCTTCTGCATCGTCGGCGGCGTGAAGCCCAAGGTGTCGACAACGGCGCGTCCCTTGCGGGTAATGACCGAGTTGTCGATGCCGAACGGGCAGTAGACGGCGCACCGGCGACATCCCGTGCACTCGTAGAAGTAGTCAGCCCACTTCTCAGCCTCGTTGTCGTCGGGCGCGCGGGCACCGGCCAGTCCTCCGAATACCTTGCCGACAGTGGTGTTGTACTTGCGATAGATGCTCCGCACCAGATCGGACCGCCACGCCGGATTGAATCGCTGCTCGGGTTTGCCGTAGTAGACCGGACAGACCTCGGCGCAGGTTCCGCACTTGACGCAGGTCTCCATGTAGGTCTTGAGGACTTTGGGCCCCTGGTCGATGGCTGAGACCGCCGCGATGACTTTTTCAGTGTTGGTACTCTTGGTCATGACTAGCTCCTCTTGACCAGCGCTTGGGTGAAAAAGATGCCGCCGAAGTGAAGGATTTTGGAGAACGGAATGTAGATGAACAGGAGCTGGGCGAGGAGCGCGTGGACGAGGAACGTTCCATTCGCAGGTACGGTGGGCGACAACGTCAGCAGCGAATGGACCCAGGCCCGGGTTTGCCCGAGATCGAAATGCTCCGCACCGAACCGCATCATGTTGCCGGTGAAGATGATCGTCAGGAGCAGCAACAACGCGAGGAAGTCGCCGGTGCCGGAGATCTCGCGGACTCGAGCGACGACAAACCTGCGGGCGAGCAACAGCGCGCCCGTCGCCAGGATGACTATGCCGGCGGCACCGCCGGAGATCGATGACATCTGGTCAACATTCTCGGCGGTCATCCCCATGGAGATGAGGATTGCATCGGCAAGGCCAGTGACCACTCTGATGTGACCCAAGGCGATGAGCGCCAGGGTCACATGGAAGAACCACGAAAACAGCCACAGCACCCGATCGCCTTTGAAGAGGCTGGGGAAGAACATGGTCTCGGCGAGCACGGCACCGGCCAAGGAGCCCTTGGGGGCCGGGGTGAGAGTCATCTTTGCCGGCTGCGGTGTCTTGAACCAGACACGGAATCTGTACGCCATACCGACGACGAAGACGAGGACAGCCACGAATGGCAAAACGACACCGACCAATAACTGCAATGCGCTCACTTTGCTAACCTCCTGGTAAATAGGCTCATTGAATGGTTCACACGCAACCTGACGGTCTGGGCAGCCCGGCGAGCCGGTACGCGCCGCGCGCCATCCCGCAGGGAAAGAGCTCGCAGATCCTCTTGGCCGACAGACCGAGGGCTTTGCCTACCCGCACGATCGGCGGGCCCTGCCTGTGCTGCTCGTAGTAGGCGTGGACAAACTCGATGACCTGCCAGTGCTCGTCGCTCAGCGGGCCGATATCATTGCGCTTGGCCAGCTCAATCGCTGCCGCTCGACTCCAGTGTTCCATCTGGAACAGGAATCCGTCGTTGTCGAGCTCCAGCGTCCCGTCCTCACAGCGCGATGATCTTTTGGTTTGTTGCAACGCCTCGGCCATTGTTCCCCTCCACGATGCAGGGAAGGTGAAACCAGCCGCCCGGCCAAGACATCGAGAATCGGTGACTGCCTTGACAGCGCAGCGCTAACCGACAAGAATGATGGAGGTTCTGCGCCTCTGGTTGCACATGTGCAGCCTCGGCGCATGACCACCCTGGTCCGGCGGGGTCGATTTCGAGGTCCATCCCGCCGGGCCTCTTGTTTTCTGGCGATACCCTTGTTCTCAACCGGGCGTGTTTCGCCTCCCCGAGGTTTCGCCGGGTACAAGAAACCCCGGCAGGTTATGACTCGCTGCGACCCGACCGGCCGCAGCAGGTTTTGATTGCCCTTCGTGCTTCCCCCGCGATTCCCGGATCAAGCCTGTTATCCCATTGATAGTCATTGGCTTTTCAATGGTGGCGAACACCAGATGATCGCAGTCGCGAGGCAGCTCGGCGACCTCGGCCGCCATGATCACTCGGACGAACGGGATTCGTGGGTCTTGCACCAGGTGCTGGCAGATATCCCGACTTCGTTCCGGCCCCATCGCGCAGTCAACGACCGCGTAGTCAGGCCTGAAGGTCTCGACCAGCGCCGAGCAGGTGTACTCGCAGCGGGTGGTCTCGAGCGTGAACGGCGCTGAGCCACTCTCGGCCTTGAGTGACTCAGCCAGAGCCGGGTTGTCCGTGATCAGGAGCACGTTGGTGGTCTGCTGGCGGACGATCCGATAGTAGTCGCAGTCCTCGCACGTGCCCTTGCAGAACAGCTTCGTGTGCCCACCTGCGGGCGCGACCCTTATCACTTCGTAGCAGCGCTGTGCCCGCAGCTCGTAGACCAGGCAGCTTCTGCAGCCGTCGAGCAGCTTGCCGTTGCCGTTGTGCTCCCAGCAGTACCTGAAGGGCCGGTGGTCCGTTGAGCCTTGCTCCACGAGGGATGGTTGCGCCGGCCGTTGTGCGACTGCGAACCTGTCGAGGTCTCTGTAGTCGATGCGAAAGTGTCCACCCGCGGTGCGACGAGCGGGCAGCTTTCCCTCGTGTACCCACTTGAGCACTGCGTTCGGCGTCACCGAGCAAAGCTTGGCTGCCTGGCCTGTACTCAACATCGTGCTGCCCAAAACACCCTCGCCTAGTATGCGTTTTATTCGTTCTATCTGATTCATGGCGTGATTCTGACGGATTGTCAACACCAACCCACCAAATCTGGTAGGTGATTGCAAAAACGTGCTGTTACAGGTAGTTACGGTTAGACGAAGAATGGGAGTCCGGCGATCAGGCACGCCATGCGTCTATACCCAGCGGGAAACAGCTCTCGCAGGGCATCGAGAGACAGATTGTTGACCTGGCACGTTTCGTAGACTGCGGGGATGTTCTTGTTCTTGGCGTAGTAGCCGCGCAGGTACCTGATCACCTGCCAGTGCCGGTCGGTCAGAACCTGGCCGCTGCCAAGCTCGTACATGGCCATCGCCGCGAAGTCCTCGTCCCACTCTTCGAAGTCGGCGAGAAAGCCCAGGGCGTCGAGCTGATAGCGGGGTTTGGCCGGGGGCGCGGTCTCGTAGGTCAGCCAGTAGTTGTGCTCATACATGAACCGATAGTTGATGCCGGCGATCTTGCAGACGCCACGATGATAGCCGGTCGGAAAGAGCGCGCGCAGATCGTGCAGCCTGACGTTGTTCTCCATGCAGGCGAAGACCTGCATCGGTACCGTCCGGTCCTCTAGAAACTTGCGCCTCACGTAGTTGATCATCTTCCAGTGATCGTCAGTGAGATCCCCGCGGATGCCGATGTCCTTGGCCATGCCCTCGGCAAACCCTACGTCCCATTGGTCCGAGGGGTCCAGGAAGCCGTTGTCGTCGAGCTCATAACTTTTGCCGCCAAAGGTCACAGTTGTCACGACGGTCGCCCTCCAGAGCTCGCTGCCGCAGCTCCTCTACCTACTCGTCCGTAAACGCCAGGCATAGCCCGCTCAAAGGCAGAGTGTCACGGATGAACATTCCCATTCCTGTCCATTGGACCGGAAGAGAGTACCAAGGCGGAGCCCGTTCACCAAGGATCTCATGGTCCGACTTGGCGGCGAAGACATTTGAGACAGCGTGCAGCGTTGACGCGGATTGCCCAGACAACGTGCAGTGCAACGGTGCCGGGGCCTTCGTGAAGTCCCGCAGCGCTTCAGGCATGGATTTGTCAGTCTGGTCAGGTCGCGCGTTGACGAAGGTGCTCTTGCCTCCCTCTCTCTCTGCGTCCGGCGACGCCCTACGGGCAGTGAGGAGATCAAGCATGCCCTGCAATGCTCCCTTCCTGCCCTTCGCGCTCACCTCAGTTCGGCCCGGTAGCGGTGAACGACGTTGTTGCCGACGGAAGTGGTACAGCGCCATGTAGTAGCGACGCGTCAGGATTTCGAATGACTCGCCGGACACGGCGGCCACGACCGCCACCCATTCGCGATTCGCCGGGTCGGAGAGAACGGCCGGGCTGTCGTTGGACTCGAACATGACGAGGGCTGTAGTGTGGAGCATGAGGGGTGTTCCCGTTGGGTTTCGTTGGTGTCGATTACTCTCAACGTACCCAGTGGGCCCCCTCATGGATCGCCGTCCGCGCTTTTGTGTCGACGGTCGCGTGCCACCGGCAGCCTGACGGGTCTCGAGACAGCAATTTTGCATGACCTGCGGCAGCGACGGCCCCCGCCACCTGTGTCGCCTGCAACTTCCCGATTCTACGTCATCGCGCTTAGAGATTCGCTGGTGCTTCGAATGACGTCAGTCCTCATGCAACGAATTCGCGAGGGATGCGCACGAAGGAGATCGATCTTACAGGAGTTATTGCATTTGTAGGGAAGCTCCCAAAGCTGGTAAGGTCCTTCGTGAGGCCGTCGACTGGAATCCAAGTGACAGGAGATCCCTGTGAGCGACTATGGACAGCAACTCGCCATGACCCCCCTCGGGAAAGAGCTCGGTCAGGCAGACGCGGCCGCGCTGGCGGCAGTTATGACACCGGTGCATGCCAAGCAAGGAGAGGCTCTTTTTGAAAAAGGTGCCGCAGCCGACGCTCTTTACGTGGTGTTGCAGGGTGCCTTCAGCGTCATGATTGACGTCGAGCTTTCTGTTGCAATTCTTGGACCTGGAAGCGTCGTGGGCGAGCTCGAGGTCATGACCGGCGGATTGCGGATGGCTTCAGTTGTGGCAACCGAAGAGTCGACCTGTCTCAGGTTGTCGGCGGCCATTCTTCGCGAGAAGCCCGTGGAACATGCGGCCATCCTCAGCCGATTGGTCGACATCATCGCCAAGGTGCTCGCTGTCCGCTTGGCTGCGGTCAACGAAAAGTTGGCCGCTGCCTGGTGTCTCGCGACGAAGGCGTCCGAAGAAAACGCGGGTGAGGTCATTGAGAGCGTGCGCGAGGTTCTCGACGATGTTTGGCGGTGGTGAGATCGATTACTTAGGCTTCACAAGCCGCTGCAGCGATTGCGGGTGAAGCATTTGTGGACGGCTTGGTTTTTCTGTGGGCTGTGTGACAGGGGGGCTGCCGAGAAACCGAGCGCCATCCTTCAACTTTTTTTCTCGCTTCTGACGGTTGGCACTGGCGACAGCGTGGCCGATTTCACGGAATTGGGCGGCACCTACTTCGGCGCTGCACTTGTCGACCAGAAACTCGGCGACAACACACAACTCGAAGGCACCTTCTTCCACGAGAGCGGGTGTCGGTAGCTGTTGCAGAAGATTAGTAACGATATCAACGGATTCCTCAGGCAGCTCAAGCCCGCGACCGCGGTTCACCAACAACTCCATGCACTCGTTGACAACGCTTCTGACCCGAGGGTCGCAACGGTCGCGATGTTCCGCCATCGGAGACTCCCACGCAAAGCTCATGCAACGTGGCCAACGCGGCGCTCCTATTCACGTTTTGCCGCATGCGCCTGTTGAGCATCGTAGCCGGTCATTGCCCCGAATAGAAAGCGCTCACTGCCAGATCCGTAGTTTGTTGTGTCCGTCCATCAATAATGTCTACTGATCCAAGCATTTGTCTCCCACCCGCGTCGCTCGGCGTCGGTCTGTCTATTGTACTCCCTGCAAGCGTCCCCACCTGTCATGTTGCGTGTTTTTTCCCGGGTCAACGGGTCGTCCCTGCCAACACAGACACTGACGCCGGGTTGAACGCTAACGTAGATCTTATCATTGACGACTGAGTAATTCATGACTTAGGGGGTATCCATTTAACCGGAGCTGAGCCAATTCGCCCGCCCGAAGAGCGACGATCGTCCGCTTCCTGCGTGGATCCCGCCATGCGGACGCCCCCACCCCTGCAGGGGTCGAGTTTGCGGGGCCGAACAGCTACGGCCCCTCTATGCGCCTAGCTGCAAGACGGGACCTGGCCGCGGGCCATACGGGACCCAGGTCGGCGGCGGTGGATGTCGAGAAACAGCCCCCGTCTTCCTTTCCTAGTGTCCGGGAGCACCGAAACTCGACGAGGTCCGGTTAAATGGATACCCCCTCTCATGACTTAACTCCTCTTCGTTTGTCTCAGCCCGGCCAATACGGCAGGAGCGTTGTTACTTACTTGTTATCGGCGTCCCGCGCAGAGGGTTGCGTGGGACGGGCAAGAAGGCAAGAAATGCGCAGATTTTTTCATCTCGGTCGGGACCCATCGAAACGCAACCGAGTCGTGATCCAGCCACCCGACATTTGAACAATGAACAACGCGCATCAAGTTGCGACAGGGTCGCGCAAAGCGACACTCTTTGGGCGTCCCACTTCAATGATCTCGCTTGGGTTCCTACGGGCACGGCTTTTGTAACGCTCCTTTGACCATAACGGGCCGCACGGGCCCTTGCGCGGCGCCTGAGGCGCAAAGGAGGAATCATGCGATTCGCGTGGGTGTGGTGGGTGATGGGGGCGGTGTGGTGTGTGATGGGGGCGCTCGGTTGTGCGGGGAGCGCAGTGGAAAAGAGTGAGCTTGAGTCGGGTGATGCTCCCTTGGGTGATACTGACACGGGGCAGACAGGGCCGGCACGACCAGAGCTGCCCGAGGGCGCATATCTGCGCATCGCCGCCGCACAGGGTGGTGCCGAGGTGCTGGTGGGGGAGGATGGTTTGTTGCGGGCCGATGTCCTCGTCGGCGATGTCGCGAACCTTCGCACCCTAGGCTTTGGCCTGCACGTCGATGGCGCACGCCTGGTCGAATGGCGGCGGGACGACACACTCCTAACGTCCAATGGCGGCGAGGTCCTGCAGCTCGTGGGCTACAGCAACGGTGAGTTGCTGGAAATGGTCGTCGCGACGACCAAAGCGGTGTCCGTGCCGAGAGAGGGGGGGCGGGTTGCGTCTTTGACGCTGGTGCCGACCTCACCGCTTGGGGCTCTCCGTTTCGATGTCGCGGGAGACGACCACGGTGTCATCGCAGCCGACGGCGCACCGATCACTGTTACCGCCATGGATGTCACTTTTGCGGCGAACTGAGGGGAGAGAGATGATGCGACTAAATGAAATGGGAACGACAGTCGTTTTTGACACTTCTAACGTGTCTGACGTGTCTGACGTGTCTGACGTGTCTCACGTGTCTGGTGTGTCTCACGTGTCTGATGTGCTTGCGGGTTTGCCGAGGGCTTTGGTCGCCATCTGTGTGCTCCTTGTGCCGCCGCAGGTGGCATTTGCCCAAACGCAGATCATCAACGACTTTCTGCGCGCGGTGGTGCAGCCGAACGGGGATTGGTCGGTTGGCACAACCGGCGGTTCCGATGGGGACGCCGACATGGGCGACGACAATGACAAACGCCTCGTGTACAGCACCGGTGACACGGCGAGCACCATCGTCGAAGTCGACGGGGCGTTGTGGGTGTTGCGTGGCGAGCCGTGCGAGCCGGTCACCAGCACTGCGAACAGCGTGCAGCTCACCTGGCGTTTTGCCGACCTCATCGTGAGTCGGGAGCTCCGCTTCGCAGCTTCGACGACCGGCAACCCCGACATGGTTCGCATTGCGACAACGGTGCAGAATGTCAGCTCGAGGCCGCATTCCATTGGCGTGATGGTGGGCATCGACACCATGATAGGTGCCAACGACGCCGCACCTCTTTACACCGACCTCGGTATCATCCGCGACGAGGTCGATTTCGTTGGGGCCGAGGTGCCGCGGCAATGGCAAGCGTTTGAAGTCGATGACGTCGGCAACCCGGGGCTCACGGCTCAGGGCATCCTGACAGGAATGGGTGCGACACCGCCTGACCGGTTTCTTCTCGGCTATTGGTACCACGGCGTTGGTCTTATCTACGATGTCGAGGCGAGCGGCGAACGGATCGGCCCGGATACTGCGGTGGCCATGTGGTGGGATCCGCGGCTTCTGCATGTTGGCGGTGTGTGGGAGGTGGTTACCTATTATGGCGTGGGTGGTGGCACGACGGTGGTGGGCGATCTGGCGCTCAATGTAACCTCCCCGTCAGTGCTTGCTGTGGTCGATGGCACGCTCACCCCCAATCCGTTTG
>MGST01000186.1 GCA_001798605.1 Deltaproteobacteria bacterium RIFOXYA12_FULL_58_15 | reverse complement strand
GGCAGCCGCCGAGGGCGAGCATCGCAGTCGCCACGGCCAAAAAGTACACCACGGTTCTGCGTACCTGTCGGATAGCCTGTCGGATGAATCCGAATTCGGTTGTTTGCATTTGATTGCGCGTGTGCATGTCTGAACGCCTGTCGAAACTCATGTCTGAACGCCTGTCAAAACTCATGTCGGAACGCATGTCAAAACTCCCTGATGAAGCGCGGTAGCTCGACGTTGTTAAGCCACGCAAACGGCGACTCGACATAGACAATCTCCTGACGGGCGCGATATTGGAATGAAAGATTGATCACTGCCCATTGCGCCCGCTCTGTCTCGACTCGGAGTCTGCCTTTGGCTTGCTCGATCTCGCTGACCAGTTGTCCCATGGTCCGCTCAATGTTCAACGTCGAGCTCAGATCTGATTGATTCACCAAGGTCTCGAGCCGCTCGAAGATTTCCTGTTTGGACCTGAGCGCCCCCTCGAGCTGGGCTATCTCTTGGGTAAGGTCTGTGCGCTGAATGGCCTTGGAGATCACCAACCCATGCACAGTCATTGTCTTGATGGCCTCGGATAGATTCTCTGGCGGCACCTTGAGATCGAGGCGGTTGTCAGTAACCAACACATGGAATCCACCAAGACCTTTGACCTCTTCGAGGATCTGCTTGCGAATCTTTTCCACATGCACGACCTTGAGGACGACGTCGGCCTTGAGAGCCGTGGCACGTGCCATGGTTGCGCCTTGGGTGCCGGGCGTGGCGGACGACGCCTCTTCGGCCGCAGCGGTTTGGGGAAACAGCAGTGCCGGTAGGACCCCCAACACCAGAGTGATGCCAGTGAAGAAACAAACCACCGCATTTGATTTCATTGTTTGTTTTCCCATCACTGCACCTCAAATGACGTCAAGGCGACGGCTATGGCCTTGTGGTGGCGGTCGAACGCTGCCTGATTGGGATAGAACACCTCGAAGACGTAGAGAGACTCGAGATCGCTCTCGGGTGCGCACACGCCGACGAGGTAATAACGCGGTGCCACATCTTGATTGCGGTAGACGCGATAACTGATGTTGCCAACGTTGCCGTCCTCGACGAGTTCCTCCTCGCGGCCGTCCATCTCGTGTTGCACCGCATCGGCCCAGAACACGTTGTCGCCACGCGGCTCATTCTCGAGGGTGCCAGCCCGCAGCACAGTCGTGTCCGATGCCTGCGCTCGATAGGTGTCGTCGTCATCGAATAGGACAAAACCTGGGGGCAGATTTACAGCGATATCATCCTTGCCGTCCTCGATGGTGGTCAGGTGTGCTTGGAGGTTGTTGATCCATGGGAAAGGCGAACGATGTGCGATCGCGCCGTGGGTGTCGAGTACAGGCTGTAGCTCTATCGTGATGGTGAAGAAGTCGACAAGGTTTTGCAGGCTCGCCAGGGTCGACTTCATTCCTTCAATCGACTCCGTCAGTCGTTTGATCTCCTGTAGGATTTGCAAACGCTCTTCGGCTTTTTCGGTTCTCTCCAACAACTGGAGTAGGCGACCGCGGGTGCGTTCGGCGACCACCAGTCGACCACGTAAATCGGTGTATTGCGCGGTGACATCGAGGGCTTTGACCCTGCGCTCGAGCACTTTGCCGACCCCCGCCAGCATATTCATGATGCCTTCGAAATCGACTCCGGGAATGCGAACAATGATCAAGGCCGACTGCAAAGACTCGACGTAGCCGCCGGCCTTTTCGGTGATCGCTGTGATCTCATCGGCGGCCTCCAGCAGGCGCTTGACCCGCAGACGCATGAAGCCTTGATAAACCACCATTGGCGCGGCCACGGGCACCTGTTCGGGCACCTGTTTCTTGCTCAATTGCCCCTTGGCCTCCTTGTTCAGGTCGCCTCGAACATCGACACCTTCGTAGCTCAAGGAGGACGCCTGGCCGGACCGAGACACCGAGGCCAGTTGCGTTTGCGCCATGGAACTGGGCTCCCCCATCGCCACGCTCGGCGGCGCTGCCCATCCATCCCCATCCATGCTCTGCACCTGTGCAATCTCCGCGTACGCCGGCTGGGGCGCGAGAGCTGATTGGTAAGCATGGCCAGCGCAACCCGCGGCTATGCCGAGCAACAAAGAAATCACCAATGGTCGCATGACTGCTTCCTCCATGGATAGGAATGAGTATCGAGAAATCGCACCTGGCAACCTGGGCCGTCCTAGGAGCACGGCTAGGGGCACGGTTGGACATCGAGGAATCGCACGTAGTAACGCGGATCGCAAACCACGCCGCGCTGGAAGGTGGCAATTGGCATCAGCTCTTTAGCGGTAAAGATGACACACTGCCCCTGTTCGAGCTTGGCAACCTGCTCAAAAACTTTGCTACCTCGTTCTATGGGCCGGTCTTTGGACTGGCTGGCGAAGCGCACTTCTTCACCCACCATGACCTGCAAGGCAAATTGGTCAGGCCCAGAGGCCATCAGCTTCTCAACGGTGCCCTTGACGCTCTTCACCTCGGCAGTCGTGAGGACACTACGAACACGGTTGGAGATGTCCTGTTGGTCAGCAACACTTTGCGTGGTTCTGTAGGTTTCGCACCATTCGAGTACATCGATCATCCATGGCAATGAATCGACAATGGGTTTCCATTGCTCTTCTTTGTTCTTCTTCTCGCAGCCAGCGAGCAAACCAAATGCCAAAATGGTGGTCACGACGAAAAACGCCAGGCTCTGTCGCATGATCTCCTCCTCAGGAAGGCAGAGAGAGAGGGAACATACGCGTTTTGGGAGTCCCGGCAAATAGCCACACATTCATCTGCCTACCCACAGCCAAAAGACACTTACGACGACGGCAACACAAATATCCGGGACGTGCTGATCTCATGCGGTCACGGTAACCACGACAGCCCCAAAATGGGCACCAACGGAAACCCATCGCTGTCGACAACGACATCTTGGGGCCATGCAAACTTTGGGTCTATGCCTCGGAACAACTCGAGATTGTGTGGCCGCATCCGCACTCTGTTGAGCTCACCATCACGCACGAAGATGCGTGGTGCCAACGAGAAGTCAATTTCGCCGAGCCTGGTGCGAAGGACGTAGCGGGGCACGCCACGGCCGCTCAAGTGTCGCCGAATCTCTGTGGCTATGTCGATGACGCTGTCCACTTCGATGGGGTGGCTCTCATTCCATTCGTTCTGAATGGGGAGTCCGGCAACGACCACATTGTTCATCTCGACGCCGATGTCGCGACAGGCATAGACAAGTCGGCGCATACAATCGTCGCCATGATCGTTGATGTATCCCAAAAGCGGCGTATTGTTGTATACCGTGATACCCTCCTTGCGCAGCTGTCGGATCACGCTTTCGTGGCGGGGTGTGAGCTCCTGCCAATGCAAGACCTGGATCTCGAGCTCGATACGTTTGGGACAAATGACCGATAGGCGATTGCGAGAAGCAATGCGCGAGATCACCGGTCGGGTGATCATCTCTGGAGAGTAAAGGAGCTCGAAGCAGCGCAAGCGGAAGGCGCTGAGGTGGGGAATGGTCTGGAGCTCTTTGACCACCCACAGCGCGTGGGATAGCGCCGACACCAGTCCGTTCTTACGGCAAAACACGATGTCAGTGATCTCCGGTCGTTCTGCCAAATACGAACGCATGGCTTGGTTGTGCTCGTCCCATAGGTCACAGTCGAGCTCGACGCGGGTTTTGTGAACCCGGGCGAGTCCGTCGGGGGCGTGCTGGTCAATAGAGTAGTCGAGGAGCAGCTGGTCCTGCATGGCCCGCCGCTGCAACGCCTTTAAAGCGCCTGCCAGTGTTTCCTCTGTTTTCGTTCGCTTGTGGTCGAACACCGATGGTGATGAAGTAAGACCCCGTGGACCGATGCATAGGCTGTCGTCGCCTACGTCAGTGAAGAAGCGGGCATCCAATGTGCCCTCTGCGTTGTGGCGCACACCGTCGGACATCTGCATGATTGGCGTGAACTGTTGATAGTAGTCCGTGTTGTAGGGCGTTCGAATCCAAACATATCGCGGATCTGTTGCGTGTTTCTCCACGGCCCAACCGCTGGTGTTCCAATCAATTTTGCCAATGGAAGTGGCAGTGGTCAGGTGCGGAATGGCACGGTCAGAGAGGTGGGCACGCAAGTATCTGCCAGCTGCAAGACCGACGCTGAGAGGCGACCAATACAATTTGTTTCCTTGGATGGGGCTGGTGGGCATGAAAATGTAGTGAATCTCCGCACCAGCCGCACGCAATCGGGAGAACAACTCCACGAGCTCTGCGCCCGACTCGTTGCAGCCGTTGACAAATGGTGTCTGAACGTAGACTGGCACGCCGTGTTTGGTGAGGTGGGTAATGATGTGCAGAGCGTCGACGCAGATCTCGTCGGGATGAATGAAATGGGTGGCGAGCTCCAAGCGTTTGCCTTTTTGCTGCAACTCGATGTTGGTGTGCACAAGATAGTTCAACCAATATTCCTCATCGCGCAGAAACATCTCGGGATAATAGGAGACAGCACGCGACGCCAAACGCAGGGTCTTGATGTGTGGGATCTTGGTGAGCTCGGCGACGGCATATTGCAGAGTAGCCTTGTTCATAAACGGATCACCACCGGTCAATAGGATTTCGCTGATGGTCGGTGTCTCGCGGATATAAGTGATATCTTGTTTCACGTGAGCTTTGGTAGGAGCGCGCTGGGTCCGACATTCTTTGTGCTTGCGAAAGCAGAAGCGGCAATAGACCGGGCAAGCCATGTTCATGATGAAGGCAACCCGGTTCTGATACATCTGCTCGACAATGCCGCGATGGAATTGGCCGACCCAAGTATGGATCTCACCTTTGGTGTCGAGCTCTTCGACAAACGGACGATACTGGTAGCCGACAGCGTGGGAGAGTCGCATCTGGCGCAGTATGTGCCACGAGAGGCGCACGGGATAGATATCCAAAACCCGTTGCATGTCGTCTCGATCGCCCTTGGGCACCTTGATATGGAGGAGCTCCTCGAGTTGTAGAACCTTCTTGACGGTTTTGAAACCTCGCTCCGGTAGGACCTCCTCCATAGCGGCAAGTAGGAGGTTGTAAGGGAGTTCGAGCCCCCCTATCTCGACGAGCTTCGGATCATCGGCACTCGTCGCCCCAAGCTTGCTGGCAAGGGCATTGAGAAAGTCTTCCGGCTTCTCTGCAAATCCTGCGGCGGCGAGCAAACAAGCGAAACGTTCCCCCCCTGTCCGTCCGATGATCTTGCGGGTGACCTTGTCGTCAATCAATGGGGCTCCCCAATAGTGTTCGAGAAAGTCGACAATTCTCATTCGCAATCGATCGAGATCCACGGTTGCGCCGTGTTGTATCGGAAGCGACGTGAGCAACGGAGCGCTCATGATTGGTTCTCCTCAATCACAACGGTTTGAATGACTGTCGCAGGTTGCATACCAGTGAAGGCCGCCGGAGATCATCAAACGGCAGGAACTCGGAATCACCCTGGGCGGGGATGGCAGAGTGTGCGCTCGAATGACTGGATTACGATCCAGCGCAAGCAACGGTGTTGCGACAATCGTAGTCATCGCAGTCAACGTGGTGGTCGCCGTCGTTGGAGCATCCATCGGAGCAAGCCGCCTCGGTGTTTTCTAGGGCAACCGTGCATACCGGACATCCCGTGCCGCCGCAGGCGGCAGTGCATTGGCAGTCCAGGTCGTCACAGTCGGCCCATGGGTCGCCGTCGTTGGAGCAGCCATCGGAGCAAGCCGCCTCGGTGCGCTCGAAGGTCGGAGTGCAGATGCCACATCCGCTGCCGCCGCAAACGACGGTGCAGCCGCAATCGAGGTCATCGCAGTCGATGTGTCTGTCGCCGTCATTGGAGCAGCCATCTGAGCATGCCGCCTCGGTAAACTCGACGCCGGGTGTGCAGCTGCCGGAACAAGGAGCGGTATCGCGGCAGCCCATATCGTAACAATCCATCCAACCGTCGCCATCGTTGTCGATACCGTCGGCGCAGGTTGAATCGGAGTCCTCGACGCAGACGGTGACGTTCGGATGCCTGCTGCAATCGAGGTCCTCGCAGTCGATCCATCCATCGCCATCGTTGTCACCTTGATCGGCGCAACGCTCGTCAGAGTCTTCGGTCATACCATTGCCACCGCACGCGAGTGTTGGGGCACAATCGGTATCGGCGCAATCGACGTCGCCGTCGGCGTCATTGGAGCAGTCGTCTGCGCACGCGAGCTCAGAGCTCTCAGGCATGTCCAAGCAAGGCACGCAACCGCCGCCGCCGCAATTGGGAGCACAGGCACACTCGGAATCGGCGCAATCAGCCAACTCGTCGCCGTCGTTGTCGTTGGTATCGTTGCAAAGCTCGTCGGTGTTCTCGACGCAGATGGTGACATTCGCATTGTAACGGCAATTATTGTCGTCACAATCAATGTAGAGGTCACCGTCGTTGTCTTCGTTGTCACTGCAGAGCTCGTCGGTGTTTTCGAGTCCACTCGAGCAGGCCGTCGTATCCTCGCAGTCCCAATCGTCACAGTCGACAAAACCGTCACCATCGTTGGAGCATGCGTCTGCGCACGCAATCTCGGTGTTCTCGGGTCCGGCCGCGCAAACGACGCATCCCGTCCCACCGCAGGCGGTGGCGCACTCGCAATCGTAATCATTGCAGTCGACGTAGAGATCGCCGTCGTTGGAGCAACCATCGTCACATGCGACGTTGGTGTTCTCTGGGCCCTCGGCGCAGGGGACGCACCCAGTGCCGCCGCAGATGATCGCACAATCACAATCGAAGTCATTGCAGTCGATAAACATATCGCCATCATTGGAGCAGCTATCGGAGCAGGCCGCCTCACTCGCCTCGGGGCCGCTGGCGCAATCTTGACAACCGTTACCGCTGCATGCGAGCGCACATGCGCAATCCAGGTCGGCACAGTCGATCATGTCATCGTTGTCGTTGGAGCAGAAATCAGTACATGCAGCCTCGGTGTTCTCCGGCCCCAAGGCGCATACCCCACAGCCAACTCCACCGCATGCGACGGTGCATTCGCAGTCGAAGTCATCGCAGTCGATCCAGCGGTCGTTGTCGTTGGAGCAGCCATCGTCACAATTGATTTCGGTGTTTTCCGGACCCGCCTCACAGCCCCCACCGCCGCACACTGCGGTCTCACTGCAGTCATAATCGTCGCAGTCGATGTAGGGATCGCCATCGTTGGAGCAGCCATCGTCACAGGCGGTCTCAGTACTCTCGGCACCGCTGGTGCAGGTGCTACTCGAGCACGTGGTCGTGCCGTTGCAATCATAGTCATCGCAGTCAACGAAGGGGTCACCGTCATTCGAGCAGCCATCGTTGCATGCCGCCTCGGTGCTCTCGGGACCCTCTGAGCAGGGGCCCGTGCCGCCGCATATGCCGGTATCTTCGCAATCGAAGTCATCACAGTCGATGTATGCATCACCGTCGTTGGAACAGCCGTCGTCGCAGGCAGCCTCGGTATTCTCGGGGCCTGTGGTGCATTGTCCAGAGCCGTTGCAAACCGTGGTGTTGTTGCAGTCGTGGTCGTCGCAATCGCTCCATTGGTCGCCGTCATTGGAGCAGCCATCGTCACACGCCGCCTCGGTGTTCTCTGGCCCTTGGATGGTGCATGTGTTCGAGCTGCCGCACACCGAAGTGTTGCTGCAATCATAGTCATCGCAGTCGATGAAAGTGTCACCGTCGTTGGAGCAGCGATCGCTGCATGCCTCTTCGGTGCTTTCGGGTCCGGAAGTGCAGGTACCGCTGCCGCCGCAGATTTGCGTTTGATTGCAATCATAGTCGTTGCAATCGATAAAGGCATCACCATCGTTGGAACAGCCATCACCACATGCAGCTTCTGTGTTTTCAGCGCCAGAGGTGCACGCTCCCGAACCGCCGCAGATTTGCGTGTTGTTGCAGTCATAGTCGTCGCAGTCGACGAAAATATCACCATCATTTGAGCAGCCATCTGCGCAGGCCTGCTCGTTATTCTCTTGGCCGGGAGTGCACTGCCCCGAGCCACCACACGCCGCCGTGTTGTCACAATCGAAGTCGTCGCAGTCGGACCAGGCGTCGCCATCATTGGAGCAGCCGTCGGAGCAGGCTTCCTCGGTGATTTCTGGGCCTGCCAAACAGGCAACACAACCGTCACCGCCACACGCCGTGGCGCAGGCACAGTCGAAGTCGTCGCAGTCGACCCAGGAGTCGCCATCGTTGGAGCAGCCGTCATTGCAGGTGGCATCGCTGTTCTCGAGTCCTTCGGGGCAGCTGTTGCAGTCGCCGGTGCCACCGCAGACGATGGCGCAGTCACAGTCTGCATCCGCGCAGTCGATGAGGTTGTCGGCATCGTTAGAGCACTCGTCGGCGCACAGCTCCTCGGTGTCCTCTGTGCCCGAGGTGCAGGCCACGCGACAGACTGAGGTCACCTGACATTCGGTGTCGTCGCAATCGGCATCGCCATCGTTGTCATTGTCGGTTTGGTCGCTACACAACACATTGGTGTTCTCACGACTCACCGGCGCGCAATAGGCGGCGCAACCAGGATCTTGACAATCAACGAGAGCGTCACCGTCGTTGTCTTGCCGATCCGTACAGGACGAAAAATCTGCTTCGCCCAATCCTGATGAGTCATCACAAGCGGTGGCACAGGCGAGGGCAAACGCGATAGACAGGACGATCGGGCTCTTTCTCACGGAGATCTCCAAATACAATGTGTGACGTGGCCTCTTGTACCCTTCGTCCCGTGCATGTCAATGGGAAGCGGCCCCCCACGATCCACCACCTGGCCCGATGAGGCGCCCAACGTGCCGCCGCAACCCCTGCCCGCCCAACCAGAGTCACCCAACAGTCGAGCAAACCACCGCAACTGGCCGCGGCAGGACGTTTGGACGCCAAGAGGCGCACGATGACCTGACGCGAGTGATGGATGACACGGCCGGCGACATTCAGCAGCGCATAACGAATCGCCTTCATCCGCTTGCGGACCCAAGTGTCCCCAAGCCCCAACTTCTTGAACGCAGCATGCAGGTTCAAGGACATCACCATGATGCCCCACCAAGCGGCACTGGGGCCAAACTTGCCACTGGGCAATCGGCCGCCATCAAGGTCATTCTTCATGACCGCATGGATTTGTTCGCTCTTGCCGCAACGCAAACGATGCCATCTGATCAAATCACCACCGGAAATATCGAGTTGATTGGTGACAACGCCGAACAGTTTATAGGTGCCAGTCATGAACGGCATGGTTGGAAACGGTAGTTGTGGCTGCTCCTCAATGCCGGGCAAGGTGTCCTGCTCAAGCAACTCTCGAATGGCAATGAACCGGTAGGTCGGGCCACTCTTCTTGGCTGCTGCCCAATTGGGGACGAAGCAGACCTCGGCCCATTGCTGTTGGAACTGGAAAGCAAGAACGCCTTGTGTCATGAGGTGGCTGCCCTGTTTGGAGTGGTTTGCGTCAACTCATTGACACTCTCCGGAGAGAGTAGATCTCGGCTCCAAGCCGAGACACAATACACCGCTCGTGGCTCGTAAACTGTTTGGCGTCTGAAGCGAGCACAGTGGTCTGTGCCATAGTCCTGTTCGGCCGCCAAACCGTTGTGTGGTCTGCAGCGAAGCTCGAGATTGTCGGTGGTGCTCTGTCCTCCACGTCCGTAGGGTATACGGTGATGATATTCGAGCCCTGAGCGTTCTTGGCACCTATGCCCACGCGCGTCTT
>MGST01000185.1 GCA_001798605.1 Deltaproteobacteria bacterium RIFOXYA12_FULL_58_15 | reverse complement strand
TATTCGGTTGACACAATATAAGCTGTAGCTTATAATAGGTGGCCATGATCGAGATCGTGGTGACGGAGACGTTCGGCACCTGGTATGGTGCCCTGGTTGACGATGACGCCGACGCTGTCAACCGTGTGGTCGACCTGTTGGCTCAACTCGGTGTGGCCCTTGGTTACCCGCATTCGAGCGCCATCAGGGGTGTGTCTTTTCCGTTGCGGGAACTGAGGGCGCAGTCGCACGGAAAGCCTTTGCGGGTGTTCTACGCTTTCGATGTCGAGCGCCAGGCGGTGTTGTTGGTCGGTGGGGACAAGACCGGCAAGAACAAGGGCAAGTTCTACAAGGAAATGATTGCGAAAGCCGAGAAAGAATGGCGGAGCTACCGGAGGTGATGCCATGAAGACTAAGAAATGGACAGACGTACGTCGCCAGCTTTCCCCAGAGCGCGAGAAAGCGACCCGCAAATGGGTGGCCAAAAAGGTTTTGGAAGCGGATCTCGCGAGTATGAGAAAGCTAGTGGGGAAGACTCAAACGCAGGTATCCGAGTCAGCCGCCATCGCCCAAGGCGAGCTATCAAAGCTCGAACGGCGTGATGACCATTTGGTGTCGACACTCCGCAGATACGTCACCGCCCTCGGCGGTGAGCTCGATATCATCGCCCGCTTTGGTGACAAGATGATCAAGCTCCGAGGAGTCTGACCGCTACCACCTGAAGGTCGTTTCTTGGGGGGTCGTGCAGACCCGCGGACAACAAGCAAACAAGCCGTGTTCTCGGGGTTCCGACGCTACTTGCGGGCCTTGACGATACCCGCGAATGACGGCTCCGACGCTACTTGCGGGCCTTGACGATACCCGCGAATGACTCGGCCGTGAGGCTTGCGCCGCCAATGAGTCCACCGTCGATGTCCGCTTGGCCCAGGAGCTCAGCTGCGTTGTCCGGCTTCATGCTGCCACCGTAAAGGATCTGCATCGACTCGGCCACGCCGTTGTCCTTCGCGCGCAGACGCTCGCGAATTGCCGCGTGCACCTCTTGTGCCTGGGCGGGGGTCGCGACTTTGCCAGTACCGATGGCCCAGACGGGCTCATAGGCGATGACACAACGGGCGACCTCTTTGATCGAAAGGCCTTGGATTCCGGCGTCGAGTTGCTCGGCGACGACTTCCATCGTGCGATTTGCTTCCCGCTCTTTGAGGGTCTCACCAATGCACAAAATCGGACGCAGCCCAGCCTTGAGGGCCGCCTTCGCCCTCTTGCCCGATGACTCGAGGGTCTCATTGAAGAACTGACGCCGTTCGGAGTGCCCCACGAGGACGAGCTTACAGCCTACCTCTGCAAGCATGGGTGCCGAGACCGTGCCTGTGTATGCGCCTGAGTCTTCCCAGAAGAGCTCTTGGGCGGCAAGATCAATGGGGGAATCCTCTATCGCCTTGCCCACCGCGTACAATGCCGTGTAGGGCGGTGCGATCACTATTTCACAATCACGCACTTGCGACAGCAGGCGGCGCAGGTCTCTAACGAGCTCAAGGGCCTCCCCGACCGTCTTGTTTAGCTTCCAATTGCCGGCGATCATCAGTTTCCGCGCCATGGGTGATTTCCTCCGAGCGTGAACCCACACTCACCAATTGCATTTTCGTTTACGAAGGCTGAGATTATTTCAAGACATCGATGCCTGGAAGCGTCCCCTTCTCGACAAGCTCGAGGCTGGCCCCGCCGCCGGTGGACACGTGGGAGATCTTGCCCTCGCACCCCGCTTTTTCCAGAGCCGCCACGGAGTCACCGCCGCCAACCACCGTATAGCCGCTGCATCCAGCCATAGCTTCAGCAATCGCCATGGTACCCGCGGCAAAACTCGCCCACTCGAAAACACCCATGGGGCCATTCCAGAACACGGTCTTGGCACCTGCGAGACGCTCGGCAAAAACCTTGCGGGTCATGGGGCCAATATCGAGTCCCATTTGGTCTTGCGGGATGGCAACGGTGGTAATGATCTGCGCCGGCGCATCTTCCGCAAAATCAGCCGCGACAACATGGTCCGTAGGCAAGAGGATGTCGACCTTGCGACTGGCAGCACGATCGAGAATGTCCTTGGCAACGTAGACCTTGTCACCTTCACACCTGGACTTGCCGATCTCTACGCCCTTGGCCTTGAGGAAAGTGTAGGCCATGGCACCACCCACCAGAATCGCGTCGACCTTGTCGAGGAGCGAGCTCATGACGCCAACCTTGTCGGCGACCTTCGCACCGCCCACCACCGCCACAAATGGACGCTTGGGCTGCTGCAGCAGCTTGGAGATGGCCGCCACCTCTTTGTCGAGCAAGAAGCCCGCGGCGCTATCCTCAATGTAGTCGAGGATCCCAACGATCGACGCGTCGGCACGATGACACGAGCCAAAGGCATCATTGACGTAAGCATCAAACGGAGCGGCCAAAAGCTTGGCAAACTGGGCATCGTTCTTCTTCTCGCCGTCGTGATAACGAAGGTTTTCCAGCAACAACACCCCACCGGGCCTGAGATCTTGCATGAGGCGTTTGACGCCATCACCGATACAATCCTCTGAAAACACAACATCCTTCCCGAGAATTTCCGACAAACGCGACCCCACTGGCTCAAGGCTCATCTCTGGCACGCGTTTGCCCTTGGGACGGCCGAGATGGGATGCCAAAGCTACACGGGCACCTGCGTCGATGGCATGGCGAATAGTTGGCATCGCCGCCTGAATCCGGGCATCGCTGGTGATGGTACCGTTCTTGATCGGCACGTTCAGGTCCAGGCGCAAAAAGACTGCGCGCCCTTCGAGGTTCAGATCACGAATCGAACGCATTGTTGCCTCCGATGGGTTTAGCCCTTTTTGAGGGTTGGTGTACCGTCACAGTCTCAACCAAACGAGATTCCTTGGGCCAGGGGCATCTCATCGGACCAATTGATCGTCTGAGTCTGCCGACGCATGTATGCCTTCCACGAATCTGAACCAGCCTCCCGACCGCCGCCGGTGTCCTTCTCACCACCGAAAGCGCCACCAATCTCGGCACCGCTGGTGCCAACATTGACATTGGCAATGCCGCAGTCAGAACCCATGTGGGAGGTGAACTGTTCGGCGTACTTGAATGATCGCGTGAAAATCGAGCTGGACAGTCCTTGGGGCACGCCATTCTGTACCGCGATTGCGTCATCGATGTTGTCGATCTCGATGGCATAGAGAATCGGCGCAAAGGTTTCGTCCTGAACAATGGGCATATCCCTTTTTGCTTTGACGATACACGGCTCGACATAACATCCACCGGCTCGGTTCAGCTTTGCACCACCGTAAATGATCTCCCCACCCTGTTTCTTGATGGTGTCGATGGCGTTCATCATGTCGTTGACCGCGGACGTGTTGACCAACGGCCCCATGACAGTGTTGGTATCCAGGGGGTCGCCAATTCTCACCTGCCCGTAGGCCTTCACCAAACGCCCCAGAAAACCTTGGGCGATGTCTTTGTGCAAGAGCAACCTGCGCGTGGAGGTACAACGTTGGCCGGCGGTACCCACTGCGCCAAACAGCACGGCGCGCAATGCCATGTCGAGATCGGCGTCCTCCATGACGACCAGCGCGTTGTTACCGCCAAGCTCGAGGATTGTGTTGCCGTAACGCTTGGCCGCGGCAACGGCCACTCGCTCACCCATTGTGTTCGATCCGGTCGCCGAGATCAGTGGGATACGACGATCGTTGAGCAACCTCTCACCAATGGCCCGACCCGGTCCAACAACCAGGCCCATGACTCCCGCAAACCCATGCTTCGCGAGGATCCCGTTCATGATCCGAGTCACCGCTAGGGCGGTGAGAGGAGTCTGTGACGAGGGTTTCCAGATCATCACATCACCGCATACTGCGGCGACAAACGCGTTCCATGCCCACACAGCAACCGGAAAATTGAAAGCAGAAATGATTCCCACCATTCCCAGTGGGTGCCACACCTCGACCATGCGATGCTTTGGCCGCTCCGATTGGAACACCTGTCCACAGAGTTGGCGGGACATGCCAACCGCGAGGTCGGCCATGTCGATCATCTCCTGCACCTCACCCTCGCCCTCGGGGAGGATCTTGCCCATCTCCAGGGTGACGAGCTTGGCCAAGGCCGTCTTCTTCTCACGCAGCGCCATAGCCATTTGCCGAACGATCTCGCCACGGCGCGGCGCTGGCGTCATTCGCCAACGAGCGAAAACCTCGATGCCCTTGCTCATCACTCTTTCGTAATCGGCGGGACCGGCTTGCTTGACCTTGGCAATGAGTTCCCCATCGATGGGTGAAAACACATCGAGCCACTCGCCTTCCGTCGCAAAAAAATCGCCGGTTGAGGCACCAAAATTCTTCTCTTCGATTCCCAGCTCTGCCAAAAAGTCACGCATCGCAAAACTCCCGCAAACACTGACACTGAAGGGCCAAAAGTGATGGAACACTGCCCGCATGCGCTCTGGCGGTCAAGAGTCGCCAAGTGCGTTTTCGCGGCGAGCATCCCACGTCTCCCATGTCGCTTCAATCCCTGTGTGGTATGCTCACCGACATGTCCATGCTCATTATCCCCGCCGGTCAATCGCTGCGAATGGTCGCGGAAAGGCTCGGCGTACCGGTAGATGAGCTACAGAAACACGCTGCCGTTGCCGACCCGGAGGCCACACTACCGATTGAGAAGCGAGTGGAGGTGCCAGACGGCTTCTTGCGCAGTCGGGCAACAGCGCGGCAACTCAAGGATGCGGTGGTCGCGGAAAGCGGCCGCAAGGGCGGAATGAACATGTGGCTGGCCTTGGACATTGAACAGAAAAGGACCAGGGCCTCCGGGGGCATGAAGGCCCATGGTGCAGTCGATGCAGAACTAGAGGCCCTGAGGGAGGCTCGACGTGCCTATTGCCGCTTCTCTGCTGATTCCAATGAGCTGGCCATTTCACTTTATGACCAAATTACTGTGACATTGAGCATCGATGTGAGAGCGAAGGCATTTGCAGGTCAGGCATGCGCTTTTGCCCAACGTTATCGAATGTTTGGTGAGCCCCTTGAGAGGTCGCGGCCGCAGGCACTGTCTGCGGCCAAAGCGGCTCTTCTGGCCGCTCCGAAGCTGTCCGATGCCCATCTCGGCATGGCCTTGGCCATTGGGGCAAGCGGTGATGCGGCAGCACTGGCTGAAGCCCAAGCTGAGCTCGAACAGGTGGTTGCCGCAAATCCCCAGGCAGGCGAATGTTGGGCGGAGCTGGGGACTATCTGTCTGCGACAGGGGCGAATCCCCGATGCGGCGGCAGCAGTCGAAATAGCATTGGAGCATGCCCCAGATTGGATGTTTGCGCTTGCAACTGCCGCTGATTTGGCGCTTGGCCATGGTGAAACGGAACGGGCCATCGAACTGCTTGGGGCAGCTATCGAACTGGCTCCGGAATGCGCAAACCTGCTCACCCAATTGGCGATGGTCTTCAAGGCAACAAAGCAAGATAGCCAAGCTAACGCCACCCAAACCAAGGCCCTGGAAATGGCCACCACGGACAACCAGAAACTCCTACTCAATAGCCTCTTTGCCAAAACGCTTGCACAATATTGTGGGGTATGAACCACACAAGCGAAGAACTCAATAATGATAATCAAAATCAAACAATTATCACTGTTGCGTCCTGGCCACACCGCAGAATCGCCGTGTAGACAAAACACCACATAAAATGATGCATTTGCACCACACCTTGAATAGTTTGTTATTTATCAGCTAGTTTTACAAGAGCGTTGTTTTGGATCACATCGACGCACAGATCCTTACATTTCAAGTAACTTGTTGATTTTAAATACGAACATTCATGATGGGGGTCAGATGCCACACTTTCGCTCGGCTATTTCTCGTAATGGGGGGTTCACTCTACACAAGGCGACGGAACCCTTTCGATTCATTTCCTTAGTTGCTTGATTTCATTCAACTTGTCAATCGACCCATAAATGCCCGCTTCTTGGCGCGAAACTCGCATGTAGAGATGTTACTGTTCGAGAAGAAACGTACAGCCAACGAGGAGAAGAACATGAGGAAGCTGGTAAACATTTTGGGAGCGATTGCATTTGCCGTGGCATTTATTCCCGTGAGCGCGATGGCCCAGGGGGCAGAGTGTACCGGTGGTATGTGTGGTACTCCCGACCAGTCCGGTGGTGGCTGTGGCTGTGGGTGTGGCTCGGTTTTGGTGGCCATGACAGACCGCGGAGATACTTACCAGTTTGCCGATGACTTCGATGGCGACGGCATCGAGGACGAGTTTGACAACTGTGCGTTCGTTAGCAACTACGCCCAAGCCGATTCAGACGGTGACATGGTCGGCGATGGCTGCGACGTTTGCATCAGCAGCGCAAACCCGCTGCAGTCTGACATTGACGGCGACGGCTTTGGCGACGTCTGTGACAACGACATGGACGGTGACGGTGTAGACAACCTCTTGGACAACTGCCTACACATGCCAAACGCCGACCAGACCGCCACCGACAGCGATGAGTTCGGCGACGCCTGTGATGACGACGATGACAACGACAACGTTGCCGACTTGCTCGACGACTGTCGCCTCGGCGTACTGGGCGTCGATGCCTGCGACGACGATGCCGATGGTGATGGCATTGCTGGGGGCGTCGACAATTGCCCAGGCATTGCCAACCCCGAGCTTTCCGGCGGTCACCAACTCGACATGGATGCTGACGGCAGCGGTGACGCCTGTGACCTCGACCGCGACGGCGACGAGATTCCCAATTATGCTGACAATTGCATCGGCGTCCATAACCCCAGCCAGCTCGACGTCGACATGGACGGCCTGGGCGACGCGGGCGAGTGGGGCAGCGGCTCCGAGAGCTGTGACCCCTCCGAGTGCTACGTCATCGGCGGTGACACGGGCAACTGCCTCGACCCCAATGCGGCATTCAACATCTACCTGACCCTGGTTGGCGACCGCGTCGAAGATAGTTTCGAGGTTGGCACCGACATCACAGTGGGATTGTTCACCAACCGCCTCAATGCCGCCCACAAGTGGACCGCGATCTTCTCACAACTGCCCAGTGACAGCGACGCCACCATCATCAACGGCAAAGCCGGTGCCAACACCATCAACAGCAGCCCACAAGTCGCGAGCTGCCTGCAAATGGAAGGCAACAGCTGCACCGAGATGAACACCATTCGCTTCACCCCCGACGCCCCCGGCGAGTACGTCATCAAGGTGACCGCCTCGTTGCCCCAGGGTGATGCTCTCGGCCGTGACACCGCGACCTACTCGATCGTTGCCAACGTCGAAGGCGACGCTCAGGGTGGTTGCAACGCCACCTCCGGTGGATTCGCAACACTGGCGCTTGGCCTGCTCCTCGTTGCCTGGCGCCGACGCCGATAATAGGCGCGAACAGTTGAATCAAGCAAAAGCCTCCCCCGCACGCTTCCGGCGGGGGGGGCTTTTGTCTTTTATGTTCTCGAAGGTCACTCGAACATGAGCAGCTCGCATCCCCATACCATTCACCCAAAAGAGGGCACCGGAGCATTTTTTATGAGAACCCCGCGCCCAGGCCAGATAGACTCTCTCGGTGGAGGATCGGCTATGTATCGTCAACCCCTACTCATCACCGTCCTAACTTTGACGCTTGCCGCTTGCTCAGATGTTCGTCTCGAGTATCCAGACGAGCCCGAGGAATATGAGACTGTCGACAATGAGATGAGCATTGCTGGGGAGTTTTGTACTTCCATGGCTGGGAACGTCGAGTACCCTGTCAAGATCATGTTCGTGGTCGACGGCTCGGGTTCGCAACAGTTCACCGATCAGAATCGCCAGCGAGTGGTCGCGGTCGAAGAGACCATCAATGCTCTCATTGGCCTTGGAACCACCTACTTCAAGGTGGTCGTCTTCAACGCCTCCATCACATCGACCCCCCCTGTCGCACGCAACTGCGAGGAAGCCGTATTCACCAATTCGGTGGACGAGTTGGCCAACGCTCTCAACAATCTCGCCGAAGCCGATACCCTCACCGACTACCAGGGCGCCCTCGCAGTCGCCTACGACCAACTGCAGCTCGACATGTCATGCGCCGAATCCCCTGCGGAGCTCGCCCGTACCAAATATGTCGTCATCTTCGTCTCCGACGGCATGCCGGACCCCCAGTGCACCATCGGTCTCGGCAACGATTTCGACCCGGTCAATGTCACCGAACCCTATCTCATCTGCGAGAGCTCCAACTTCGTCAACTGCATCCTCAAGCGCGATCTCAATATGCCCGGCGGGACCCGTTGCGACACAGTAGAGTACGGCACCTGTGGCAGCGGCGCTCCTGGTTGCGCCTACAACGACGCGGTTCCCTACTGCTGTGACACTGACTTTGAAGAGGCAGGAACCTCATCGGCACTTTTTGGCGGCGTCCTCGGTGACAGCGAGCTCGAGGGTGGCAACGACTACAACCAACCCTACCAGATTCTCGAGAAGGTCGAATCGATCATGGAGCTCCAGGATCGCTATCAGGTCGGCGAGCTCCGGGTCCACGCCGGTCTCGTGCTCGATCCCTTAGCTGATCCGGCGGTCATCGAAATTTTCGGTGATGCGGCTCAAGCTGCACCGTTGATGCGTCAGGTCGCCGACCTCGGCGCCGGCCAGTACATGGAGTTCTACGGCGGCGACTCCATCGATTTCCTCCAGATCAACTTTGACGCGATCAAGCAGCAGCGAGTCATCCGTGGTTTCTTCGTCGACAATCGTTCCTACCGGCTCACCGCCGCGGGAAACCTTGTTGACTCCGACATGGACGGCCTCACGGATGACGAAGAGCACGGGCACCGTACCAAACCCGATTATGCCGACTCCGACGGCGACGGTTACTCCGACTTTGTCGAGGTTCGTATGCGCGGATTTTCCTTCGATCCCCTGGACCCCTGCTACCCGCCCATTGACGACGCCACGGGGGACTACCGCACGCGTGTTGGCGACTGTGCGCCCGGCGATGTCTACACCACTGCCAACACCGCAGGGTCTCTGTTTCCCTGCGCCCGGGAAGAACTGGGCCTGTGCAGTTTTGCTGGGGGAACTTGCAGCATGACAGGTTTTGCCGACCGCGACCGCGACGGTTTGCACGATTGCGAAGAGCGGGCCATCGGCACCGACCCACAATCCCCCGACAGCGACCGCGATGGAATTCCCGACCTGCAGGAATTCATCTACGGCACGGATCTGCGCAAATGGGACTCTGACCGGGATGACGACAAGGATGGTCTCGCCAACGGCATAGAAATCGAATGGCACCTCAATCCCACCATCCAACAGAACGAGCAACAAATGCGCGAGCGGTACCGCTACAGCCGCCCCGAGATTGGCAAGACCGTTGACGGCCGCTCGTGCTACTCCTTCGCCGTGAGAAGAGTACAGATGGGCTACACCGGCAGAAACCAAGATTACCGGGAGCGGGGGGAAACGAGCTTCATGGCGGACAACATGGGTTACAATCAGGTGCGCCTCTATATCCTCGAGAATATGGCCGACAACCTCTCCGGCGCCCCGCTCATTCGTACCGCTTGTGTCACCGGCCAATATGTACCGCCGAGCCGCAAGGTGCCAGCCGCAGGCGGTGTTCGCTTGGACGAGTGCGATTTCTGGTACCTCGCCAATGCCGAGGCTGAGTTCCAAAACAATCAAACGATTCCCGATCCGGCGTGTGGTAGAACTGCGGTCACGCAGTTCAATCCCAA
>MGST01000184.1 GCA_001798605.1 Deltaproteobacteria bacterium RIFOXYA12_FULL_58_15 | reverse complement strand
CGTCATCGTTCTGATACGGATCGCCCGAGCCATTGCCGTCACCGTTCTGATACAGATCGCCCGAGCCGCCGCCGTCAGTTGTATCTGTATCTGAGTCCGAGTCCCCGTCAGCGTTTGCGCACAGATCGCCCGAGTCATCACCCGTATCCCCGTCAGCGCTGCGAAACAAATCGCCTGGGCCACCATCGCCCTCATCCCCATCTGAATTCTGATGCAGGTCCCCCGAGCCATCATCAACTATGTTCCCATCAGCGTACGCATACGAATCCCCCGAAACCTTGCGCCTTGGTTCCGCCACATCCGTGCCACACGAGTTTGTCAGGACACAGGTGGCCACAATGAAGACCAACGGCCCCACAAGACTGCGACCACAGTGTCGACGATGCATGACTGCTCCTAGTTCCGTGTACAGCCCGAGTTCACTCCCTGCAAACCTCAACCTTTTCGTGGCCGGGGAATGCGAAGGACGTCCAGTCTTCGCGACAAGGTTCTCCGGCTCATTTGGAGCTCGTCCGCGGCCAGCTTCTGGTTTCCTCCTGTGGCGCGCAGCGCTTCGACGATACGGCGACGCTCGTCGAGATCTGCCACTGAGAATGTCACACCCTCGGGCAAGGTGCTGTCTTGTTCTGTTGTGGCCACTTCTTGCGCGAAGGCCGCATCCGTCGGTTTTGTCGCAACGATGACATTGGACTCGCGGGTCATACTTTCGACAGGAAGGTGTTTGGCTTCGATGACGTCGTCACACAACAACACGGCGCGTTCCATGACGTTGCGAAGCTCCCGCACATTTCCGGGCCAGCTATATGCCTGCAACAATGCCAATGCCGTCCCATCGATAGTCGGCGGTCGCTGATGACCCAGACTCGCGCTGGATTGGGCAACAAAGAGGTGAGCGAGAGCCCCAATCTCAACCGTCCGCTCACGCAAAGGTGGCACGACGATGGTGACTCCGTTGAGACGAAAATAGAGATCCTTGCGAAAACTCTCTTTGGCCACCTCCATCTCGAGGTCACGGTTGGTGGCGGCAATCAACCTTACGTCAATGGGAACCGATTTGAGGCCCCCAACTCTCCTAAGACATCGTTCTTCGAGGACACGCAAGAGCTTGGCCTGCGTCGCCGGTGACATCTCACCGATTTCGTCAAGAAATATCGAGCCACCTGCGGCGGCCTCGAGAAGGCCTTTCTTTGTGCTCGTCGCCCCGGTGAAGGCACCCTTTTCGTGGCCAAAAAGCTCACTTTCCAAGAGCGTCTCTGACAAAGCGGCGCAGTTGAATCCGACAAAGGGATGGTCACATCGACGCGAGCGTTGATGCACACGTCGGGCAACCAACTCTTTGCCGACGCCTGTCTCGCCAAGTATCAGTACGCTGATGTCGCCAACCGCAACTCGTTCCACCAACTCGTATATCGCCTTCGATTTCTGGTCTTCAATCACCGCGACATCGTGACGCGCAGCAGGCGGATTCTCTCGGGGCGTGCGCAGATGCTCAACGAGCTCATGGGGAGTCCGGCCATCGCGCGGAAAGTGCGCCCATCTGACTTCGACTCCTGTGAGCCCGGATATGCGACCATCACCTTCCCACGCGCGTTCAAACTTGATGGCCCGCTCGTCGCCAAAAAAGGCGACATAGTCCCGTGGGCCGTATTGCGCCACCAGCGGATGGGACGGCGAGCATTCCATGAGAATCTTTTGTAACAGATCTTGCTCGTTGTCGGTGGCATCATGGCTGATGCTCAACCGCAAGACCGCAAAGGGTTCGCGGTTCTTCGCGCGTCGACTGCACGCTTGTGCCAGCATAAGGTCGAAATAGTCGTAGGAGCAGAATGGGCTATCGACGACCTCCTCCGGTCCGCGTTGCAACAGAACGGTGATTGATCCGATCTCAATGGGATCACCCACTTGGACGCGAACAGTCTCCCCGGATTGCAGCGCGCGCCCACGAATCCGCGTCTGGTTGGCACTGCCAAGATCGCGAATGGCAATATACTGGGCCACCTCGATCTCGCAATGACGACGCGAGACGGTGCTGTCCTCAATCATGATGTCGGCGTCGTCCGCGCGGCCTACGACCAACACGCCCTTGGCAGGCAATGCCACCACTCTAAACGCGTGCTTGCCAACCACAACCAACCTCAAAGGGCCGTCGTCCGGGATTGCTCTCTGGGTAATATCAAAACTCGTTTTGGTGCTCACAATGACCTTCCGCCATAAGTGGGTGTCAGGCCTATATCATAATGCATTGGCCGTGAGCGTATTGCTTTGTGGGAGCGGCATCAAGCAAACGTCCCAAGGCGGACCCCATGCTTTGGAATGCCCATGAAAGGCCTCCTCCTTTGAGGACGACGGCTCAACTCACAGGCTCAACCCCTTCTGCTTACAGATGTCACGTACCGAGCGACGGTCCCGCTCCGCCAATAGTGCAAACGCAACCTTGGCATTGCCGAGGTCCCCGAGTTGACAGTAAGAGGAGGCAATCAACAAGCGAGCGCGAGGTGTTTCCTGCTCCCGCAGAGTCTGCTGAGCAAGGCGCACCGCTTGCCCATACTGTCCCGCGTTGAAAGCCCCACGTGCCGCATCAAGCTTCGCCGCCACCTGAGGCAACTCCACGGTGACTTCTTTGCGCGTTTCTCGTGGTGTGTGGGACTGAAGGTTGTGCTTGGTCACGACTGGCGCGGGGCTCTCTTGAGCTATTGTCCTCTCGTTGCCGTCCTCGCTTGGACCGGGCTTGCCTGCAATTTCTCCCCGACTCTCGTCCGTATCTTCTTCTTTGGTGCTCTGGCCCGCCAATACGGCTTTGCCCTCAGCCTGTGCAACGGCAGCGCTGGTCGTGTGTCGCCAGTAACGGGTCAAGAAAGCTGCGCCTACCCCCAAAGCAACCACAGCCGAGCTCGCCAACAAAGTCATTACAAGACGCCGGTTCTTGCCCCGCGACAACGCATGGGTATCAGGAGTCAATGCCGCCAAGCCTTGCGCGATTTGCGAGTTTGTCCTTTTGCCATGATCTGCTGGAACGGTCGCATCCTGCGGCGGATTGCCAGCACGGCGATAGATCTCGAGGCATTCGCTTTCAGTCACTGCTGATGATTCGTCGTGAAGCGCAGTGACAAACTCCCGCACACTCGCAAACCGTTGCTCTCGGTCCTTGGCCAATGCGCGGTAAACTGCGGCGATGACGCTGATGGGCGTATTCGGTGCACAGGACGGCACCGGTTCGGGTGCCTCGTGTACGATGTTGAACAGCGACGACTGAAAGGTTTCGCCGCCAAATGTGTGAATGCCGCAGAGCAACTCGTAGGTGATACAGGCCAGCGCGAACTGGTCACATCGCTCATCCACTTCGTTGTGACCGCGAGCTTGCTCTGGTGACATATAACGTGGGGTACCCAAAATCTTGCTGGTGGTGATCAACGTGTCTGCGTCGGCAATCTTGGAGATGCCAAAATCCAAGATCTTCACAAGAGGTCTTTCGGGATCCGCGCCGGCAACAAGAAAGATGTTGCTGGGTTTGAGATCTCGGTGAATCACTTTTTGGGAATGCGCCGCCAACAATCCATCGGCGATGCCGTCGATGATGTGCAGGCTTTCATTCCACGGAACCTTGCCCCTCGCCATTCGTGCCTTGAGATCTTCGCCCTCGAGTAGCTCCATCACCAAAAATGGCGAGCCGTCGGCAAGCTCGTTCCAATCTGTCACCGAAACAATGTTGGGGTGGCTCAAAGCCGCGCAGATCTCCGCCTCGCGCCGGAATCGTGCGCGCACTTCTTTACTCCCCGCAAAGGAATCAAAAAGAATCTTGATGGCCACCCGCCGCTGCGAGAGACGCACGTGTCGCGCCACAAACACGGCCCCCATGCCGCCTTGTGCCAATTTGCTCTCAATCCGATAGGTATCGGCCAATATCGTACCGATCGGGATTTCAATGTTGGGCTCAGAGTCCGACACACGACAACCCTACTTTAGGCTCGACAGGCAAGTCCAGAAGGCAAATAGGCGCTCGAATTGCGCTTGCGAGGAGAAAGTTCACAAATCGTGATCCCTACCGAGACACCGACTGAGAACGCTGACATAAGCCATCCATGTTTGCGTGATCCGGATCACAGACTTGAGTTTTGACGGCCAACATAGTGACGCCCAACAGGAGCGAAAATATGATGATTGCCCCGTTCATCCTCGTGGGCCTGATCCTCACACAGGCAACCGGCGTTGGAAAACCCGAAGCTACCGCCGCAACTGCAAACGCCATCCATGTTGTCGAAACGGCAGAGGCGAAAGGCCAAGAATCCGAACTCACCACAGAGGAACGGGCAATCCTCAGCGTCCTGAGCCAGCTCGCCTCTTCTGATGAAACCATAGCATCCCGAGGAGTGAGCGCTGCACAGCAAAGTGGCGACTCGTTCTATGATGGTCCCCTGCGTTGGATGTTGGCGGCGGAGCTGCCCTCAAGTGTGCGTGCCAACGCCGCTGCCGCCCTCGGGGTTCTCGACTGGCCGACCACGGAACTCTACTTGGACACCCGAATCGAGTCCCTTGGCGCGGCCGCCGAGTCTTCGAGTATTGATGTCCGCCACGCCTCCCTCCTCGCCCTCGGTGCCTATCCCGTCCCGAAAGCAATCACCCTCCTGCGCCGACACCAACTCCAGGAGGGTGACGAAGCCGTCGTCAACCGTGCCCTCGTTAACATGAAATCGAGCGGCGTCATGCGCCAACTGTCTGCCTGGCTCACCCGCGAGCCGAGTGCCGTACAGCAGGAGAAGGCTGTGCGCTGTCCGTTGGCCGTGGCAGCACAAACCATACTCACCGCACCCCACACCCCGTGGGCAGAAAACGTCATCGGCGCAATCTTGGCCGCACCGGACAAGGATTTGTTGCGCCCCATCGCGATTTTTGCCGCGCGACACGGTGGCAACCAAAATCGAATGGCGGTTCTCACGGACATTCAGCGGTATCCTCTTCACGTCGACGTGCCATTTCTCATTGAGTTGCTCGAACACAAAGATCCCGCCACCCAAGAGGCAACTTTGTTGGCCCTCGCCCAGCACTCTTCCGTACTCATCGCCCGCTCAGTCGCAAACTTCATGACCACGAGTCAATCGAGTCAAATCCTCAAGACTGCCGCCTCGGTGTTGCGCCAACAACAAACAGAGGCCTTAGTTGAAGTGCTGCCATCCATCCTGCGCGCGACCCAAGGATATGCGCTCGAATTGTTGGCGTTCATTGTCCGCGAACGTTCAGGAAGGAGCGCGGTGTGGCCAAAGACCCTGGCCTGGGCGGCGGATCAGAGCGACCATGGCCTAGAGGCCATCCTCTCCGAGAGTCTCACCGATCGTCGTCTCGAGCTCATACCCAAGCTCAGCGACTCCACGCTCACCGAAGCTGAGCTCGTTGCGGCACTGCGGGCGCTAACGGGTGTCGCCGATCCACTATCCGGCAACGCGGTATTGGCGACCATGACCCCTGTCACCTCCGCCCAGGTACTGCGCGCCGCAGGCGACGCATCGAAGGAACTGTCCGATGGGCAGCTGATCCCGCATCTCCAGGCCTTGATTCCGCAAATCGGGCGGGAACAACGACGGGCAATCTACGATGTTCTCAAGGCACGCGAGTCGGCTGTTGCTGGGCGTGCTCTCATCGCCGCGGTTCGCGATGAGAGCGACGCCGAATTGTTCCCTGAGTTACTCGCCAAAGTCGACCCATCTGATTCCGAGGCCCTGGCAGCCGTTGTTTCCCGCCTGCGAACCACTGAGAATCCCGAGATCGTTTATGAGTCCCTCTCTTCTCTCGAAGGCCGCAACGACGAACACTTGGCCCCCGTTCTCCTCGCCCTGGTACGACGCTTCAACGCCGGTCCCACCGACCCAGGTTGGTACCGCGTTCGCGAGCTCGCCTGCGCACGTCTGACACGCCTCGAGGGTGATGGTGCAGACAAAGCCGTCCGCACCCTTGCCAACGATGCGAAACTCGAGGTCGAGCTGCGGCTCACCGCCCTAAGATCGCTCACCGACAAAGGGAACCGTGATGACGTCCCTATGCTCGAGAGTATGTTGGAAGAAGAAGACGCAGACATTCGCACGGCAGCAAGGGATGCCCTGCACAACATTGCACCTGATCTCTATCCCGAGTGGGACCAACTTGGACGCTGGCCCCTGGTCATCACCACCGCCGCGCTGGGAACAACCTTGTTGGTTCTCTCCACCGAGATTGCCCAAAGATCCGCAGACGCCAACATCGAGGACGTGAGCAAAGTGCTCGTCGGCGTCACTGGAGCCGCACTCGGCGGCGGCACGACGTGGTTGTTGACCCTCGACTCGGACGTCTCGTTGGGTGAGGCCGGTTACGTTGCGAGCATGGGCGTGTGGGGTACCTTGGGCGGCTACAGTCTGCCGCGTGTAACAGGCCTCACCGAATCGTCGCCAAGTGCAGCCATGTGGGGTGCCATCGCTGGCGAATTGGTTGGGCTCGGCATGGGTGGCCTGACCATGCGTTCGTCCCGTTTCGCGTTGGACGATGCCATCTTGACCAACCTTGTGGCCGCTTCCCTGGGAGCCGGTGGTATCTCCGCTTGGCATTTGGCCCGGGCGGATTCGCAGACCGCAGCAGCCGGTGATGCCTTCGTGCTCGGAGCGGTCGCTGGCACCCTGCCGATGTTGCTGCTCAGCCCCTACCTTGACATCAACGACGACCTTCTCGCCATCGCCACGAGCATTGGTTTCGCCAGTTGGATCGGAGGTTTCGCCCCACTCGCCTTGTATGAGAAACGAGATCGTCGCGACTACGACACACTCGCAGGAATCGGTCTCGGCCAAGCCGTCGGTCTCACCGGCGGCTTGCTGCTCAGCCAAGTCACCGACCTCGACGGCGAATCGGTTTGGTGGGCAACACTTGGCGGTCTCGCGGGAGCAGGCCTCGGAGCAGGTGTCGGCAAGGCGACGCCAAATCTCGACAAGCGGTGGACCTACGGCCTGCTGGAGGCGGGAACCTTGGCCGGCGCAGGCATGCTCGCGTGGCTCGGACCCAAGCTCGACTTCGAAGACAACGACATTGGCCTGATTCTGCTTATGACCGGCGGTGGTGCCCTCGTCGGTGGTCGGCTGCCCGAGAGGCTGGCAGACCAAGAGCAAAACGCCACGGACGATGAGCTCTGGGGAGGGGCTTTGGTTGGCGGTACACTGGGACTCTTCGGCGGCCTTGCAATGAGCCAATTTGCCGACGTCTCAGGTGGCGAACTGTTGATGACCGGATCTGCTGCGGCGGTTTTCGGCACGGGCTTCGCCGGTTTGAGAATGTTGGAACCCGATCTCATCGAGCTCAAATCGCCGATCGCGGGTGCGGCCGCTGCCATTGGCATCTTGGGTCTGGGTGCCTTCGTCACACCCAAGCTCGAGTATGAGCCCGCCGATCTGGGGCTGGGAATATCGACCGCCTCCCTTGGCGCATTCCTCGGCGCGTGGGTGCCTGCCTACACCACCGACGAAGGCACCGACCTCGTTGATTCCGAACAGGCCGGTGGTGCCATGCTCGGCGGTGCCCTCGGCTTGATGTTTGCGGGCACGGTTTCCCAGTTTGCTGATATCGATGCCCGGCGGGTATTGCGGATCGATGTCGGCTCCCTCGGTGGAATGGCTGCGGGGGCGGGCTTGGGCCTGTTGTTGCCGCCATCGGCATCACCCGACTTCGACCGCCAGCTCACCGTTGCACTCATGCAAGGTGGTACGGTGGCCGGCTACGCCATCGCCACCCTCACCGAAAGACACAGCGAATATGATTGGGCTGACCGCGCGCACATGGGTCTCGGCGCAGCCCTCGGTGCCTATCACGGCTCGCTCATTCCCTATCTTTGGCGCGACCCGAATGATCCGCGCGAGGCATACGTACCCGACACCGAGCTCGGCGGCGGCGCTCTTTTGGGCCTCGGCATCGGTGGCATCGCCAGCCGACTCGCGGTGAAGCTGCAGCACAAGGATGCAGCCGACGTCGCCGAAGTGGCTTTGTTTGACGCCTTCGGTTCGGCTGTAGGTTTGGCCGTATCCGGATATGCAGAAGGAGAGGATCGACGCACTCGTTTTGGAATCCTGGAGGGTGTCGGGTTGGGTGCCTGGATCGCTGGCGAGATCCTCGCCAACCGCACAGAGTACACCGCGCGTGACAACTGGATGATTGGCACTCTCAGCGCAGCCGGTGCCGTGGGCGGTCTCGGCTTGCCGTACCTGTTCTTCGATGACAAACCCACCGACACCCAGATTGCCGGTGGTGCCGCGTTCGGCGTGGGTGCCCTTGGTTTGTCGAGCTTGGGCTTGGCACAGTTCACCGAGTATGAAGGTGACGACCTCGTCGAGGCGATGCTGGTCGCAAGCGTCGCGGCCGCCGGTGGTTGGGGCATTGCCGGAGCTCACCGCGATTCAATCGAACGCCGTCGCATCGCCGCAGCGGACGCCGGCTGGTTTGGCGGCCTTGCCCTCGGTCTTGCAACCGCGCCTTGGACGAGAACCACCGAGGACGACCGTTGGTGGATTGCCTCGGGCATGCTCATCGGCGGCTGGGTCGGCGGCCTAACCCCTCGATTGTTGAACGGTGAAGACGTGACCGACAGTCGCGTCCTGGGGGGCACCGCCGCAGGCGCTGCCATCGCCGGCTTGGGAACCGCAGGGTTCTTGCAGTTTGCCGAGGCACCCATGGAATGGGCCCATGGGGCCATGAGCGTGAGTCTCGCGACAACCCTTACGGCTGGCGGTTTGGCACGGATGGGTGTTCCCGCAGATGCAAAGATGGATGCTCTGTCGATGCAGCTTGCTGCCATCGGCGGCATTGGCGTCGCCGCCATCATCGCACCCAAAACCAATCTCGCACCAGTGGACTACGCCACCATCGCCACCTTCGCCGGATTGGGTGCTTGGCACGGTGCCTTTGCTGCCAGTGCACTGGAAATCAATGCAGAGAACGCCGTCGACGGCGGCGCACTGGCTGGCGCGGGGACCGGCATGTTGCTCGGCTACGCCCTATCGCAAACTCTGGACATCGATTGGAATGACGACGTCGAGATCGTGAGTGATACCGCCGTGGGAGCAATCATCGGCGGTAGCCTGGGATTGATGCTCGATTTCAACCGGGCGGACAGTGCGCGGGCCATCGAGCTCGGAAGTTTGGCCGGCATGGGCCTGGGCATTGGCCTATCTCGTTTCACCGAATACCCAGAAAGCTCCTTGCCTTTGCTTGGCATCGCGGGGCTTTGGGGTGCCTGGCACGGACTGTGGCTCGGCCAAACGTTGCAGCCCTCCCACGGCGACAACCTCGTCGTCGGGGGCGGAACACTGTTTGGCCTGGGAACCAGCGTCGGCGCCGCGGCCATCGTCTCACAGATGATGACCGTCGAGTTTGACGAGCTCGGCGAGGCTACCGTGGTGATGGGGGCAGGTGATCTCTTGGGCGCCGGAGTCGGCAAACTCATGCGGCTTGAGCGCGGTTGGCAAACGGCGTTGTTCGAGATCGGCGGAGTCACCGGGATTGCAGCGGGCCTGGCACTCGCAGATCGAACGACCTACAGCGGCACCGACGTAGCGCTCATCGGCATGACGAGCGCCCTCGGTGCCGGGCACGGTGCCATGCTCGGAGTGATGCTGGCCGATGCGAATGGTGACCTGGCAGACTCCGCATGGGGCGGCGTCATGTTGGGAGCGGGCCTCGGTCTCGGTGGCGGCATGGCCCTCGC
>MGST01000183.1 GCA_001798605.1 Deltaproteobacteria bacterium RIFOXYA12_FULL_58_15 | reverse complement strand
GAGCTCAACGGTTTTGGCTTTCTCGCCGCGCGCGGTGCTGCGTCTGTGCCGCTCGAAAGAATCCCTGTGATCATGTTGACGGCGCGGGCCGAAGCCCAGAACAAGATCGAGGGTTTGCGGCGTGGTGCGAGCGACTATCTAACCAAACCATTCGACAGCGGTGAGTTGCTCGCGCGTGTGCAGGTGCAACTCAAGCTCAAGAACGCCCAGGAGCAACTGCGCCAGCAAAACGTCGAGCTCGAACGACTGTGCCGCGTCGACGCGCTGACGGGCGTAAGCAATCGACGCCACTTGATGGAGCAACTCGACCTCGAGCTGTCCCGCGCACAACGGTATGGCATCATTGTTTCATTGATCATGCTCGACATCGATCACTTCAAGGACGTCAATGACACCTATGGTCACCAGGCCGGCGACGAAGTGTTGTCAGTCCTTGGTCAGTTCCTCATGGGTGAGCTGCGCCGGTGCGACACCATCGGTCGCTATGGTGGAGAAGAGTTTGCCATCATCATGCCGCATACCAATGCGGAACAAGCGCGGCTCGTCGCCGAGCGGTTGCGTCAACGGCTTGCGGTTGCGACGAGCAGTTGCGGTTGCGGCGGCGTCACGGCCAGCCTCGGGGTGTCGTCCAACCAGCACCTAGGTGCCGCGGATCCCTACGGCCTGGTTCGCACCGCAGATGCCGCTCTGTACGAAGCAAAGGCGGGGGGACGAAATCGTGTGGTGGTGAGCCCACAGGGTCTGCGTTCCGTGGATTCGAACATCACCCCGAAACGGCATTCTGATGGGCCGAGTGTCGCTCGGTCGCCAGTGGGATTCAGATCCGCTTGACCATGACTCCATCGAGGAAAATGGAGATGGTATTGGCGAGGTAGCGTTCATCCGTTTCTCTTTGTTCCTCGCCTTCTTCGGACAAGCGAAAATCCTGTCGCGCCACAAACCAGTGGCGCAGAAGCCCGAGAAAGGCAGCAAAGATGAAACGAGCCTCGAGGTCTTGACGGATATCGCCATTCTTCTGTAGCTCGCGGGTCGCTTCGATACCCCGGTCCACCAAGCCGCGCATGGTTTCGCCGACTTTTGTATCAAGGCCGGGGTGAAGAGACTGGCCATATTCAGCCTGCATCCACCACATCAGTCGCAAGAACTCCGGGTGGTCGCGGAGGAACTCGAAATACGTGGTGAAGCAATTGGTCAAGAACTCGCGGGCAGGCCCGCCCATGGCAAAGATCTTGTCCTGGGCCAGCGCGAAATCTGCGAACCTGCTCTCCTTGATTTCCTGCCACAAGGCCTCTTTTGAGGTGAAGTGGTAATGGATAAGGCTCTTGGTGATTCCAGCCTCCTTTGCAATCATGGACAATGATGCCCCAGCGAATCCCTCGGATGTGAAAACCCGCTCGCTGGCGGCGATGATGGCAGCGCGGGTTGCTTCTCGTGTTTGTCCCGGTTTTCGAGCCATGGTGCACCTCGATTGAATTGGCCGACCAATCAATAATGTCCCAAACCTATGGAAATCGCAAGGGGAAAATGCGTTCGGCGGTCAGGGCAAGGCGTCGATGATGTGGAGGGAACGTTTGCCGACCGGGCGAATGATGTCCCCCGTGAGCTCCCGGATCACCAACCCGGATTCTGGATGGACGGTGCCCAGAGCGGTGACCGCACAAATGAGTGCATCCAGCTCGCCAGCGGTGGTTGGGCGAGGTGCTTCGAGTCTGACGATACCTGATTCGATGGTTCGCTCGACCAGACGGTGAGCATATTTGCGTCGGGTTGGAGCGTCCACCCCGCGCTTCCTATACCCGAGCACGGCTTCCCGAAGGTCGGGAGCAATGAGCGCGAGTGACGCCCGTGCATGGCCTTCGTAGAAAAATGGCAGCTCCAACAGACCACGCTTGGCCTCGTGTGCGAGACTCCACACCAGAGCGGGACCCTGGATCGTAGCGGCACCCGGTTGTGCGTTGGGAGCGCGCACCCAGCTATTGGGAACCCATGTCGGAACATGGGCACGCAGCTTCTTGTCGCATCCACGCATGCCGCTGCTCGTGGCTGACCAGGTGAGCGGGGCGTCCACGGCAATACCAACGATTTGCCCCCATTCGCCCGAAACCCCAACAATATTGTCGAGGACTTCCTGGACGCACGAGTAGGAACGGGAAGAAAAGAAAAGGGCCGGCAATCTGCCGGACCAGAACAGGCCGCATATGGCAAAACTGCTGCGACCCCCGGGGTGCACACCCATGACGACTGACATAGCGACGAGGCTAGTACAGATCGGTCATTGCGCAAGTTTTCCGCCAGCAACCGACCCCTGTCACGAAGCTAACGGGGCAGGTGTGACTCGACCTTGTTACCCTCATAGCAGGCACCGGTCTTGCCCATTTTCTCGGTGATGCGGTTTTGTAAGTGGTACCAGCGTTGGATCCCATTCTCCATGCGGAAGTAGTGAATCAAATAGGCCACGAGCAGCACCAACAACAGGGCCACGGCGGCGAGTCCGGCAATCGTTCGTTGGCCAAACACGAAACCAAGGGTCATCATCCAAAAGACCGCAACGAAGAGGGTTACCAGCAGATGGACGAGGCGCTCATGTTGCATGTATCGGATTTGCTCGGCGTGAAATTCGTACAGCTCTGGCCAACAGATGCTGCCGTGGTCACCTGCGAGGGCACCTCTTATGAAGGCTTCGTGTAGCTTGAGATACTTCCACATGGTTTGTTAGCTCCAGACTGCAGCGGCCAAACACCACTGCGCCGCGAAATATGGACCGAGCTCAAGGGGATAGGGCACCGCAATCTTGGCGAAGCGCCGCAGCGCCAACAGGCTGTCAGAGGTCATGAAACAGGCACCGCCGATTGTTGCCCACAACCAAGAAGCGGTGGAGACATCGGGTGCGTCCCATCTTGCCAGGATTCGCCACACCATCACCGCCATGGTGATGACATAGAAGGTTATTGGGCCGCGCAACTTGCCAATGTGCGGCCAAAGAGTGCGCAGCACCCATAATGCTGGTACCCCGGGGATGGCGAGCCATCCAAGTTGCATTGGGGTGAAACCGCCGTTCAGGGAAAATCCAATTGTGTAGGAGACGAGCCCCAAGAGAAACGCCAAGAGGCCCAAGACAAAGAAACGTTGGGGCATCATGAGGACCACATCGCCCACCAGTGACCATCCAAGGGCGATGACAATCCACGTCGTGGTCGGAGCCGGCGGTGCATACAAGCAAACGGCGGTGATGAGCAATAGGACCGGCAGGGGTTTGCACCCCCAATGCAATGGCATTCGGCTCGGGTGCTTGCCGAGAATTGCCAAGACGGAGCAGGCTCCCACGGCCAGCGCCCAGAATTGGGGGGCGTCCATGCGCGGCATTATCCCCGAAACCAGGTCGGCGTGACAGGTGAGTCGGGCAACGATTGCTGCTTTGCGTTATGTGAACGTCGCTATCCGCTTTGAAAAGGCGATTGATTGGGCTACAACGCCCGCCTTGCGGCTGTTGATGGAATGTCCGTCACCCCCCTCTTTGGGGTGTACGTGGATTCACCCGTACAGGAGGCATCACCGCCCATGGACCAGCATGGTTTGCTCGGAATCGACGTTGGCTCCACCAACGTCAAAGTTTGTCGGCTTGACGATGCGGGCGAGGCTTTTGGTGTGTTGGCACACGAGGGGAACCTCGATGTGGCGGTAAACAAGTTGTGCGACGACATGGGAATCGCTGCCAACGGTATTCGCGGTGTTGTGACCGGTGCCGAAGGCCGGCATCGCCTGCGCTTGCCTGAGATCATTGCGCCCGTTGCGGTGGAGCGGGGACTCGCCGCATTGTCGTTGCAGCCACGAGCGGTGGTGTCGATGGGGGGCGAGGACCTCGTCGTCTATGTTCTCGACAATCACGGCCGCATTGTCTCGACGTATTCTGGCAACAAGTGTGCGTCGGGCACGGGTGAGTTTTTCAAGCAGCAGCTCGGTCGCATGGACCTCCGCATTGAAGACCTCGAGAAGGTTGCCCGTGGTGCGACGGTCCATTCATTGAGTGCGCGTTGCTCAGTGTTCATGAAGTCTGATTGCACGCATCGTCTCAACAAGGGCGAAGCCACAACCGGTGACATCGCCTTGTCCTTGTCCAAGGTGATGAGTGACAAGGTGTCGGAATTCTTGACCAAGGCCAAGATCAAGACTGGCCAAGTCGTGCTCATCGGTGGTGTGTCGCAGAATCGCTTTCTCGTGCAGTTCCTGCGTGATGCGTGGCCACAGATTGAGCTGTTGGTGCCAGAGCAAGCCGCCTACTTTGAAGCCTTTGGTGCCGCCCACGAAGCGGCCCACTGTGGCGGTTACTTGCCTGAAGGCCAACCGCTGGTCGCCGAGGGCAACAAGCTAGGGTTCAAGAGTTTCGACAGCTTTGAGCAGGTGCGTGACAAGGTCAACTACGTTCCGTCACGGCGCGGTCTTTTCGATCCCGATGCCGAGTACGTTCTTGGTGTCGACGGTGGCTCCACCACCACCAAAGTCGCATTGGTCAACCGTGCCACCTTGGAGATCGTTGCCGAGCACTACGGTCGCACCCACGGCGACCCGATCGCGGCGGTGAAGAACTGTCTGCGCAAGGTGCAAACCCAGCTCGACGGCGCCGAACCACGTATCACTCTGGCGGCGACCACCGGTTCTTCTCGGGAGCTTCTCGGCGTCTTCTTGGAGACACCGGCGGTCTATAACGAGATCATTGCCCACACCGTCGGGACAACATTTTTCCAGTCGAAGGTTGACACCATCTTTGAGATCGGTGGGCAGGACGCCAAGTACGTTCTCATCAACAATGGTGTACCCATAGACTACGCGATGAACGAGGCCTGCTCTGCAGGGACGGGTTCGTTCCTCGAGGAGTCGGCGGCCGGGGATCTCAACATCAAGGCCGCTCAGGACATCGGACCCATTGCCCTCAACTCAAAGCGGCCCCTGAAGTTTGGCGAGCATTGCTCGGCCTTCATCAATTCGGATATTCGCAAAGCCATCACCCAGGGGGCCCGTCAAGAGGACATCGTTGCGGGGCTCGTGTTCTCTATTGTTGCCAATTACCTCAATCGCGTGGTCGGCAATCGCAAAATTGGTGAGCATATCGTCTTGCAAGGCGGCGTAGCGAAAAATGAGGCTGTGCCGTTGGCCTTCGCTCACATGACAGGGAAAACAATCACGGTACCGCCCGATCCTGAGTTGATGGGATGCTTTGGCGTCGCCCGACTAGCGGTGCAGAAACTCGACGATGGTTTGCTGAAGGCTGGCAGTTGGAGCATTGCGACATTACTCGGCGAAGAGATCACCTACGGAAAGAGCTTCACCTGCAAGGCGTGTGACAACAGCTGCAACATCCGCCGCCTCAACGTCGGTGGGCATCGCTATCCATTCGGTGGCCGCTGTTCGCTGTACACCAACATGCGCAAGAAGCGCGCTACCAACGACGACTCGATTCGGGATTTGACGGTGGTGCGTACACAGATGATGTTCGAAGAGCACGCGCCCAAACCGGGATCGCTCACAGTCCGCACAGACAAGGTCGTCGGGGTGCCCGTCGCTTTTTCGGTGCATTCGTTGTGGCCGTTGTACAGTTGGTACTTTCACGCCCTGGGCGTACGGACGGTGCTCTCTGAGAAGGTCTCTGCGGAGGGTATCGCACGACAGGAAAGCAATTACTGTTTCCCGGTGGAAATCGCTCACGGTGCCGTGCAGGATCTGCTCGACCGTGGGGTTGACTATCTGTTCCTACCGCATTTCCGCGACATGCCGTCGGAGGAAGAGGCACCTGTTCACGCCTGCGTCTGTCCCTTGACCCAAGGTCTGCCGTTTCTGATTCGTCAGGCTTTTGGTCTCGACGACGCGAAGATTCTGCGGCCGTTGGTTTCTTTCAACCATGGCTGGGATGCGAGTCGTCCGGCGTTCGAGGAGCTCGCTCTGCAGCTCGGTTTCACGCGCGGGGAGGGAGCTCGCGCCTACGGTCTTGGCGTCGCTGCTTATCAAGAGTTTCTGCGTGCCTATCGCAAGAAAGGCCAAGAGGTGCTCGCCGAGATCCGTGCCAACCCCGACACTCTCTATGTGGCGCTTCTCGGGCGTCCCTACAATGCGTTCACCCGCGACGCCAACATGGGCATACCCCGCAAGATCACGAGTCAAGGCGTGACCGTGGTGCCATTCGATATGATCTATGACCCGGAGTCTGAGATCTTCTCTAACAACTATTGGTACTACGGCCAGCAGGACATGAAGGCGGTCAATCGTGTCAAGGAGATCCCCAATCTCTATCTCACCTGGATCTCCAACTTCTCCTGCGCGCCCGATTCCTTCCTGTTGCACTACGTGCGCTGGATGATGGGGCAGAAGCCGTATCTGGTGTTGGAGATCGACTCTCATACCGCTGATGCGGGTCTCGACACTCGCGTCGAGGCATTTTTGGACATTGTCGAGAGCTACCGACGTCACGTCAAACCAATCAAAGAGAAGCCATTTCAACGGCGCTATGACATTGTCGCCAAGAAAGAGTTTTGTGACGTCGTCGACAACTTGACAGGGGAGCGCATTGATATTCGCGATCCGCGGGTGACGTTGGTTTGGCCATCGATGGGGCAGTACTCGGTGGAGGCGGTGCAAACCGCGGCGACCAAGCAGGGGATCCGTTCTGTGCATCTGCCGCTGCCAGATGTTCACAGCACCCAGCTCGCCCGCACCGTTGCCTCCGGCAAGGAATGTATACCGTCGCTTCTGGTGCTCGGATCGATCTTGAAGTTCTTTGCTGAGCATCCACCCAATCGAGCCGATGAGATTTTCGTGGTTTTTGTCCCGTCAACCCTGGGGCCATGTCGGACCGGTCAGTATCACGTCTTGTACGAACGGCTGTTCGATGAAATGGGTTGGAAGAACATAACCCAATTGGTTTGCGGCGCGGAGAATTCCTATCGAGAGATGGGCCCGATGTTCACGCGAGACGTTTGGCGTGCGCTCGTACTCGGGGACTTCTTCACCGACGCACGCGTGGGCATCAAGCTTTTGGCAAAGGACGTTGAGGCAGGATTGGCGACACACGCGCGGGTTTGGGCGCGGGTTCGGCGCGCACTCGGGTTGAGTGCCAAGGCCCTCATGGCTGAGCTCGCCAAGGCAACCGCTGAGCTTGCGGCGATTCCCAGATGGCGGACCCTGGAGGATGTGAAGAAGGTTCTGATCGTGGGTGAGATTTATGTCCGCCGCGATGACTTTTCTGTCGAGGAGATCGTCGAGTTCCTGATTTCCAAAGGCGTCTATCCCAAGGTGTCTGGCACGACAGAGTGGCTGAGTTACACCGACTACGCCCGACACTACCTGATGCGCGACCGCCGCAAACGCGACGGCATGTTGAAGTGGGTGCGTGAAGGTGGGTTGTTGGAAGAGGCTTGGTTTTACGTCGAGGAGCTGTGGAAGGGGTCTGTCGAGCACAAGATCGCTCTCTTGTTTGCCAGCACGGGTTTGTGTGTCGAGGTGCCGACCGACATCGATCGCATCATCGACGAAAGCAAGAATGTCTTCGTAACGCCCGATATCGAGAGTGAGGCGACGATCTCTCCAGCGGTTGCGGCCGCAGCGATGAAGGAGGGCTTCTCCGGTGTCGCAATCATCGCGCCGTTCGGCTGCTTGATCGGCCGACTCGCTGAGGGAGTCTATGCGCCGTGGGCCAAGTCCCGCGGTTACCCGGTCATCGCCCTCGAGAACGATGGCCAACGGTATCCGCCGAACATCATTGCCCGCATGGAGGTGTTTGCGCACAACGTCTTGCGATTCGAGCCGGACCGCGCAGTTCTCCCGTCAGAACGCGATGACGCAGTTGTCTCGCCGATTCTGTGGCACCACGGCCCCTCGAGTGCCGAGATTCACGTCGACAATTGTGCCACCTGCGGCTCGGGTTGTGCACAGCCGCGCCGCTAGCGGATCTCGAAGACGACGGCGGCGTGGTCGGACGGAGTTGACGTTCCAAGTCGCCAAACGCATTTGTCGGTCACTCGTGGTGACTTGCGTGGGTGTCGAGCTCAGCGACAATCATGATCAGCATGCGTCGGAGGTGCTTTTTGCGAGCGGTGAGGTTCTCAGGGGTGAAGGGATCTTCCCCCAGCAGCTGTTCGAGGACGCCACTGTAAGTGAAGTAGGTGATGATCATTCCATAGAAGCTAATCAGCAAATGAGTTGCGGCAAGATCACCTTTGGCGGACTCGGGAAAGGCCTGATTCACCCACTGCAGGCCCATCTGGAAAAAGGGAAGAGTGCGCTGGCGAACCAAATCGACGTGCTTACCGCCCGAGGCTTCCCTTTGGATGATGCGGCAGAAGTTGCGGTTATCGACGAGGAAATCAACGTAGGTGTCGATGAGCCGCGCCATCTTTTCCGTCAAAGATCCGCCATGACCGGCGGCTGCGGCAAAGGTGACAGCAAGCTTGGCGTAGTAGCGGTCGAGCACCGATTCAAGCAGGGCGTCCTTGGTCTTGAAGTGGTAGTGGATGAGAGCCTTGTTTACGGAGGAGTGCTCAGCAATCTCCCGCGTGGTCGTTGCATCAAACCCATATTTGCCGAACAGGGTGTCTGCGGACTCGAGTATCTTCTCTCTCGCCTTCAAGTTGTTCTCCCAACCAGAGAGTACCGCGGCAGGTTGACCGGGCGCCCAGGCGTACAAAATCAGCACAGAGGTGTCAATGAGGAGATCATTGTCGGGGTGCGAGCACCGCAGCCGCATATGCGGGCAGGCTCACTCGCAGCGTTCCATCCGTGGCGACTGTGAGATTGCCCAGGGAGCCGAGGTGGTCTGCGAGAATGGTGCCAGGACCAAAACCGACCTGCATCACGTTGCCGCCGGTCGCGGTCTCGGAATCGTGGCCGCTGGCGAGTGCCGCTGAGCGGATGCAGGTGGACCTCTGTGCCGAGCACTCACTGGCGTCTCTAGCCCGTCAAGCCGGGGTGAGCCGGTTCCAGTTCCTGCGCGCATTCAAGAAGCAATACGGTGTGCCGCCCCACGCCTACCTCACGAGCTTGCGTCTGGACAAAGGCGAGCAACTCTTGCGAGCCTCGGACCTCTCCATCACCGCGATCGCGTCCGAGGTCGGTTTCGGATCGGTCAGTCGTTTCTCCGAGGCCTTCAGCCGTCGTCACGGCAGCCCGCCCTCAACATGGCGGCAGAAACACGTCGTCGCCGGGGACCGCGGTGCAGCGATCGCGAGAGCCACAGGCCGACGATGAGCGCCGCCAGGCTGGGTGCGCCCGCGGCCGACGCCGCAGTAGTGCAACCACTGCCGGCCTTGCCGTCGCTATCAGCCTCGGAGGGTGGCGCGAGGCTGAAGCTGTAGCGGAACGCAGCGCCGCTGTCGCAGCTGGGCACGTCGGGATCGTGCTCGCCGTCGCCCAGGTTGCTGACAACCAAGACGGCGGTCGCGAACTCCCCAACACCAGGAAGGCTGACCGTTCCTGTAGTGGCAGGCGGCGCGAGCACGCTGCTCAGCTGAGCCGTCTTGTCGGCCGTGACCAGCAGCAGATCGACATGCCAGCGTACGCTTTCGTCTCCAGTGAAAGCCACGTCCAGCGCCGCACCCGGCTCACTACCGGCAAGGTTGAGCGCCACGTACCCGCTTCCCAGCACGTCAACATCCGCCGCCGGGACCGCCAAGAGGATGGGCAACTCTGCCCAAGAACGGGTCGAATCCAAGGTCACCTCGCGGCC
>MGST01000182.1 GCA_001798605.1 Deltaproteobacteria bacterium RIFOXYA12_FULL_58_15 | reverse complement strand
CCTATCGTCTAACCGCTACCAACGGCCAAGGTTCTGTGCACCGAGACGCGACGGTCACGGTTTGGCCGATCGACGACCTGCACATGAAGATCAACGTCGGCGACGGCTCACCGTCAGTCAATGGCTGGCAGGATGAGGATGCGTTCCGCACCGGCGGCGCAGCCTACGACTTCAGTGCGCCCCCCGATGTCAGCGGCCTAAGTAACGCGGCACCTGCCGATCTCTATATGACCTGCATTCACGATGACCACTCCTACTCGTTCCCGCTGCCAAATGGTAATTACCTGGTTCGCTTGCACATGTACGATCAGTGGAATTCAGCCGGGCGCGCGATGGACTACATTGTCGAAGGGGTCAAAGTACTCAACAATTTCAATCCGGGACTCGCGGGAACTGTGTCCGTTCAGTCCTTTGGGGTGACCGTCTCCGACAGCAATGGTCTGCAAATCATTGCCGAGGCAGACGGTGGCGACGACGTCTTCGAGTCAGGGATAGAGATCCTCGTCGCCCCTGATGACGACATCGTGAGTCCATCGGTGCGAATTCAATCGCCGAGCAACAATGCTCACCTGAGCGGAGAGGTAACCTTCTCCGGCGTGGCCTCCGATAACAGCTTTCTCTCACGGATAGAGATATCGATCGATGGTGATACCCCCGACACGGCGGGGGGCACTTCGAGTTGGAGTTACAGCCTCATCACCAACAGTCTCACCGACGGTGAGCATCTCGTCACCGCGCGGGCGGTCGATGCCTCCGGCAATTCGGCCTCCGATTCAATTAGAGTCGTTACCGAGAACGGTCAGTCGATTCATCTCGTAAGCCCCAATAGAGGTACGGTGTGGCGCGCCGGCACCACCGCGTCTATCCAATGGTCGACAATCAATCTTGCCAATGTCATGATCATGTACTCTCTCGACGGCGGTGCTTCTTACTACGAGCTCGCTCAAACAGTGCTCGATACCGATCCCGAGTGGGGAAACTATCCGTGGCGAGTACCGAACGCACCCACTGAACGAGCGCGCATTTTGGTGCAAGGTTACTTTGGCGAAGCACCCGTGCAGTCGGAAGTTTTCGCGATTTCAGCAAACGACAATCCGGTCGTTCTCATCGAGCCAACAGCTGACCTTGTCGCCACCGCTGGAGAGCCTATTGACGTCGTTTGGAGCGCCGAAGGAGTGGACTTTGTATTGCTCGAGTATTCGCTCGAGGACGGACTCGAGTGGAGCATTATCGACGTGGTGAAGGTGAGCGATGAACAGTGGGGCCGATATGAGTGGCTCGCTCCCTGGGTGAGTACGCCCTTCGCTCGAGTGCGAGCTTACGTCTCCGACGGTGCCTCAAGCACGTCTGACCCCTTTGTCATTCAACCCCCGACCGGCCTGATTGCTGGTGACGTCGAGGTGGAACGAATCAACATCTCGGGGCACATCCCCAAGGACTTTGGTGAGGTCGACAAGCTGACGATACAGGGGAGGAAAGTCAAAATGGGTGCCTCCGGGGCGTTCGACGCTAACATTGTGGTCCCCGTCGGTGTGGAGAGCGTCGTCGTCAGCATGGAGGTTTCGCGAAACGGTCGGTCAAAGAAGCGATTGCTTCGCGTCGACGTGACGCAAGCCCAGCCGCCCATTGAGGGCCTCGAGGTCGCCGAAGACGAGCTTAGGGCATTTCTTGGCGGCAAGGGAGGCGTGCTCACCTGGGTCGACGGTGGTGGCACCATACAGGTTCTCGATTTCCGGGGGTCGAGCCCACAAGTCAAGCCGCTCTCCTCTGACATCGATTGCATCAACCCGCTCATTTCTCCCGATGGCACCCGCATCCTCTACAGTGTTGGCAGTGCTTCTGGTCCCAAGCTCATTCGCGCACGGGATCTCACCGGGGGAAGCCCCCAACAAATTGGTGCCGGCGACGTTGCTTACTGGCACATCACCGCTAACGGCGAGAAGGTCCTCTATTGTGATTGGTCCGACAAGGAAGACAACGGTGCTTCTGGCAAGACCTATCTGCAATCCATCGAGTTCGGAGGGACAACTCTCGTCGGCGCACCGACGGTGCTACACGATCGCGCCATGGACGCCGGTGTCAATGGTGACGGGCGTTGGCTCGGCCAGGTGTACAATAACCTCTGGGCCTATGATGGCCTGTATGATCGCGAGTATCCCCCTAGCAGCTTCTTCCTCGATGATGGCGTGCCGGCCGATCACCAAACCTGCAACGGATCGATGGCCCCAGACGCGAGCGCACGCTTGATGACGCTGGTGATTCCCCACGATTGGGTGCGCGTTTTCTCCTACAACGCGGAGTTGGATCATTTTGAGATGACCTCCCAGTTTGAGCTTCCCGCCGGTTCCCAGGAGTGGGAGTTCCCCGAGTGGTCGACCCACCCCGGCTTCTTCACCGCGGTTCTGCGCGGCCCCGACCTCAAGTTCAGTGTCTACATCGGCAAAGTATCCGTGGGTACTGGCGTTCCCGAGCTCTTGCGAATTACCCGCAAGGAAGACAACGCAACATACAGCCACCTGTTTGTCGCACCTTGAACGATCTCGACTGCCACAGGGCGGTCACGTGCCCCCAACTCCCTGCCACAGAAACCACACGCCCATGATCAGGATGAACACCATGCTGAGTCGATTGATCATCGCCCGGTGACGTGCCAACAACTCGTCCACCACGGACAAGGTCAACATCGCGGGCATCGTCCCCACACCAAAGACGAGTAGCGCCAAACCTCCGGCCACCGCCCCACCCCGTGCCGCAGCGGCGATCACCGCGACATACAACAGCCCGCACGGGAGAAACCCGAGCAGTATCCCGGTGAGCAAAGCGTTGCCCGGTGCCCGCTTGCGGATGACTCCGGCAACCCGAGCGAAGAGTGGGCCGCCGCCCACGGCCAGCCGCGGTACCAGTTGGAGCAATGACGCAAGCGCGTAAACTATCAACAATCCACCAGCCAACGCCGCAGCGACTCTCTGAATACCCAACATGTCGGCGGCGAGATCCACCGCACCTCCCAAGGCCCCGACAACAGCCCCAAGGCCCGTGTAGGTGATCACCCGGCCCGCGCCGTATAGACCTTGATGCAGAAAAAGGTTGCTGCGCCCCGATCCGAGAGGGCCGAATCTGCGCGAGACGTAAAGGACAAACGGACCGCACATGCCAACACAGTGGCCAAATCCGCCGAGCAGGCCCAGTGTAAAAAAACCAAACAGATCGAGAGACTCACGCATCATTCACCATCGGAGCTTGCCCGCATTCATAAATGGCGTGCGAGCTCGATCCTGAAGCGACCGCGATGCTCCTGGTCATCCTGTCGCGCCGCGAGAGTTCCAAACCACAACCGTCCGCCACTGGGGCACGTTGGCAAAACGACATCCTTGGCGAGCCAGCGTCCATCGCCGGCAGCGATGAGACTGTAATCATGGGGTCCCATGTCCATCTTCATGTTGAAGGACAATCGCGCACTGTCAACCGGCGCACCCTTGTCTTTCAAAACAAACTCGAAGGTGAGGTTCGTCATCGGCAAGGGCGGACGGGGAGAAACAACGACATCGGCAACGAGAGGTCCGAGCTTCATCGTTCCGTTCTTCTGCGATACGTCTAGCTCACCGGTCGACTGGCCGCTCGTCACCTCGCCTTCAACGGCTGTTCCCGTGTTGACCAAGCGACTGAGATAGATTCCCCCAAACAGCAGAACGGCCACAACAACACCGACGATGGTATTGCGATTGTGGGCATTGGCAGTCATCGGTATCTCCTGACATTGGCTGGCAGCATACGCAAAATCAGATCCAAAATCCCCACCCTTTCGATTCAAACACCTTGACCCCATCCCATGCAGATGTTGAGCTGTGCCCTCGAATCACATGTGCGCGCTGCAACACCCCAGAATGTGATGTTTCAGCCCATTCATAAATCATGGCATAGGGAGCCCCAATGCCGGAAGGCACAACCACTCTCGAGCTGGATCTGATCCAAACCAGTGCCGCGGCCCTTGCGGTGCTGTTTCTCGGACGCATTCTCAATCGTTTGATTCCACCATTGAGGAACTACAACATTCCGGAGCCCGTAGTCGGAGGCCTCGTCTTTGCTCTCGTGACCTCGATCATCTACTCGGTCACGGGTTACTCCCTGGCCTTTGATATGGCGCTCAAGACTCCCCTGATGCTGGTGTTCTTCACCACGGTCGGCATCGGCGCGAGCCTCAAACTGCTTGTCCGCGGTGGTCCCAAGGTTCTCCTATTCTTGGGTGTCGCATCGCTGTTGTTACTGGTGCAGAACAGCGCTGGCGTTGGCATGGCACTGCTCGCCGACGTTCACCCACTGCAGGGCTTGATCACTGGATCGATTACCTTGTCTGGCGGTCACGGAACTGGCGTCACCTACGCCGACATCTTCTCCAGCGTCAACAACATGCAAGGAGTGATGGAACTCGCCATGGCGAGCGCCACCTTTGGTCTCGTTCTTGGTGGCCTCATCGGCGGCCCTGTCGCGAAGAGGTTGGTTGACAAGTACAACCTCAAGTCGAACGTCGACAACTCCGAATACCGCGATCACGAAGTGACCTATGACCCAGAGGACACCGACAGGGTTACCCCTCGGGTGATGATGGAGACGCTCTTCATCATTTTGCTCTGCATGGCGTTTGGCGGAATCATCTATGAGTTCCTGAGCGACAAGGGTGTCACCGTACCAGCGTTCATCTGCGCGCTCTTTCTCGGCCTGATCTTCACCAATCTCATGGACTTCACGGGGATCTACAAGATCAACAAGGAAGCCGTCGATCAATGGGGTACCATGGGTTTGTCGGTTTTTTTGGCCATGGCGTTGATGTCGCTCCGCTTGTGGGAGTTGCTCAACCTCGCCGGCCCCATGCTTCTCATTCTCCTGGTGCAGACTGTGACGATGGCCCTGTTTGCCTATTTTGTCACCTTCAGGTTGATGGGCAAAGATTACGATGCAGCCATCATCGCTAGCGGTCACTGTGGTTTTGGTTTGGGTGCCACACCCACTGCGGTAGCCAACATGGAAGCCTTGGTGACCAGGTACGGTCCGTCGCCTCAGGCATTCTTGGTGGTGCCCATGGTCGGGGCTTTCTTTATCGACATCACCAACGCTCTGGTCATTCAGCTCTATCTAGCACTTCCTTTTGTTTCATGAGCTCGTCGCGCCATTGGCCTTGCGATATCGACTCACAAAGATGAGGGACTCGATGGTTCATCTCAAATCGAAGCGAGTTGCGACTGCGGCTGCGACACTGCTCGTCGCCAATTTCGCTCTTGCCACCATGATTGGTTGCCGACGTGGGCCCGACGCAGCCCAGCTGCAGGCAGACCTGCAAACCGAGCTCGACCAGAGTTTTGAGCCGGGATTATTTGGAATCGTCTCATTGAGTCGCAAAGGACATTACCCGTACAGCGTCGACACCGACGAGCGTGCACGCGTCCTCATCTACTACAACGCAGAGATCGAGTTCCTCAAAAACCACGAACTCTCCAATTGGGATGCACTCAATGTCGGCTCGCTTATCTCTGTGCTCGGTGCGACACCGAAAGGTGTCCGGGGCGTCAAACCCGAGGGCAACCGCGTCGGCGATCGCATCGAGGTGCGCGGCACTGCCGCATTTGTCGAGAATGACGAGCGTTGGGAGCCGACCATCCACCGGCCCACGGGTACACAGGAGGATGGCCAAGCACCAACCGACAAGAACCTCATCCCCTATCGCGCTCGTCTCGAAGAGATTGGTGAAGTTGGCTCACGATTCGACAACAAGAAGGACAAGCGCGACCTGGTATTTCTGGAGCAAGAGCTTTCCCGAGTTCTTGCCGCCGCCCGACAACGCGCAGGCAAACGCGCAGGCTCTCTGACTTTTGCCACCGGCGCGCCGGGAGGAGAATACTTCCGCCAGGGCGAACTCCTAGCCAGAGTATTGACGGATGCGGGCTTTGTGGCCGACGCCTTCCCCACTGCGGGCAGTTTGGAAAGCTGTCGCCTAGTCGAGGATGGCGACGTTCTTATTGGCTTTGCTCAAAATGACGTCGCCAACATGGCCTACGGCGGAACCGGACTCTTTGAAGGCGAGGTTCCCATGAAGAGCCTGCGCGCTCTCGCCTCGCTCTACCCGGAGGCCATTCAAATCGTGGTCAAGCGCTCCTCTGGTATCAACAACATCGCAGACCTTCACGGCCGCCGCATCGACATCTCACCCCCCGGTTCTGGGTCGCGCATCAACGCCATCGAGGTGCTCGCTGCCGGTCATCTCACGCTTGGTGACTTTTCTCAGGTGCAAGGCAAACGGATATCGGAGGCAACAGCGGACCTCGTTCTTGACAAGATCGACGCGGTTATCTTCACCAGCGCATTTCCGACCAAAGTTATTCATGATGCGGCCACATCCACTCCACTTAGGCTGCTCACCCTCGACGATGAGTTGGTGGGAGCGGTGCGAGAGCGCCACTCCTTTCTACTGGAGATGTCCCTCCCCAAGAATACCTATCCAGGCATGGACAATCCCGTCAACACTGTCGGCGTTACTGCCATGCTCGTCGCCAACGAGTCGACTCCGGCCGCACGCATCGAGACGTTCCTGGGCCACCTGTTTGGCAACGTCGACATCCTCTCCCAGAACTCATCCCAAGCCTATCTCATCTCCGTCAAGACTGCGCGCTCAGGCATCTCCATTCCGCTGCATGAAGCTGCAGAGGGTGTCCTCAAGCGTCTCGAACGCTAGACTCCTAGAATGACGGAATACGATGTGCCCACGGCCGGGCGCGTTCCAACTGGCCGGCGAGAGCGAAGAGCGTTGACTCGTCGGCAAAACCTCCCATGAATTGAGTGCCGATGGGCAGGCCGGCGTCGTTCCAGTATAGCGGGATCGACATGGCTGGCAGCCCAGCCGTGTTGCTGATGGGAGTGTAGCCCGTGTATGCAAACAGGTCTTCCTTGAGTTGGGGGATCGGCCGGTTTGGATTGAAATCGCCGGTCAGTCGTGGCGGTGCTCCGAGAACCGGTGTGAGCAGTACATCGTATTGTTGGAGAAACTGACAGGTGATGATGCCCGCCCTTTGCATGGTGTTCCAGGCTACCCAGAGATCTCCCGGTGAATAACCCGCCTCCATGCGCGCCAACCGTTTGGTGAATGTCTCGAAGGGTGGCTTGCCGAATCGGAGCGTCGATAACCGAGTAACTACATCAAACAGCGCCAGGTTGTTGAGCGCCGTGACCGCCCGTTTCGGCACTCCCAGGCGCGTCATCTCGCCGAGGATTGCCTTGAAGAAGTACCCGGCGATCATGCTCCACAGCACGATAAACGCCTCATTGTATGCGATGCCATCAAAACCGGGGCGTGCCTCCTCGACATCATGGCCGAGTGCCTCACACAACTTGGCAACGTCCTCCACGGCGGCGACACAATCTGGATGCGCGCGACGACCGGTGAAGTCACTCACGGAGAATGCTATCCTCAACCGCCTGGGGTCTCGGGTTGCCGACTGCGCGAAAGGAACCTCGGGTGGGGGTGCCCACCAACGCTCCCCCGGCAAGGGTCCTGCGGTTACGTCCAACATCCGCGCACTGTCCCGCACAGAGATCGACACACAGTGATTCACCACGAAACCTTCCGGTTCATCATCCGCTGCCCCGGGATTTCTGCCTCGACTCGGCTTGAGGCCAAACACCCCACAATTGGCGGCGGGTATCCGAATCGAGCCTCCACCATCGGCAGCGTGCGCCATGGGCACAATGCGAGCGGCCACTGCGCTGGCCGACCCGCCACTCGACCCTCCAGGTGAGTGTAGCAGGTTCCAGGGATTGTGAGTCGGACCATGGAGCGTGGGCTCCGTGAAAGGAACCAAACCGAGCTCGCTCATGTTGGTGCGACCAAAGTGCACCACACCGGCCCTTTGCTGTCGCCGCACCAGCTCGTGAGTGTCGGTGGCGATGTTGTCACGCAGGAACACCGAGCCCAGAGTCAGCCGGGTTCCCTCGAGAGCGATTTGATCCTTGAGGAGAAACGGTACTCCCGAAAACGGGCCGTCGGGAACTCCCGCCTCAATGGTCCGAGCCGCGCGCTCTGGGTAGGTGCCAACGACGGCATTCAGCTTCGGATTGACATCGGCGCAACGGTCCAAGGCCGCCTCGAGGGCTTCTTGAGGAGTGATCTCTTTCTTCTTTATGAGCTCGGCCAACCTGGTTGCATCGAACTGGGTGTACTCTGCTATGGCCATGACATACCTCGCAGCGGGGGGTAAAAAGATCGTCTGCCAAACTACTGATGGTAGTGCAGGCACTCGCCAATGCGCGGGTCCTTGATTGGCACCGCGTTATTTCGCCCCAGAGACCAAACAAAAACTAAGACAAACAGGCCGATGAATCCACCGGTCACAGCCAGCTCGATCCATGGAGCATGACCGTGGGTCATGTGGCCACCGTGACCCGTCGCTGGACTCACCAGAACAAAGAGTTCCCAGAATTGCGCAAATAGGATGAGAACCGCCACTGGCAATACCCGCAGGGGTTTGCGCTTGGCCTCACGGGGAATGAGGACAATGAACGGGACAACGAACTTCAATATGGGTAGGGCTATGAGATATGGCAGCCAGCCGTTCTCCCAACGTGCAACAAAATGAGCGGTTTCCTCTGGGATGTTGGTGTACCAGATGAGAAGGAACTGGCAGAAGTAGATGTAAGCCCAAAATCCCGTGGTGGCGAACATCATCTTGACGAGGCTGTGCAGATGGTTCTCGTTGACAAAGTCCAATAGGCGACCGCGAATTATCAACACCGACACCACGACTGCGACGAACGCCGTTCCCGTTTGCAGTAGGTCCGTGAAGGTCAAGACCACATAGATCGTTGAGAACCAGTGGGCCTCGAGAGACATGAGAAGATAGTAGCTAACAATGCTGAAGGTTATGGCAAACAGCACCACAAACATTGCTGACAGCCTGATATTGGCGTGGCTCAAGCTTGCCCGCCCACTCACATCTTGCTTGCGCGAGTTGCGCAACATCAAGAAGGCAAATGCCAACCAAACGATGAAACTCACGGTCATCAACACATTGAAGGTCGTGGCGTTAAGAAACGGCTCTTTGTGTTGAAGTAACTCATCAATCGCGACAGCCGCTGCATCGGTCCAATGGTAGAGGTGGTGTCCGCCCACGGCCACCAGCATAACCAAGATGCATCCCGGCAATAACCAGCCAGCCATGGCTTCGGGAATTCGGCGCATTGACACCGACCATACGCCCTTGGCCAAATAGAGGATCGACATCCACATGATTCCGAATACACCAAGGCCGAGGGCATAGAACGCACCGATCAGATAGGCACTCCAGGCGGTGGTCTCGTGCCCCGATCTGAGCGCCCAGAAAAAAGCACCAGCCCCAATCAATACGGCGATGAGGGCAGCCGCGCGGATGCCCATGGAGATTCTGATGGGCTCGGGAGCCTGGAGTCCTTCCCTGTCGAGATGACTCATGGCTGACCTCCGTCCTTGGTGACCGCAAGGTCGGCGGGGGGTGCCACAGGCAATCTTCCCTGAAGAGTGCGGATGTAGTGAATCACCGACCAAATGTCATGACTCTCTAGCTGCTTCGAATGACTCGGCATCGACCCTTGGCCGCGCATGGGAAGGTGAAAAATGCGACCATCTGACCAGTCCCGCACTTTTTGTGTCATCAAACTGGGCGGTTTCGGGAACAGCTTCGTCAAGTGTCCATTTCCAGCGCCCTCCGGGCCATGACAGGTGATGCACACGTTGTCGAAAACAAACTTGCCGTGGGCCACAACTTCCTCACCGACCAACGGGTTTGACACTGCAGCCGCAAGTTCGCCCTGTTCCTGAGTGTAGGGATAGATCTCCTCGTTCACCGACACCGCGCCCTCAGGTGGTGCCATCATGCCAACACGACCTTCGCCAAGCAGGTCGGACCGTTGTGGTTTGGCCTTGGGCTGATCGGCCATGTCGAGAAAGTTGAGCTCGCGGTGCGGCTCGCTCCCTGCTGGCAATCCAATCTCACAGCCTGCCGTTGCAAAGCCCAAACCCACGAGCACGCACATGGTCGCCGAAGTTCTGAGGTCAAACACTGGCGTCCCCTT
>MGST01000181.1 GCA_001798605.1 Deltaproteobacteria bacterium RIFOXYA12_FULL_58_15 | reverse complement strand
CAGATGTTCCAGGAGGCGATTCCTCAACTGCCGGCGAGCGATGTCAGGCAGATCTTCATGGCCGCCGCGGTTTTCGCTCGCGAATACGGCGAGAAGAACGATGAGAGCGACTACGGTGACAACATGATTGCTCTCCTGGTGAATGTCGCGACGCCATCCCAGGTGCAAGCGCTTCTCGACGCGAACAATCAAGAACTGGACAAACTCGTGTACGATGGCATGGGGTCACACACCCAAACAATCTTGGACAAATATCAGCAATCCAAACGAGCGCTGGACTGGCCGGACGATCCAGCCCTGGCGTCGTTGGGTGATCTCTATGCCGAGTATCTGTCGCTGCCCACAGATGACCCACGGCGGCAGGTCATACGGGTCAAGATGCGGGCGGTGATGTGGGAGAAGACGCCGGAGCAGGTCAAGAGCGTCTTTGAGGCCATGCTTTCCCACGATCCGAAAGCCGACGAGACGATTGTCTCCATGATGTTGCAGGGCTGTGATGGCAAAAGAGTTTTTGCCGATGCCAATCCCCAGCAGTGGGAGTTCCTTGGTGAAGCAGGGCCAGAGCTGCAGGAATTTCTCGATGTGTGGGCGGCTGCGGGGGGCGGGGCCTCGGGTCTCGGGCTCGACAATGCAGAGCATCAGTTGCAGCAATCGCAGGACAAACTCGCGGACACTCTTGCCTACATGGAGGGCAATGGAACCCTTTCCCCGTGCGACACCGGCCACCTTGACAAGTCCGGCAGTGCCCTCACCGACGCAAACGGCGACGGCCAAGGGGATGCCGGCCAAGACGATGCGGGCGGCGGTGGGACCGAGGGTCGGTTGCCGACCAAGGAATCCCTCGATGAGTACATCCAAGAGCTCGAGGAGGAGCTCGAAACCGCCGGGGGTGATGCCCAGCTTGCCAATATGGATTTGCAGAACGCGTTGCAGCAGGAGCAGCAGACTCTGCAAATGATGTCGAACATTTCCAAGATGCTACATGATACGGCCATGTCGATCATTCGCAAGATCGGCAGTTGAGTGGCCGTCAACGGAGAAGAAAATGAACAGCAAAGCAAACGATGCCAACACCGACGCCATCGCGGCCCCCATCTCAGATGCGGAGCTCGAGGCCTATGCCAAGGGAGAGCGCGAGCTCAAGGATCTTGTGGGTATGGCGCCCGAGTACCTTGCAGCGCTCAAGGGGCGAGCGCAGTTCTTCATCGACGATGGCAGCCATGAGCGGGCGTTGATGATGTTGGACATGCTCGAGGAGCTCGATCGCACCGAGCCTATGCCGAGTCTACTTGCCGCAGAGATTCTTCTCAAAGACGGAAAGAGTGACGCGGCCAGGCAGAGGGTCGATGCGGTGTTATCGCGCCATCCCGAGTTGCCGGATGGTCTCGTGGCCCTGGCGGAGGTTCATATCGCTACGGGCGCCATGGTGCGGGCAGCAGAGCTCTTGGCCAAGGTCATCGACGCCGATCCTGACGGCTCGAATGATGCGACGAAGCGAGCATTTGCGGTAGCGGCACGGGCGCACGCGATGATGGCGTCGGCTTGAGATTGATGCTTGACCTGTAGACGTCGCCGCGGTACGCAGACTCACAAATGACTAAGTAGTTTGGCTACAGATCATCGCAAGGAGTGGAGATCTATGAAGCTGCGAAAGCTTTCTATGTTGCTGGTAGTGCCATGTTTCGGTCTTTGGGCGTGTGAAGAAGCCCCAGAGGCCCCCACGGACGAAGCCCCTGCGGTTGACGCAGCTGCCCCGGATGCCGCTGCTGCGCCTGCCGCCAATGCGGCACCCGCCGAGGTGAAGCCAGGGCCAGCAGAGGTCTGCGGCAAACTCGTTGAGGCTGCTAAGGCCAAAGATGCCGAGGCGTTCGCCGCCCTTTGCACCGCAGGTGCGGGCGAGGCGATGGCAGGTGAGGGTGTCAAAGAAGCCATGTTCGCCAAGATCGGCGAAGTTGCCTGTGGTGAGGCAGAGATCGCCGAAGGCGGTACCACCGCCACAGTGAAGGCCACCGCAGGCGAACAAGAGCGGGCCATCCCCTTCAGCAAGGTGGAAGAGGACTGGAAGTTCGATTACGCGTCCTACATCGCAAAGTATCCTGCGACCCAAGACGCGGGCAAGGGTAAGAAGAAGGGCCAAAAGGGCAAGAAGAAGGCCGGCAAGAAGGCCAAGAATAAATAAGCGAGCCAGAAGCGAGCGCGGGCTCCGTTGAGATATGAGAACGCCGCCTTGGGCAACCGGGGCGGCGTTTTTTATTGTCAGCGAACAAGCCGTCCACTTGTTGGTGTCTGCGGTTTTCGCACACTTTTTTCCTGCCAATTGCCCACGATCCCGTTGACAGCTCGCCGTCTTATTGCTAGTTCTCCGCCTCCTTTCGCGGGCCAGCAGGGCCCACGGGGTGATGGAGAATGCGTTGGGGCGTAGCCAAGTCTGGTAAGGCACCGGTTTTTGGTACCGGCATTCCCAGGTTCGAATCCTGGCGCCCCAACCAGACATTCCCTATCCGCTCACTGGAGTGAACGATGTTGGAGGGTGCTCTAAAGGTTTTTGCGGGAAGCTCGAATCCAGAGCTCACCCGCAGGATCTGTGAGAACCTCGACATCCCGCTCGGTGATGCAACCCTCACGCGTTTTTCCGACGGCGAGTTGTACGTCGAGATTGGCGAGAATGTCCGCAACGCCGACATTTTTGTGGTGCAATCAACGTCGTCTCCCGCCAATGATCACATTATGGAGCTGGTGATCATGATCGACGCGCTCAAGCGCTCGTCGGCCAGTTCCATCTGCGCGGTGATCCCTTACTACGGCTATGGTCGTCAGGACCGCAAGGTCGCGCCTCGTACGCCCATCACCGCCAAGCTGGTTTGCGATTTGATTGAGGCAGCTGGTGCCACGCGCATCCTTGCTATTGATTTGCACGCAGGTCAAATTCAAGGGTTCTTCGACATCCCCTTTGACCACCTATTCGCCATGCCGGTGTTGCTACAAGACATGTGGGCGAATCATCCGGCAGAGGAAACTGTTCTGGTCTCACCCGATGCCGGCGGTGTGGAACGGGCACGTGCCTATTCGAAACGCCATGGCAGCGGTTTGGCGATCATCGATAAGCGGCGCCCGAAGGCGAACGTTGCCGAGGTACTCAATATCATCGGTGAGGTTGATGGTCGCGATGCCGTACTCATTGATGACATCGTCGATACTGCGGGCACGTTGACCAACGCTGCCACGGCGCTGCTCAACAAGGGCGCGCGTCGTGTCGTCGCCTACGCTACACACGGCGTGTTGTCTGGTCCCGCAATCCAACGACTCGAGGAGTCGGCGATTGAGAAGGTCGTGGTGACCGACACGGTCCCGTTGAATGAGAAAGCGCGGGAGTGCAAAAAGATTAAAGTTCTGTCTGTGGCGCCACTTTTGTCGAAGGCGCTTCGGCGGATTCATCAGGGAGATTCGGTGAGCTCGCTGTTCGTGTGAGTGGCGAGTTACATGAGGAGTTCGTTATGGTCGAGTTGTCTAGCACAATCGCATGCCAAGCCCGCACCAAGAGTGGCAAAGGCCAGGCTCACAAATTACACGTAGCTGGTTTGACGCCAGCAATTGCGTATGGGCCTGGGCGAGAACCGCGCCTGCTCGCCCTCAATCCCATCATGTTTCGGGAGCAGCGCAGAACCTACGGGAGAAGCCATATCTACGACGTGACGGTTGACGGCGGCGATAATTTCAAGGCCTTGATTAAGGATGTCCAGGTCGATCCGGTGTCACGAAACATTCTGCACGTCGACCTCTACGCGGTTGACATGAAGAAGCCGATCCGTGTCGAAGTCCGCATCGAGATTGTTGGCAAGGCACCCGGCGTCATTGAAGGTGGCTTGCTGTCACAGCTCATGCACCGCGCCGAAGTTCAGTGCTTGCCAGGCTTGGTGCCCAGCAGCCTGATGGTCGACGTTTCCGAGCTCGGAATCAATCAGGTTCTCCATACCGACAAGATCAAGCTGCCCGAGGGTGTCGTCTTCACCGCGAAGCGACCCGAAGCGGTCGTCTCCGTGTTCGAGCCCGAGGCCGAGGAAGTTGTGGCGGTCGAGGTTGCAGCTGAAGGTGCGGTGCCGGCGGATGGGGCTGCTGCTGCGGCGGCGGCTCCTGCGGCGGGAGCAAAGGCCGGCGAGACCGAAGCGAAGAAGGAATAGCCACGGCGATTGGTTCGTGGTGAGCGCGGAATGCTGTTTGTGGTTGGTCTCGGTAATCCGGGAACAAAGTACGACGGAACCCGCCATAACGTCGGTTTTGAGGTTGTTAGCGAGTTGGCGAGGCGTCACGGTTTTCCCCGGGCGCACAGCCACGGGCAAGCGCTGGTGAGCTGCGGTTGCATCGAGGCCCAAGAGGTGATGTTGGTCGAGCCAACCACCTATATGAACAAGAGTGGCGACTCGGTTGCCGCATTGGTTGGTTGCTTTGAGGAGGAAGTTGCACAGCTGATCGTCATTCACGATGATCTCGATTTTGAGCCGGGAGAAGTTCGGATCAAGATTGGCGGAGGACATGGTGGCCACAACGGATTGCGGTCGATCATGTCGCAGGTCGAGAGAGATTTTGTGCGTGTTCGAGTTGGTATCGGCAAGCCTGAGGGAGACGGTGCTGATTGGGTGTTGTCGAGGTTCGTTGCCCTGGAGCGCGTCGAGATCGATGGCGCAATTAAGAAGGCGGCCACGGCCGTGGAAATGGTGATTGGCCAGGGTGTTCAGAAGGCGATGAATCAGTTCAACCGTAGGCGTGACAAAGAAGAAGACGCGGACGGCAAAGGCGAAGAGGGCGAAGAGAAGAATGGGGAAGAGTGAGAGGCACGAGACACGTTGCTTCCAATCCTCCCTTTTGAATGGTCACCATGGTGGTGACCAGAACAGTTGGTCACCGCCAAGGGCGGTGGCCCGAAGACCAAAACTGTGAGGTAGATGATGTTGATGACGGAGTACGAGACCACAATGGTGGTGCGGCCCGACATCGCTGGCGATGCAATCGAAGCGACGTTGGACCGGGTTCGGGAAGTGGTGAAGACGAAGGGTGGCAAGTTGCTTGCGATCGATCACTGGGGCAAGAAGCGCCTGGCATATCCGATCAAAAAGCAATCCCGTGGCATTTATGTCCACGCTGTCTATCTCGGCGTAGGCGACTTGGTGGCCGAGATCGAGCGCAACCTGCGCATCTCTGACAAGATCTTGCGGTTTCTGACCGTCAAGGTTCAGGATTCCGTAGATCCTGCCACTCGCGAAGAGAAAGAATACGACACGCCCAAGTACGACGAACCAGATCAGGGCGAGGCCGCTGAGGCCGCCGATGGGAAGTTCCATGCCGAGTTTGCTGATGAAGACGCTCACGGGGACGATGACCCAGAGGGCGAGATTTCAGCCAGCGACGACGATCTCGACGAGCCCGGAAAGGAGTGATGGTCATGGAAGACAATTACGAAAAGAGAGGCGACAGAGGGGATTTCCGGGGCGGCGATAGAGGCGATCGGGATTTCCGAGGCGGGGATCGGGACTTCCGGGGCGGCGATAGAGGGGATCGGGATTTCCACGGCGGGGATCGGGATTTCCGCGGCGGGGATCGGGATTTTCATGGCGGCGATGGCTCAGCCGAAGATCGCGCTGGCCGTTCGTTTCGCGCTTTTCGCCGGCGCAAGTCGTGCCGTTTCTGTGGCGAGAAGGAAGCCGTGATCGATTATCGCGATGCTGGGACTCTCAAGTACTACATCAGCGAACGCGGCAAGGTCGTGCCTCGGCGAATTTCCGGCACCTGTGCCAAGCATCAGCGTGAGCTCGCTCGCGCGATCAAGCGGGCTCGGTCCTTGGCATTGATCCCTTATGCAATCACCGGCGCGTGAGGAGTAAGTGATGGAAATAATTCTTATTGAAGACGTGGCCAATCTGGGAGTTATCGGTGACCTCGTGACCGTCAAAGATGGTTACGCTCGGAATCTTTTACTGCCCCATAAGATGGCGATTCCCGCTTCGACGAAAAGTAAAAAGCGACTTGAGCATGAGAAACGACTCGCGAGCTTCAGCTTGGCGCGAGCCAAGAAGGATGCGGAGGCTCAGGCAGCTCGACTCGCCAATGTCTCCGTGACCATCGCCCGCAAGGTTGGCGAGCAGGACAAGTTGTTCGGCTCCGTGACCACACACGACATCGCTCGTGGTTTGGCGGACGAGGGCGTGGAGCTGGATCGTCGGCAGATCTTGCTCGACGAGCCGATCAAAGCGCTCGGTGTCTATCAGGTGCCAGTGCGCCTGAATGGCGCTGTCAACGCCCAAGTTAAGGTCTGGGTGGTTGCAGAGTAGCGACCGTTCAGTGGCTCTGAGGCTCCCGGGAACACAGGGTTTTCAAAGGCCCAATGGTTTCGGGAGCCCATTGCCAAAACAGTGTTGCCGAATCAGTGTTGCAAACCCCATTGGGTTGAGGAAGGCTTGAGCCATGGTCTCCGAGCCGACGACCCGCCATGGGCGGATCCCGCCGCAGGATGTCGATGCAGAGCGTTCGGTGCTCGGGGCGATGATGCTGGATCGTGCGGCGCTCCTCGAGACCATCGAGACTATCAGGCCTGACGATTTCTACCGACCCGCACATGCCAAGGTCTTTGACGCGATGCTTTGCCTTTTCGAGCGCTCGGAGCCGATAGACGAGATCACCGTCAGCTCTGAGTTGCGCTCCAAGGGCGAGCTCGAGTCGGTTGGGGGCACGGCTTTCCTCGCGTCGTTGACGGAGAGTGTGCCTACCGCTGCCAATGCTCGTTATTATGCGAGCATCGTGCGCAACCGGTCGCTGACCCGCCGATTGATTCAAGCCACCACCGCCATCGCCGGTCAGGGCTACGAAGCAGGAGCTGAAATAGATATCCTCCTCGATGAGGCGGAGGCCAAGATCTTTGAGATCACCCGCGATCGGGAGCATAGAAGTTTTGTGCCCCTCAAAGATGCCGTCAAAGACGCCTTCAAGAGGATTGAGACGCTCTACGAGCGCAAGGAGGCTGTCACCGGGGTACCCACAGGCTTTGTCGATCTCGATCGCCTCACTTCCGGATTCCAACCGGGTGAGTTGATCATCATTGCTGGACGCCCGTCGATGGGCAAGACTGCCGTTGCCCTCAATATTGGCGTCAACGGGGCGATACGGGCCAAAGTGCCCGTAGCGGTGTTCTCCTTGGAGATGTCCACGTCGCAGCTGGTGATGCGCATGCTTTGCTCAGAAGGCCGCATCGATGGTCATCGCATGCGCGGCGGCTTTCTCAAAGACAGCGATTGGCCCAAGCTCGCGCGGGCAGCCGGGGCGTTGGCCGAGGCGCCCCTGTACATCGATGACACGGGTGCCATCGGGGTTTTGGAGATGCGCGCCAAAGCGCGGCGGCTGCAGGCCGAAAAGGGCCTGGGCATGATCATCATCGACTATTTGCAGTTGATGCGAGGTCGCAGCACCGAAGGGCGGGAGCGAGAGATTTCGGAGATCTCCCGTGGCCTCAAGGCGTTAGCCAAGGAGCTCTCTATTCCAGTCATTGCCTTGAGTCAGCTCAACCGTTCCCTCGAGTCGCGGGTCGACAAACGTCCGATGCTCAGTGACCTACGCGAGTCGGGTGCCATCGAGCAAGATGCCGACGTCATCTGTTTCGTTTACCGCGACGAGTATTACAACGAAGACACTGAATCCAAGGGCATCGCCGAGTTCATCGTCGGTAAGCAGCGCAACGGTCCCACCGACACCGTACGCCTAAAGTTCTTCCACGAGTTCACCCGCTTCGAGAACTACTCGCCTGAGGATGGTTGAGCCGCTTTGACAAACGCGCGGTAGATGGCGTGCTGTTGTGGACTGTCGAGAAGCTCGGGGTGCCATTGGACGCCAATAGCAAAAGTATGGCCCGGTAGCTCGATGGCCTCGATGACGCCGTCGAGCGCGGTCGCTGCGGCGCTGACGTGCATACCAAGGTTGTGGATGATCTGATGGTGGGTGCTGTTGACTCGCATTCCTGTGGTGTCACAGACACAGGCGAGCTTACTGTTTGGAGCAATTGACACTTCGTGGTGCGGCAGGGTGCGCGCCTGCGGCTGCTCATGGATGTCCGTTTGGGGTCGGTAGCTCAGGTCCTGATAAAGAGTGCCGCCGACGACTACATTCAATAGCTGCATGCCGCCACAGACGCCCAAAAGAGGAATGTCACCCTCGAGGGCGGCCAGGCAGAGAGCCTTTTCGAAATAGCTCCTTTCTTCGTTGACCTGCCCAAGCAAAGGGCGAGGTTCTTCGCCGTAGTACGACGGAGGAATGTCGAAGTTGCCCCCGGTGATGAGCAAACCGTCGAGGCGCACGACATCGATGAGAGCAAATGTGTGTGGTAACAGAACCGGGATGCCACCGGCCAGGGCGATGGCGTCAGCGTAGGCGCGGGGGGACACGAACCGATCGTAAGGGATATTGCGCTTGTCAACGGTTGTGTCGGAGTCGCAGGAGATGCCGATCAACGGGTTCAAGGTCACTCCTCTCGCCTGGCGATACCATGAGTCTGGGGCAAATGAGTACGCTACTTGTACAAATCGTGGCAACTGGCGAGCTGCACGCCGAGCTTGACATGCACTGCCGGAGCTGGTCATACAAAAGCCCGCCAACTGTGGAGAAATTCCATGGGTGAACCAAAATTCAAGAGAATTCTACTCAAGCTTTCAGGCGAAGCTCTCCAGGGCGACAAAGGGTATGGTATCAGCCCGCTGGTGCTCGAGGGGGTCGCTGAAGAGATCAAAGAAGTCCATGACATGGGTGTGGAGGTGGCCGTTGTCATTGGTGCCGGCAACATCTTTCGTGGTGTGGCCGGAAGTGCCCACGGCATGGACAGATCGGCGGCGGATTACATGGGCATGCTCGCGACGGTGATCAACTCTCTCGCGTTGCAGGACAGTTTGGAGTCCATTGGGCTACCCACACGGGTGCAATCCGCCATTTCAATGAGTCAGGTCGCAGAACCGTACATTCGTCGCAAGGCTGTACGCCACCTCGAGAAAGGGCGGGTGGTCATCTTTGGCGCTGGCACGGGCAACCCCTATTTCACCACCGACACCGCAGCATCCTTGCGGGCTATGGAGATTCACGCCGATATCATTCTCAAAGCAACCAAGGTGGATGGCGTGTATGATGCTGACCCCATGAAAGTCAAAGATGCAAAGAAGTTCGATCACCTGACGTACACCGAGGTTCTCCATCGCGATCTCAAAGTGATGGACGCCACGGCCATTTCATTGTGTCGAGACAACAACCTGCCCATCATGGTGTTCAACATGACAAAAAGGGGCAACATCCGCCGTGTGATGACCGGGGAGCTGGTCGGCACTGTGGTTACCAAGTGAATCGACAGGCCAGTCGGGCCAGCTTGGAAAGGAAGGAACAGTCATGGGCTTGATCGATGATATCATCAGTGATCTGAATTCCAGCTTCGAGGAGTCCTTGGGGGCATTGAAGGTCGATCTCGGTAAGTTACGAACCGGTCGGGCAAATGTCGCCATTCTCGATGGTGTGCGCGTCGACTATTACGGCACGCCGACACCGCTCAGCCAATGTGCCAATGTCAATGTGGTCGACGCCCGCTTGATTACCGTGAGGCCGTGGGACAAGACTCTGGTTTCCGCCATCGAGAAGGCAATTATGTCGGGTGATATTGGTATCACGCCCCAAAGCGACGGCGAGATCATTCGTCTGCCGATTCCGAGCCTCACAGAAGAG
>MGST01000180.1 GCA_001798605.1 Deltaproteobacteria bacterium RIFOXYA12_FULL_58_15 | reverse complement strand
CTGCCCATCGACGGTGTTACGGGCGACGCGAGCGCGGCAGCAACAACCGCCGGCCTCATGGAGGTGTAAGTCCTCAGAATTGCTAGCCTACTGCGCTACGTTGCGGCTGGTGACACGAATGTTGGGTCAGGGCCAGAAAGAAGGCCACCATTCATTATGTCAACTTTCGGCTGATGGCTTTATGGCCTTCATGCCACTTACGATCACACTGGACGCATTCGACGAGATTGCCCGGCTGATGTTCATGCTTGTTGGTGTGAGACGAAGTACGCGGCCACAATGCGTTGAGAGAAGAGGAATGGGGGCTTGTCGTGTGGAAAACAATGGCGACATGGACACGACTGCATTGGAAAGTTATCATCTTTCTATTGATCGAGGAATGGGGGCTTGTCGTGTGAAAAACACAATGGTGACATGGACACGACTGCATTGGAAAGTGATCATCTTTCTATTGATCCCCCCCGGTACTGGCTTCGCCGTCGGAGGTTGGCTGGGTGGTTTGATAGGTCTCTTCTTGGACGTCATGTTCGTGGTCACGGCCAAGCGGGATCGGGAACGAGAACGGGTTGCCGCCCGGATTCAGGCCGATTCGCCTGAAATCGCGCCACCTAGATGGCGCCTGGTCTGGGGCGCAGTCGTCAACAGTGTAGGATGGGGACTTCTCTTTTGTGCCATGTCGGCATTCGGACCAAACCGTTGCTCTGTTGATTTGCTTGTCTTTCAGCGCGAGTTCGAGACGCCCAACTGGTTCGGCCCCCTGATGGGTTTCATTGCGGGTGGTGTGTTTGGCGGCATGTATGGTTGGAGATTCGCCCGTGAGCAGTGGTTGGAGAAGAAAGCCAAGCAATCGAGCAGGTGACAATCCGGGGCCCGTGACCCCATGGCGTTTATGGCTCCTGCAGTCAGGTTACGGACTGACAAATAGGGTGGTAGCACTCGGAGGCTCGTCGTTGTGGGGCTTGGTGCGTGTGTCGGAGTATGCCAAAAAGGGTGTACTCTTTGTGGCGCACGGCTTTGTGTCCGAGAAGTGAAAAGTTATCCGCGACGCTAAAGATGGCGGCGACAGTCAATCTGATATGATCCACATCATCGCCAGCGACGACAATCATGTAGCCGGCTGCTATCCACGTAAACTACAGCGGCACCTCGACGTGCAACTTCACCCATCCCTTGGGTGTTTGCCCTAGGACAATGTACCGAGTGTAACTGCCGTTACTGACCCCAAAGGTTAAAAGGTCTACGCCGTTACCACGAGCCCCAGTAAGGGCCACCGCGCTTTCATTGAGGACCGTGACCGTTGGGTGCAATGCCTTCCCGATCTGGGCGAGAACCCACTCTGTCGTCTGTGGCCTCTGATCCATGGTCGCCATTTTGGGCGGACTCCCAGGCCTCAACAGAATCAACAGCCTGTCATAGGCCTGCTCGGGGTTCGCGAATCGCAGGATCTGCTCCGTCTCCGATTGCTTCGTCTGCTTGGTGTAGTGCTTCATGTCGGCAAACCGCAGGAGCTGCTTCGACCGAAGTGGGATATACGGTGCGTTCTCCAATCCACCGCACTTCGCGATCTTCTCCCACACGTGTGTAAGCTCGAACCAGTTATCGATCGACCTCAGCTCCTTGGCTTTGTCTACGGAAAGGACGCCAGAGGTAGCGCTCACATGGATGGCACACATCCCTTTCCATTGGAGAGCACTCGGGAGTTTCACGTATTCGTAGCCGTTCGCTAGCGACACCGTAGGCGTCGTTGCCACGGCAAGAATTGTCAGAATCCACGGGTGGCTGAATAGTCGATGCATGGGTACCCCTGTGACGCAGTTTACGCGTGGTTCGCCATGTTCAGCAACGGTGGTCTCGCAACGACGGCAAGACCCTTGGTGTGCTGTGTACGTGGTGGACCGAAACGGGAAAGATGGCCTTTTGTGACTCTTTTCGCGCAAGATTAGTCAGACCGGTCGTGTAAAAACGAAGGGTTATGACCAACGTCGTCACCCTCCCCAACCATCGTAAACGCGCAAGTCGATTTGACCGCCCTACCCAGATACGGAATGAGTGAATTGACGCTCATGCAGGACGTCACTTTGTCTACAGACGCAATGGGGTTGCTCTGATGATGGGCCGAGCACAAACAAGCGCAATAGCTCTTCGTTCTGCTCAACCTCCCCTCTTCTTTCTGATACACCCTGCTGCAATAAGTATGGAGGCATAAGAGGGGAATGGCGCTCGCTCTCGCTGACCATCTGTGGGTCGCGCTCATCGCGGCATTGGTAGGCGGTGCCGTCGGTGCAGGACTGGCCGTGGCCATTGCCGCTCTACTGCGGCGGCTTGCCGGGTTGCGGCAGAATCACCTGCTGCCATGGCGTTCCCTCTACGGCGGTGTCTTGGCCATAGCACTACAGTCTGCTTTTCTTCTCGCGCTGCGTGTCGGCATAGGTTTGGAAGTAGTCGAACTGTTCACAGTGGCAATCATCGCTTGCCTGCTGGCATCAGGCTTTTTCGTGATAGCCCTGCTAGATGCGCCGGCCCTGCTACCCAGACCAGTGCGCTTGCTCGGCGCAGCCAGATCAGTCGTGATCCTCACATTGTTTGTTGGTCTCGTCGCCCGAGTGCCCGCGGGGCTGTCAGACTTCATGCAACAGGAGGTGCGACGTAGTTCGGGTATCGGCAATTTCCAGGTGTGGGCGACACTGCTGCTCTGCGCCCTTGTCGTTGATGTGCTGCTCGGCGTCATCCAACGGCGTTTGGCCAATTCCTGACTGGAGACACCTATATGAGTACAAATTCGTGCAGCTCGGGGGTGCCCGCCGCGCCGGCAAGCGCCTCGGTCGTCCACCGGTGGCGACGCCACCCGCCGACAAGGTCAAGAAGCTCAAGGCAAAGGGCTCGACGTGGGAGGAGATTGCGGCACGGTTGAAGTGCTCGGTTTGGGCCGCAAGACAAGCTGTGAAAAAGGGGGGTCGAAAACGAGGTTCTCGGACCCAGTAAAATCGCGGGCTGGACGAGTTGTTAATGGTGCTGTGAGAAACGAACGTTTTACACAGATTACATTGCAGTGGTTCAACTGGTTTTGGGAGGATTGATCAACCAATGGCACGAAGCTCGGGGGTCTCGTTTTCCATCGCCGTGATGCCCTTTTGGATTTGATCAACGGCATCTGTGTCGAACATTGGTTCTCCACATTGCGTACAGACCCATGCGGGAACGTTATCCCAGGAGATGTGATAACCATTCCTGTCAACGCTGAACGGGGCAGTTTTGCGTTCCATTTCGCCTTGGCAGTGCATGCACTTCATTTCTTCACCCTTGTCCTTAAATCGCTGGACCAAAGCGATCGGTTAGGCACATAGGCGGTGATGATCGCCAAGTACTCGTCCTTTGGGGAGCATACCACATGCAAACCACGGCCTCCATCGCCCGTACCCAGCATGAGGCAACTGTGTCCCCGTGGATCTTCTGGATAGTTCTCGATAACCTCACCCGTTGTCACGACGTGTTGGACTTCCTTGGCAGCAATCATTGGATCGCGGCGTGTCATTTGTCGAATGGCGTGGGGTAGGAAGAGCAGCTGTTTTGATGCCGCTTCTCTAACTTTTACGAGGATATCCATTTTTCCGGGATAACACCGTCGACCCGTGAAACCTAGCGAACGGCATCAGCCTCACAATTTTTGGATCGGCCACGACGGCTGATGTTTTTGCAGTTCCGGAATCCATGTCGTTGCCTCCACATTCATCATAGGGCCGTAGGGCCTGTTAGCGGTTATGTTTGGGAAGCCAGCCAGCCAGAGCCTCGCGCACGAGGTCGCTGATCATATGTGGTTCTCTGCGCTTTCGGCGGGTGTGCGACAGCTCCTGCAATGTCTCGTGCATGTCGGGCGGCAGTGTTACGGATATTTTTACGAAATCCGATTTCCGATTTCTTTTTTCGGATGTGTCAGGTGCCCTCCGCGACTCCGGTGCAGCCTGCGTGCGCGGCGTCCGTACTTCGCGAGGTGTCTCCATCTGAGCCGGAGGTGATACCGGGACTTGATCTTGCTTGGCAATTTCAGCCAGCGAGAGCCGCTTGTGTTGTGGCATTCGACTTCCTCCGGAGGAGTTCAGTGACCTCTGTGGTGAGGGCGGTGATTTCGAGGTGAGCTGGACTGTTTGGGGCGTACGTGCAGATTCCTTGCCCGCCAGTAGCTGCGTCGGCGAGTGCGACCCGCAGGCCCACGCTCGTCTGTGCGATTGGTCCCCACGTCTTGAGAACCGTCGCAAGCTCCCGACCGGCCGCAGTGCTCTGGCGGATCTTCGAAGGGACAATCAAGTACGCCTTCGATTTGTCCAAGCTGAGAGCTTCTTTGCAGACCTCAATGGCGGCCTGCCCAGCTTCGATGTCCAGCGCGCTAGCGCCAACTGGCACCAAGATGACGTCGGCATAGAGAGCGGCGCGTAGGGAGACACTTTCGATCGCGGGCGGTAGGTCGATGATGACGAGGTCAGCCTCGATCGCCTCGATCTCTTGCCGAAGATGTTTGCCGTCTCCATCTATTGCGACCCGTACGGCGTTTACGCCCTCGGTGCCGTTGGTTTGGCCACGTGTGATCCACTTGAGTGCGCTTTGCTGGGGATCGGCATCCGCGATGACGACCCGTAGCTTTGGGTTTTGTGCGCGGAACTCATGGGCGAGGTGTACGGCAAGGGTGGTTTTGCCGACGCCTCCTTTTTGCTGGATGACCGAGATGACTTGTTTCACGTTTCCTCCGATGTACATCGGAAATCCGATATCCGAAACACTATATCCGAAATCGGCTTGTGCCAAGTTTTGTGAAATAGTATTTCCGATTTTCGAAATCGAAGAAAGCACGTTTGATCATATGGTTGCCGATAGTAACCGACCAGGGGTGCCATAATTTAAGAATTCCGATTTCGGAAAACACGGTCAGCGCGAACAATGGGACCTCCAGCGCGCCTCACAGCAATACCGTCCGCAGGACGCGCCCTACGCCGGGCAGCGAGGTAGCGGTTTGCGTCTCGTTTGACTGGTGTGAATTATTCACACCGTGGTATGTTGATGTTAGAAAGGGGGCTCCAATGCCTGAAGTCAAAAAGCGGACAATCAGTCTACCTGAGGAACACACCATGTTCGTGGACCAACTGGTTGCCTCCGGAGCCTATGCCTCAGTGAGCGAAGTTGTGCGAGCTGGTCTGCGCGCGCTCCAGGAGCGCGACGCTGCGGTTGAGCGATGGCTGCGTGACGAAGTCGCACCCGTGTACGACGCGATGCTAGCCGACCCCAGTCGTGCACGCAGCTTGGAGGATGTTTTTGCCGACATCCGCACCCGACACGCCGATCGACTGAAGGAACACAGGTGATCGAGCGAGTTGTCGAGTTCGCCCCTGAAGCTTTGGAGGACTTGCGTAGCCTGTACGATTGGATTGCGGATGCGGCCAGTCCGACCACTGCGCTTCGTTACATTGAGCGCATCGAAACTTACTGCCGAGAGATGAGCATCGCTTCGGAGCGAGGCCACACGCGCGATGACATTCGCCCCGGGTTGCGCATCGTCGGGTTCGAGCGGCGTCTTACGATCGCCTTCGCGGTATCGGAGACGCACGTCACGATTTTGCGATTGTTCTATGCTGGGCGAAACTGGGAAGAAGCCTTCGAGTAAGCCGCCGATGCCCTGCTGCCTATCCACCTGACTTCGCGCAACCCTTCACGAAGTCGCCCTTCTGCCGTGGGGCGGTTGGCCTCCGACATACTTCCACGATCTTTTGGCCAAAAAAAACGCACCCCGGCTTTGTGGGTAAAACTGCGCTGACCCGCTCCAGATCAGGCTCCGCTCATCGTTTGCCACTATGGCTGCCCCTTTGGGTGTCGACCTTCGGTGTACGTTTCCCCGCACAGCACCAGACGACCTTTACAACTTGTCAGCCGCAGCCCAGCTCGTGGGACTGTCGGCGGAGTACCTGCGCCGGTTGACAGACGGTGGAAAAGTGAAGGTCAGACGCATGCCATCCGGTCATCGAGTCTATTCGCGTCGGGATCTGGAAGCGTTTCAGGAAGAGCGAAAGAAAAACCCGGTTCGCCCTGGCCGTCCCAAGAAGAAGGCCGCCAAGGTGAGCAAGAAGATAGAGACAGAGACGAAGGGGAGCGCGAAGGCTCTTGCTCGCTGGGCTCGGTGGCTCGGTGGCTCGCTGGCCCGCTGACCACTATTGCCAACAGGTCGCGAAACAGGGTGAAAAACTAGCTAGCTGTGCCGCAGCCGCAACAACCCTCTGCGAAGCAGAGGGCGAAAACCAGTGCCACCTTCGCGGTTCAAGCAGGTGGCGAGTAGGGTCCGGGCTCATTGCTGGGCTCTCGGGACAGTTGATTTTCGGGGTCAGTGCAAGGCGTCCAGTCGATCTTGGATCTTGGCCCTTGGCCTTGGCGGGTCGATATGGGCACCCTGACCTCTTAGCCCACCGGTTGGCTGTGCACCTGCTCCGCTTGGCCGTTGACCTGTTCCGCGTGCTGGAAGTTGGTCACGTAGCGCAGTGCATAGCTGCCGAACAACTCAGGATGCTGCGCGTAGAGGTTATAGCAGTAGGGTGCAGCGTAGAGCATCGTCGACGAATCTCTAAGGATGTCATACTCGCCGCTGACCGGATTGCGGAAGGTGCGTTTCACCTTCAAATTCCGGAAGTCGTCATCGGCTTGCTTGAGTGCAGCGTCGAGGGCCTGCTGGTCGCTCGGATCGACCGACATGACGATGTTGACGAACTTGTCATACGTGTCGCGGACCTTTTTCTTGTCGTCATCGTTGGTAATCTCGTCGATCCCTGATTTCGATAGCAGCTTGCTCTTGAAGTCTTCACTGTTGAGGAAGCCCGCCAGGGTCGCGCTCGCGCACTGGTTTGCGAATGCTGCCAATGCCTTGATCCCCTGGGTTGTGGTGGGGACAGTGCCGATGAGCGCTTCTACACCGGCCTTCACCGAGGCATCGCCATCCTTGTAACAGCGCTGCAGCTCTTGCGTGATTGTTTTGGCAATGCCTTGGCGTGGCATGAAGCTGCGAATGAGCCCCCAAGCCATTCCTGCCACAGTCATTGGTTCAGCGATGAGACCATCCTTCTGGTAGGTCTCGTAGTCTTCCCACCCCTTGATGTTTTCGGGCACCCACTCCAAATAGGCCGCAGTGCGGTTAGTGCGTTCGAGGTGTGAGAATTCATCCTGAGTAATAACGCCGTGGTCGAGCAAGTACTTCCAACCGTCCTCGGGGTGTTCACGGGTGGCACCAGACTCCTGGAAAGCATCAATGATCTTGCCCGCGCGGGTTCCGGCGAAGACGCTCTTCTTGAGCAGCGTATCATTCTTGGGACCGAGGTTGGCGACGCAGAACTGTCCTTCAGCGCAGTAGAAGGCACCGTGCTTGTCGAGCATGACGTTCTGATCAACCGCCGCCAGGGCCTCCGCCACGGATTTTGCCGATGCTGCGTCGTAGATTTCCAGCGGGTTGTATTGGTAGTTGGTGTGGCGCCGGTCGCGGTCTTGACCGGCAAAGGGAACGACCATGCCAGCGAAGCAGTCCCACATGTCAGCGTTGTTCTTGTACGCGGCGATAGCCTCAGCCGGAACCTCCTGCTTGGTACCGGCTTGATAGTCGACGGCGATGCCAACGGCGTTGTAGTTGCGGTTGCTGTCACTAAGATTGCCATAGTCCGACGGCCAGTCGCTCTTGATGGACTGGGGCTCGCCGTTTTTCATGCCTGCTGAGAATGAGCCTGCGTGGGTTACGCCGCCGACGCCATCTCCGAGGATTTGGTCGACTGGTCCACCTTGACCTTCGCCATTGATATGGCTCATCACCTTGAGAAGGCGCATGCCTTGTTTGCCAAGCTCGTGCACCAATGAGTCGATATTCTTGTGGCCTACACTGCCGCCGTAAGCGGTAACGCGGTTGCCGGGCTTGCCATCAACGTTGAACTGATGCGCCGGAGTCATCAAGACTCCGCCCTCTTGAACGAAGTCGACGAGTGGTTGGAGTGCTGCGGGGACTTGTCCGTTGTTGCCGTGTTTGATGACGCCAGCAATGGTGTTTTTCACGGGCAGGATCGCCTTGCCCTTGTACATGTCGGCGGGGTTTTGGAAATCGCCTATGACGCTCTTGAGCGGATTGAAGCCGCGGTTGATGGCGGCTTTGTTCAAAGCCTCGCTGGCGGGCTTTGATACTGCTGCCATGGCCACGGTGAGTGGCACCGCCTCACCAGTGGGATTGAGCGAGCCAAGACTGCGCACATTGTTCGAATTTTGTACCTGAGTGGCGTTGACCGTTGGGGATGGATCATTGTTTTGCGCGATTACGTTGCTGAGGTCGATCTCCGGATTGACGGCGGTGCCCTGTTGTACGATGGGCTCGCTGTTCACCTCGACATGACCAGGAGTGCTGTTGTTGATGACCTCGGGAGTGTCTCCCGTATTCTGCACCCCACCTGTTGCTTGAGTGCCACCTTTGCCGTTTACGTTCTGCGGCACAATGGGATCGATAACCACATTGTTGTCGGAAGAAATTCGGTTGCTGCGTTCAGCTTTCACTTCTGTCATGATGAGTCTCCTGTGAGGTCACAATACCGACGCTCTGGGCCCCCAAAGAGGCGGGTTTACTCGCTATCGCGAGCCTAAATTCAATTTGTCTCGGTCTATTTGATACCACATGCATTGTCGGAAGTGAGGGGGAAAAGTTGTGTCGTTTGTGCGATTTTGATCATCTTTTCGACCAAGTTGAACAACTGTCCCCTCCAATATCTTTGTCGACATTTGTGAAAACCCAGTTAATTCAGTTGCTTGGCGACATTTGCCGATGAACAATGGGACACGATGGATACGATGGCAATGCCGATTGAACAAGTGACCGCCATCATTATGTGCGTTGAGCGTGCGGCGCGCGGCATTCTCGGGCTGGAATTGACCAACGGGCTGGAATTCACCAACGGGTTGGAATTCACCAACGGGTTGGAACTCGCCAACGGGCTGGAATTCACCAACAGGTTGGAACTCACCAACGGGTTGGAACTCACCAACGGGTTGGAACTCACCAACGGGCTGGAATTCACCGAGGCGGCGTTCACCGCGGACGCAGAGTTTGGCCGGGTGCTCAAAGCAGGGGAAGTGCAGGGCGCGGAGGTCGGCACCGAATTGGGAAGGTTGGCTCAACTGCTCGAACAGGAGATCGACATTCCCCGTGGCGGATATGACAGTTCCCGTACGCGCGAGCTCATGGGGCACTTGGTGGAGAATTCCACGCGACCGATGCTGCAGTTGTTGCGCGACATTGCCGAGATCCTTTTTGTGACCCGCCTCGAACGCAGTGAGTACAAAGGTTGGCAGCGGGGGACTGCGCCGCCCTTTCGCATTCGCAAGATCCTCCTCGAGTACGCAATCAAGAATGTCGAGCTCGATCGCATTCAGGATGAGCTCACCAAGGGCATTTGCGCACGAACGTGCGATCGACTGCCGGTGGGTTGTTGCTCAGTTTTGGGATACGACCTCGGTTTGGTTCCCACCGTCATGTTGCAGCTTCAAGATCTCGAGGCCCGGCGGGCGGGTTGGAGTAGGGCGGCCGGCATCGAGGAGAAGTGCCGCTATCACACCGATGGCGGTTGTGTGTTGGCGCTGTTCAAGTCGCCAGCCTGCAATGGGTTCATGTGCGTCCACATCGAGGAGGTGCTGATGGGTGTTGCGCCACCGCCATTGCCGCGGGATTTTCTCGAGGCCTTGGCGACCTTTCGTAGCTGCGACATCGACAGGTCAGACGCCTTTGTGGCGATGGACCGAGCCATTGAGAC
>MGST01000179.1 GCA_001798605.1 Deltaproteobacteria bacterium RIFOXYA12_FULL_58_15 | reverse complement strand
ACGCGTCGCAGCAGTGCTCGGACCCCAGGGCCAGTGGCTCAGCATCATTGGCAGCACCGAGGGTGGGCCGCGTGAGGAAGGGCCGCCGCGGCGCACTTTGCGGGACGTGGTAAACGCCATTGAGCCTTTCCTCGAGCTCTGCGAGATGCGCTCGGTGGTATTTAGAGCCCACGCGCCAACCAAGGCGCTGGCGTGGCGCTGCCTCTCCCGCCAGCGGCAGGTTCCAGCACAACCCTCCACCCTTCGGCAAGAAAACGAAGTGGCTCAGGGCGCGGCCTGAACGCTGAGGTTGGGCAGATCAGCTGACCTGTCCCGCGGAACGCCGAAGCGCTCGAGGATGGAGCGGCTGCGACTTATTGCCACCTGTCGGTCGATGACAATGGGACGCCCGTCTGATGCGAGAAAAGTCACGTACTCCCCTCGCACGGCATCAACGATCTCGACGAGATGAGCCAGAGAACGCCATCGCACGCCGCAGGCCTCAACGATAACAACGCTTTCGCAGTCGTGGTAGCCGCGATTGACCTCGTCGGCCAAGGCTTTCTGCATCACCACCACCTCCTGCCGCTCTTCGGTGGGAATTCCCCCCTCATACAAGCTCATGAGATTATGTGGCGCACTCTGCCACCACTGCTCCCCCCAGGTTTTCAGGTAGTCGCGGGTGAGTGGCACAAACAACAAGCCACCAAAGATGAAGTACGATGGGCGAACGTCGTAGGTATCCTCGGTTACGAGGTGACTCGGCGCTCTGAGTGCCACCATACAACTGAGCTCGGCATGATCTCGCCAGACGCGGATACTCACACTCTCCCCAGCGTGGCGACAGGTGATGGCGTGCTCGTAGGTAACCCACTCACCGTCCCGCAGGGGCACGGTGCCATCACTGGTGATGGGCAAGCCATCGATTTCCAGAATCACATCGCCTTCCCGCAAAACACCCCAGGCAGATCCCTCAAACGTGACCCGGGCAACGAGGACGCCGTTGTCGTGTTCGCCGCATAGTCCGAGCATACGTCGATGGGCCGCGGATTCAAGCGGTACGGAGTGAACACCCAACTCGGGAAAACCAGGCGTCACGCCGGCGTCGACATCCGCGAGGAAATGCTCAATGACCGGCACAGAGATCATGTAACCAATCTGCTGAGCGTCCTCGAGAGCCTGAAAAGCGACCCCGACGAGCTCGCCCCCCAACAACACCGGACCACCGGAGTTGCCATCATTGATAGCCGCATCGATTTGTACCGCCAACAAGCGGCGACGACGTTGCGCATAGCGAAGCACCTCGATGCGAGAAACAATGCCTTCGGTAATCGACAATCGCTCGCCACCTACCGGATAACCACAGACAGAGACGCGGTCGGAGAGCTCGGGAAGAGATCCGAGGGGAATCGGCTCAACGCCGTGGAAAAATCGTTCATCCTCGACATCCAAGAGAGCCAGATCGCACTCGTGGCCAACAGCCACGACCTTGGCAACATAGTTCTTCGCCTTACCGTATCGCCTGACCTCCACAAACACATGGTTCTGAATACAATGTGCGTTGGTCAACACCCGCAGGCCTGCCGCTGTGTCCACAACAACACCAGAGCCGGAGCTCGTCGACGAGCCACAGGTCTGCCACGGCTGCTCGTAGTCCGGCGGATCTGACACAGCGATGATTTTGACCACCGCCCGCAGCAACGTGCCCAGCTCTCTGCGTTCGTGAAGTACTGCATCCTGCATGTTTCAATTGTAGCCCACCGGCCAGACGCTCGACCATGGCCGCAACGGCACTTGTGAAAAGAGTTCTTCTTATCTTTCAACACCATGCGATATACACAGACACGACTGATGCGCACCGCCAGGGCACGATGAGAATTCACACCCATTTCAAGAACATGCAGGATTCGCTTGCATGTTGCACGTACATCCGAATCCGGGCGGGATCACCCGTGTGGCTGGGCTCTGACAACCAAGGAGCAGGATTTGTCCGATCTACAGATCTGTTCGACGAGACTTGCCGGGATGCCCCCAAACATGACACAAGAGGCCTCTCAAACCTGACGTTTGGAGTATTACAATGACTTTTCGTTCGTTTTGGCTGTTCCTTTCCTGCACCACCATCCTCGCCTGCCAGGGAGAATCGGCCCCGGCGGCAGAAACCACAACGTCCACCACGGCAAAAGCCGAGAGTGAGAAAGAATGCGCCCATGGGCAAGGCGAACCGACGGACGGGTGTTCGTGCGCCCAGGCAGGCAATACCAACCAATTGACGAACCCGGCACAGACCACCAGGACTGACGGCCAAGGCAACGTCATCGCCCACCTCGGCAACGAGTTCAACAACAGCGAGGAGATCACGGTCGCCGCACTTCTCGCAGATCCTGACAAATATCAGGGAAAAGCCATCCGCATCCGCGGCAACGTCGCGGCGATGTGCATGCATCGACGTGCGTGGTTTGCCGTCGTCGGTGATGATCAAACCGGCGACCATGTTCGGATCTTCACGACCCCGGTCTTCTTGGTCCCGCACGACTCGATCGGCAAGACCGCAGTCGCCGAAGGGATTGTCGAGCTACTCGACATCCCAGCACGCCAGGGCGCTCACATTGCAGAAGAGCACAAACTCGGGGAAGCGGCGATGGCGCCCAAACAGGTCATCATCCGCGCCACCGGCGCCGAATTCGGCTGACCGTCGCAAGCAAGATGAACTGGCGCAGAACTCTGCTCTCACTGCACCGGGATATTGGCTACCTTTGCTTCGGCTTCACTGTTGTCTACTCGATCTCGGGGATCGCGGTGAATCACCGCGAAGATTGGGACTACAATTTTTCCAGCACCCACGCCAGCCGAGTGGTCGGACTGCCGAGCGATGTGTTGGGGTTATCAGCAAATGAGCGCTCGGAACCCGCGGCCGAATCTCGTACCCATCAAGCGGCGTTGATCGCCCAACTGACTGAGCTCGCGGGCCGCAGCCATCCGCCGCGAAAAGTCTTCTGGCGAAGTCCCGACAGATTGAGCCTCTTCTTTGGCGGCGCAGATAGCGATGTCGTCGACTACCTACCGGAGAGCGGAATACTCGAGCTGCAAGAAAGACAACCGCGTGCGGTGTTCCGGCAGTTCAACTTCCTGCATCTCAACGAGGGGCGGCGTTGGTGGACCTGGGGGGCCGATATTTTCGCTGTACTGTTACTTTTCTTGGCGATCTCGGGCGTTCTCATTGTCCCGGGGCGGCGCGGTCTCAAAGGGCGCGGCGGCATCCTACTTGCAGTGGGAATCGCCGCGCCGCTCGTCGGTCTGTGGCTGCTTTCCTGAAGGCCGTCTATTGCGGACTCTGACGGATCTTCTCCTCGACTAATCGACGGCCAACGCCTTGCGGATCAAGTGTTCTTGTTGCTCAACATGTCTCTTGCTCGACCCTGTGGCTGGGCTCGCACTCTCGTCGCGCCCCGAGAACCACAGCTCTTGCCCTGGTGCCAATGCATCCCTAATATGCTCACGCAAGAAGCGCCAGGCACCCATGTTCTCGGGCTCTTCCTGGGCCCACACCACGTCGGTGGCGTTGGGGTAATGGCGCAGCACTCCTGCGAGCCTCTCCTCGGGCACTGGGTAAAGCTGCTCGATCCGCACAATCGCGACATCGCCCAACCCTTCCTTGTCGCGCATAGCGCTCAGGTCATAGAAGACCTTGCCACTGCACAATACCAATCGTCCCACCCTCTCTGGTTCGGGAACCGCCGGGTCGTCGGCAACGGTCAGAAGCTCGCCGTCCTTGATTTCCTCCGCGGTGGAGACGGCCTGGGGATGCCTGAGCAGACTCTTGGGCGTGAACACCACCATCGGTACGCGGCGGATGACCTTGGCTTGATATCGGAGAAAATGGAAGTATTGAGCTGGCGTGCTCGGATTGCATACCCTGAGATTCCCGGCCGCACACAATTGAAGAAACCGTTCGATGCGCGCGCTCGAGTGTTCTGGTCCCTGGCCCTCGTAGCCATGGGGCAACAGCAGCACGAGACCGCTCTCTTGCCCCCACTTGTCCTCGGCGCTTGAGAGGAATTGGTCGAGAATCACCTGGGCACCGTTGGCAAAATCGCCAAACTGCGCCTCCCACATCACCAAGGTCTCGGGCGAACTAACACTGAAGCCGTACTCGAATCCGAGGACAGCGAACTCTGAGAGTTGGCTGTCGTAGACATTGAACGCCGCTTGGTCGTCATGCAGGTGTTGCAGGGGAATGTATCTGTTGTCATTGCGATGGTCGTGAAGAATGGCGTGGCGTTGACTGAAGGTACCTCGACCTGAGTCCTCGCCACTCAGACGCACCGGTGTTCCCTCCAACACCAAGGAGCCGAAGGCAAGCGCCTCTGCGAGGGCCCAGTCAATCTTGTTGCCGTCGTATTTGTCGCGACGCCGTGACAGTTGCGCCAACAACTTCGGATGCGCTTCGAACTCCTCCGGAAGGCGGTCGAGACCTGCCAGCACCTCTTCGAGACGCACCGCGCTCGCCGCCGTTCGAATCGCGGGTTCAGCCGGTGGCGCTTCTGGATAATCAGGGGGCACTATCGACTTGCCAGCCTCGACATTCTCCTTGGCCCTCTTCACTTCGTCGTGCGCACGTTGCAACCGCGACTTGAAATCATTCAACGTGTGTTCCGCGGTTTGGGGATCAATAACGCCGCGACGCAACAGCTCCTCCGTGTACAGTTTTCTCACTGAACGTTTTGCCTTGATTGCCGCATAGAGAGTGGGTGACGTATAAGACGGATCATCCGCTTCGTTGTGGCCCCAACGCCGATAGCACACGACGTCGACGACGACGTCGTGCTTGAAGGTTTTGCGGAAGGCATAGGCGAGCTTGATTACCCGCGCCACATCCTCGGGGTGGTCGCCATTGACATGAAAGATCGGTGCGCGCACACCTTTCGCCACGTCGGTGGCGTAGATGGAGGAGCGCAGATGCTCGGGACTCGTGGTGAAACCAATCTGATTGTTGACGACAATGTGAATAGTCCCCCCGGTGCGATAACCGGCGAGTTGAGACAAATTGAGCGTCTCGGGCACAACACCCTGGCCAGAAAAGGCGGCATCACCGTGCACCAATATGGGCAACACCCTTTGCCGCTCGACATCGCCGAGTTGTGACTGACGGGCCCGGGCCATTCCCTCGACAACCGGGTCCACCGCCTCGAGGTGACTCGGGTTCGAGGCCAAAGCCACACGCATCGTCTCCCCCGACGGAGCGGTGTGCACACCGCTGGCACCGACGTGGTATTTCACATCACCGGAGCCGTGGCTGAATGCGGGATCGAGCTCACCTTCGAACTCCCGGAAAATGCTTCCTATGGATTTGCCAATGATACTGGTGAGAACGTTGAGCCGACCCCGATGCGCCATACCAATAACGGCCTCCTCAACGCCGCCCGCAACCGCCGCGTTGAGCAACGCGTCGAGCATGGGGATGAGGACCTCGCCGCCTTCGAGAGAGAATCGTTTCTGACCAAGATAGGCGGTGTGCAAGAATGCTTCGAACGCTTCGGCAGCATTGAGTTTCTCGAGAATTCTTTGGCGCTCTTGTGGGCCTATTGCCTCAGGATCGCCCTCCACCCGTTCTTGCAACCATGAGCGTGTTTCCTGTTCCGGGATGTGCATGTACTCGACGCCGATGTGCCGACAGTAGGACTCGCGCAAAATGTCGAGAATGCGGCGCAGAGTCATCAGGCCGTTGTGGCCGCGCAGACCTCCGGCGACAAACTCGCGATCGAGATCCCAGACACTCAACCCCCAGGTTGACAGCTCGAGTTCTGCTTGCGCCTGCGGCGCATAACCTAGCGGATTGAGATCGGCCCACAGATGCCCGCGCACACGGTAGGCTCGAATGAGTTGTAACACCGACGCCTGCTTGGTGATGACCTCCCTGCTGTCGGCGCCTCCCGTGATCGACGGATTCTGATCCGGAGCCCAAGCAAGGGGCTCATGGGGCACGCCGAGGTCGGCGAAGATGCGTTCGTAGAAACCTTCGCCACCCAGAATGAGCGTTTCAAGATCAGCCAGAAAAGAACCTGACTCTGCTCCCTGAATGATGCGGTGGTCATAGGTGCTGGTGACTGTCATCACCTTCGACAGCCCGAGCTCAGAAATCACTCGCTGCGCCATGCCCGAATACTCTGCGGGATAATCGATGCGACCCACACCGATAATGGTGCCCTGTCCCTGCATCAGGCGCGGCACACTCATGGCCGTCCCCAACATGCCGGGATTGGTCAACGTGACCGTGGTGCCAGTCAGATCATCAACTCCAAGCTTGTTCTGCCGCGCCCGACGCGCCAGGTCATCATGCCTCTCCACGAGCTCGAGAAAGGACAAGTCTTGAGCCGCCTTGACGCACGGCACGACCAACAGCCGCTGCCCACGCTTTTCGACATCCACGGCCAAACCGAGATTGATATCCTCGCGCCGACGAATGTAATGCTTCCCATCCGCCCCGAGAAGCTCGGCATTCATCACCGGATGTTTCTCCAGTGCTCGCACGATTGACCACGCAATCAAGTGGGTAAACGAGATCTTCGGTCCCGAGATCGCCACCTGATGTTGATTGATCAATCGCCGGTTCTCGTCGAGGAGCTTGACCGCGATGGTCCGCACGGAGGTGGCGGTGGGCATGGCCAGACTCTGGTCCATATTCTGGACAATGCGTGCCGCCGCACCGACGATGAGATCGGCTCCTGTCAGATCAACATCGCTCGTTCGGGTTTCTTGGGGCACCTGCGCTCTACTGCTCACGGGCGCTCCGTCAATCGCGGCCTGCGCCGAACCCTGGTTCTGCTGTTCGAAAACCACGGCACCAGCGAGCACTTCTTGTCCGTCAGAAACCGTTTGCAAGACCGCATGTCCAACACGTGGTTCGTAATCAGCGAAGAAATCGCGCCACACATCGCTAACGGAGCTCGGATCATCTCGATAGCGGGCAAATAGGTCATCGACGAAACCAGAGTTGGCTCCGAGATTGGTCATGGTCCCACCTACATTCTTCCCCATACACGTCGCGTCATTTCATTCTCAGGATGCTCGGAAACAAACACAGATTCTCGACAAACACCCCATCAGGTCCCTCTTGCGACCTGATGGCAAGGTACGAATCACGGAGACAAAGTCAATCGCGTCGATCCCCTCCCCCAGCAGCGGGGGTTTCAGTCACAGATCTCAAAATGCTAGACACGAATCCGGGCGTGAGCGACACGGAAGAACACTGAGCAACTTCGCTTTTTCCGACGCGCAACGAAGAAACTTCCTCATAGTCGCATGTCTCGAAAGCACGCAGTATGACAGCCGTCGGAAGTGTACACGAACGGGAACGGATGAAATGCCAGCACAAGCCAAAACCAGAACGCCCAAGAGGCAGGACCGTTTAAGAACCAGGCCTGGCAAAGCAAGAGATTCCCGAGAAGTCTGCGTTGTTGGCTGCAACAATCGCGCTAACAAAGTGGCCAAACGACTTGAAACACTCAACATTGCAATAAGGCGGCTCGGAGAAGACATCTCTCCGGCGGACGCCATCGGCGCATTTACGGCTGCGCTCGTGCTGGTTCAACCACTCGGCAAACGCAACATGACCCAGGCAATTGGCGAAATCCGTGATGCGCCCAAATCCAAGAATATACCGGTCTTTGTTGCCGCCTTCGACATGGTGTCCGACAAGGAAGCCCGCCGTTTCTATGAAGCTGGCGCAACAGCCGTGTTTCAGTGGCCGCGGGAGGCCCTTTGCTTCCCACGTTTGCTGGCGGAGGTTATCGGTATCCACGAGGTGCGGGGGACCGCACGCAATCCCGACGTTGCGGTAGCTCGGGCAGTGCGTGCTCGCCTGAGGTTGACAAATGGTTTGGCAGCGCCACTGCGTCTCAATGTGAGCCATGGCGTTTTTCGCCTTGAGGGGGAAGTGGACCGGCTCTGGAAAAAGGATGCCATCGAGGAACTCGTCGCGCTCGTTCCAGGGGTGACCGGCGTGTTCACAGAGAAGGTTCGCGTAGGCCCATCGGGCCTCTCAGATCAAGAAATCGGGCAGTCTGTCGAGTCTCTGCTCAGAACAACAACAACAGGAACGTTCGACACCATCGCGGTGTCCGTGGAAAATGGTAGTGCTCGATTGGCTGGCAGCATCGATTCAAAGATAGAACTGCGCCGCATCGTCGACCTCATCAAGCACGTCAATGGCGTCCGAAGCGTTGAAACTCTGGTGACCGTCTCACCATCGCAGAGGCGCTCCGACCGGAGTCTCGCTAATCGGATCAACAAGGGGTTATTCAGTATCTTCGCGAATCCGAGCGTCACGGTGTTGGTCTTTGGCAACATCGCCGTGGTGTCTGGGAACGTGAGGAGTCTCGCTACAAAGCGAAAGATCCTCAGATACCTCGATGGCACGGACGGCGTCGAGCGACTCGTGGACAAGGTAGTCGTAAGATAGAAGAGCGCCGATCGCCACCTATGCCTCCGACGAGCTTTCCGCTTCATCGGCGGTTGCTGCAGCAGCGGCTGTTTCCACGGGTGCGAGCCACACTCGGCCGATGATGAGCCCACCGATAGCTGCACCGCCACTCGCCACCAGCACGCCTATCTTCGCGGCCGCCAAAAGCTTCACGTCCACGAAGGCGAGCCGAGCGATGAACAGCGCCATCGTAAAGCCCACCCCGGCGACGACGCCGAGAACGACGAGATGCCGAAAGCTCGTGCCGACGGGAAGCACCGCAATCCGCAGTCGTATAGCGAGCCAGCTCGCTAGCAGCACACCGACCGGCTTGCCTACAATGAGGCCGACGGCGACGGCAGTCACGACACTCCACGAGCTTGAGTCGAGCGCTCCACCCGCAAGCGAAACGCCCGCGTTGGCCAGCGCAAAAACCGGCATGATGCCGAACGCCACCAGGGGATGGAGCTTCTCGATCAGACTCTCGGCGGGTGAGACGGACTCACGACGTGCGGCGTCTACGTGCCGCAAGGCGTCCCCAAGATCATGCGACGACAGAGTCTTCGTGCCAGTCCGGCCGATGCGGTCGAGTTCCTGGCGGACATTGACAAGGAAGCCCTTCGGCCCCAGCCACGCGCGAACGGGCGTCATCAGCCCTACGATGACACCGGCGATCGTGGGATGTATGCCGGCCGAGTACATGCCGGCCCAAACCACAAGTGACGGCACAACATAGGCCAGTTTGGTGCGCACGCCGAAGCGCTGCATCGTCAGGATGGCCACGACCCCGGAAGCCGCAACGAGCACTCCTGAGAAGGCCACTCCCGACGAGTAGAAGACGGCGATGACGAGGATGGCTACGACGTCGTCGATGATAGCGAGCGCGAGCAACAACACGCGCAACGCTGCCGGCACGCGCTTCCCCAACAGGGTGAGGATACCGACGGCGAAGGCAATATCGGTCGCTATCGGCACGCCCCAGCCCGACCGGGTGGTGGGGGCACCGGCGATCGCGAGGTATAGAGCCGCCGGGACCAGTATGCCGCCCAACGCGGCAACAGCAGGAAGGGCAGCCCGCCGCCAGTCGGACAAACCGCCAAGGTGGAGCTCGCGACGGATCTCCATGCCCACGACGAAGAAAAAGATTACCATCAACCCGTCGTTGACGAACCACTCAAGCGACCGCTCGAAGGCAAAGGTGCCGAGGCGAATCCCTACTGGCGCGTGCCACAGGTGCGTGTAGCTGACAGCCCAGGGGGAGTTTGCCCAGGCCAAGTCATTGTCAGACAATAATCTGTCCAAGTTTGGCTTGCATCGCGGATCGGATCATGATCGATACTGC
>MGST01000178.1 GCA_001798605.1 Deltaproteobacteria bacterium RIFOXYA12_FULL_58_15 | reverse complement strand
AGCCTACACCCTAAACGACTTGGCGGCTGAGTTTTGCACGATGCTCATGCAAATCTGTCGTTGACTGAACCTGCCCTTGGTCTGAGACAATGCATACCCGACGCTTGCAGAGTCGAGGTTGACTCAGCAGCGTTGCTGACCAAAGGTGCGGTAATGGGAACGGTTGGGAAAATTGTCGCATACACCGTGTTCGTCATGGTTGCGGCTTGTCTGCTGGCACCACCCTTGTACTGGTTGGGCAGCTCGTGGGTAGGGGAGCTCCCCATTCTCAAGGGGGTTCGCTTCTCCAGCTATTTCAATCGCTCCGTGCTCATCGTCGCATTGGTCTCCATTTGGCCCTTCGTCCGATGGCTCGGGTTGCGGCGGTGGACAGACCTGGGGCTCACCCCCAACCCGCGCAGATTCTCAGACTTGGCCCTGGGAATCGGCATTGGCATGATTGGCTTGTGGCTGGTGGTGGTCATCTTGATACTCACCGATCAAGCGACCATCCGCTCACCCTTCCGGTGGCACAAGCTGCCCCCCATTGTTGCAACCGCTGTGCTCGTTCCTCTCATCGAAGAATTCTTCTTCCGCGGCGTGCTCTTCGGCTTGCTGCGGCGAGCCCTGAGTTGGAAGTGGGCTCTGGCATTTCTGTCGCTCTTTTTTTCAGTCCTTCATTTCCTCAAGCCTGCCAAGGGTGCTGGGACGATCCGTCATCCCGATTGGACGAGCGGCTTCGAAATGCTGAGTCGCCTCTTTTGGCAATTCAGCTCACCTGAGTTGGTCATCGGTGGTGGGATCACCCTGTTCCTCGTCGGCTGGATACTCGGCTACACAGTTTTGCGAACCCGTTCCCTCTACCTCGCGGCGGGATTGCACGGAGGTTGGATCTTCGCCTTGCGATCCTTTGCGCAGACCTCCAAACGTCACTGGCATGAATCTGTGTGGCTCGGCCAAGACATCATCACCGGAGTCATCCCCATCCTCCTGCTTCTGCTCACCCTCGCGATCCTCATTTACCTGCTGCGGGACCGCCCAGCCGCAACGGCCAACGTCGAGGTCTAAACCCAATGCAGCAGCATTCCCTGGACCCATCCCAGCTACCGACATAGAAAGAGGCCGATGTATTGGATTGCCACAGCAGTCACCTACGTCGTTTTTTTGCTGGCGCTGCCGGTGCTCCTGCTCCATCCCAAGTTGCGTCAGGGTACTGCCGCCCGTTTGGGTTTTCTCGGCCGAAACTGGTCCAAGACCATTGGCGACGGGCCGCGGTTTTGGTTGCACGGCGCGTCCGCCGGAGACGTTCTCGCCTTGATGCCATTGGTTCGGGAGCTCAAGATCATTCGTCCCGACGCGCAGATCATCCTTTCCACCATCACCAACAGCGGTCGAGCGATTGCCGAAAGGGAACGGCAGGCGTTCGCTGCCATCACCTTCCTCCCTTTCGATTTGCCCGGTGCGGTGCGACGCACCGTGAACCACATTCGTCCCGATGTTCTGGTGCTCGAGTACACAGAACTGTGGCCACAGCTGATCCGTGCGGCGCACAATCGCAACATCCCGATAGTGCTGCAGAACGGACGAATTTCAGACGCGAACCTTCGTGCCTATCGGCGACTGTTCTTCTTCGTGGGAAACCTGCTGACAATGCTCACCTTGCTGCTCATGCGCGATGAGCATGAAGCGGAGCGAGCCCGCAAGCTTGGGGCCAAAGAGGCGCAAATCCGCATCACCGGCAACACCAAGTTCGACAACCTGACCGCAACGCCTCTGCCTGCCAAAGTCGAGGAGCTTCGCCATGCAACAGCTCTAACCGAGAAGGACATTGTGTGGGCTGCAGGCAGCACCCACGACGGCGAAGAGGAAATACTACTCGACGCCTATTGCGAGCTACGCAAAGCCCACCCAACACTGCGCATGGTGATCGCACCACGTTATGTGGAACGCGCGGAAAAAGTCGGGCACCTTGCAAGCCGACGGGGACTCGTGGTCCGTTTCCGGTCTCACTCCGATACTGCCGCAAACCCCAAAGCAAGGGCAGACGTGCTCATCCTCGACACCATCGGCGAACTGGCCGCTTGTTATCAACTGGCCTCTGTGGTGTTCGTGGGTGGCAGCTTCGTCGCCCGGGGTGGGCAGAACATTCTCGAGCCGGCAGCCTGCGGCAAACCGGTGCTCTTCGGCCCGTACATGCAAAACTTCGCCGACTCGGTTCAGGTTCTCCTCGGACGCGGCGGCATTCAAGTTGCGAATCCGACCCAGCTCAAAAAGGTCATCGCCGATTTGTTAGCCAGGCCAGAGCGCCTCGAGGAACTCGGTAACCTCGCCGCCGCCCAAGTGCTGCGGGTCCGCGGTGCGGCGGCACGCAATGCACAATTGATCGCAGCGTTGCCTCAGCGCCAGCCTACCAAATAGGCGATCCAGGCGTCTTCGTTTTCGGCAGTTGCCTGCTTCTTGAAGATGCCGTTGCCGCTGCCCTTTTTGTCGGCACCCTCCCAATAGACGTCCCAAGAACTGAAGCCAGCGTCATCCATCAGGTCGCACAACTCGGGCAAGGTCCACAGACGCCAGTCGTAGGTGAACGCCTTCTTCATCTCGCTTCCATCGGGGAAGCGATAATGGATGTGGCGCAGACCCCAGGCAGAGATCGCATCCAGGGGCTTCTGATCCCATACATAGCTGAACCCCTTGAACTTCTGGGTCTCCTCGACCTCCACTTGGGATTCAGGGCCGCCGTACAAGTCGATGAAGAATGCCCCATCGTCTACGAGGTCGCGGCGTGCTGTTTGGAAATAGCTCAGTAGCTGCTTACGGGTCTTGAAAACCGAGTAGGAGAAGTTGAAGGCTGCGATGATGTCGAACTTCCGATTCGTGCCGACGAGGACATCTCGATTCAACAGTTCGACGCGCTCGGCATCCTTGCCCAATGGCTCAATGTGTTTCTTCCAACCGTAGTCCATCGTCGGTTGATGGAGATCCAGACCCACGGCGGTGCGCTCAGGGTGCTTTTTGACCCAATCGGCACAGAGCATCGCTGTACCGCAGAAGTCCTCACGCAGGCTGTTGGCCACACGTTTGCGTTCTTTGCGAAATGCCTTGGTGAAGAAGGCGATGTCGGTAGGTGGGTCTTGAACTGATCGCTCGTAGAGATCGAGTTTGTCGGCCGATTTCGCCGTCAACACCACCTTGTTCCCCTTATCCTTCTTGCGATTTCTGTTCTTGTCCTTCTTGCGCTTCTTGTCTTCATTTTTCGACTTCGATTTTTCCTTCATGGGCCTGCCGATAGCCAAAACCAGAACGCCATGCAAGCAAGCTCCGTCTCTATCTCTCCATCGTCTCTATCTCTCCAGTACTCTCGTTATTCATCCTTCCTCTTGCCTGCCGCCACAACCCGAGATAGGCGAGCACCACCTGCAATGGAGAAAACGATGGTTCGACATTTCTTATCTGATCTCGATCTCTCAGTAGCTGAGCACACGCGTCTCCTCACGCGCGCCGCCGAAATGAAGGCCAAGCCAAAAGACTTCCGCACAGCCCTGGGCGGGAAAATCTTGGCGATGATCTTCCACAAGAGTTCGACACGCACTCGCGTTTCCTTCGAGGCGGGCATCATCCAGCTCGGTGGCCAGGCCATCGTCCTCTCCGCCAAGGATCTGCAGCTCGGTCGCGGTGAGCCTATCACCGATACGGGCGCAGTGCTGTCGCGCTACATTGACGGCATCATGATTCGCACCTACGCCCACGACGACGTTGTGGCCCTCGCCAAAGCCAGCCATGTGCCCATCATCAACGGCCTCGATGACCTGCTGCACCCGTGCCAGACTCTCGCCGACATGCTCACCATCATCGAGAACCGAGGCACCGTCAAAGACCAGCAGCTCGTCTATGTGGGTGACGGCAACAACGTCGCCCACTCTCTGATGTTAGGTGGCGCCCGCAACGGCATGCACGTGCGCATCGTCGCTCCCGAGGGACACCAGCCCTCCCCCACCATTTTCGCGCAGGCAAAAAAGGAAGCAGCAGCGACCTCCGCCCGCATCGAAGTAACTGCCGATCTCGCTGGTGTCGAAGGTGCCGACGCTGTCTACACCGACGTCTGGGCTTCCATGGGGCAAGAGGCGGAGGCCGAGGAGCGCAAACGCATCTTTGCCAAATATCAGGTAACCGCTGCCTTGATGAAGCGCGCCAAACCCGACGCCATCTTCTTACATTGCCTTCCCGCACACCGCGGCGAAGAGGTCGCAGCTGAAGTCATCGATGGCCCGCAATCGCGGGTTTTCGATGAGGCAGAGAACCGTCTGCACACACAGAAGGCTCTCCTTGAGCTTTTGATGCGCGACTGACATCCACATCAATGGCGGCTCAGGTTCCACGGCAGCCGCTCACTCAAATGCCGCCCTCGGGCCAAACGCCAAGCCTCATGGCCAACGCCACGAAATCCTCTGGAGGTGGTGCCCGAACCAACAAGGGCTCACCTGTCTTAGGGTGGGCCACTTCGATTTGCAGCGCGTGCAGCATCGTTCGTGGCACCGGCTCTGGCGGCGCTTTGCCAACATACCGCGGCCCATCATAGAGCCCATCGCCATATAGCGGGTGACCGAGATGAGCGAGGTGAACTCGAATCTGGTGCGTACGCCCTGACTTGGGTTGGGCTCGCACCAGCGATGCCTCTTGGGTCGTGGCGATGGACTCAACCTGGGTTCGTGCCGGCTTGCCCCCTTCCACCACACCCTGACGGGTGCCACGAACAGGGCCGATGGGAGCATCGATCAACTGGCCACAACCAAGATTTCCTTGGCACAGGGCTATATAGGTCTTGGTCACCCGACCCTGAGCAAAAGCATCACCCAAGGTTGCGCACGCCTGGGACCGCCGCGCCAAGAGCAGCACACCGCTGGTACCGGCGTCGAGGCGATGCACAAGACGGACGTCTGTCTTGTGCTCGCCGGCCTCGGCAAGTAGTCGCGGCACCAGTGTTTCGATGGAAGGGCTGCCCTGCCGACCCGTCTCACTGAGAAGACCCGCTGGTTTGTCCACCGCCACGAGCCAATGGTCGAGGTGGAGAATACGCGGTTCCACTTTCGGCAATTCTTTGGGGTTCGCAACTTCACCGGGATCAGAAACTGAGATCTGCTCCCCTGCGCGAATTTCGCGCGTGGCGATCTTGACCACCGTGCGCCGCACACACACCTTGCCCTGCATGATCAGGATACGAGCAACCCGTCGCGACGAGCCTGTGTGTCGTGCGACCAAGCGATCGAGGCGCGTCCCACCTTCGTCGTCGGACACTACAAATGAGACTGGCGCGGTCATTGTGTGCACATTGCCTGGCAGAGGACCCTGGGTGCAAGTCCAAGGTTTGGACGCTTCCCTAGCCAGACAACTTGCCTTGTGCCTATAGTTGCCGTCATTCGCTTACCGCAGGAGTTATTATTATGTTGACCTTCGCACTGCCGATTCTCTCGCTGTTGGCCACAGCCTCCCAAGTGGATAAGGATGCTATCGCGGCGTTACCGCCCTTGTCTGAGAGCGCATCGACAAAACTCGACGTGACGAGTTTGACGGCGACGGCCGCTTGGAAGTCCCTCGATCCGAGTTGGAGTCAGGCGACTGACTTTGAAGCCCAGGATTTGCGTTTGGGCAAGCTGCGTGTAACGCGCCTCATGCCGCGGCTCTTGTCCCCCCACGGCGTGTTACCCGTAGAGGGAGCTGACCGCGTCATCACCAGTCGCAGAGGCAAAGTGCTGCGCACCAAGATTGGCCAGCCACTGCTTGTCACGGGTCAATTTTCTCTGCCCCAAGAACGGGCCCTCCTGCGCGCTATCGGCAGCGTGCGCGGGGGCGTATTGACCAGTCAGACCGCGATCCAAGTTCGCGGGCTCGCACGCCCGGTCTTCTTTGCCTCCGATCGCGGAATCAGACCGGCCTGGCGCGTTCGGGTGCCAACGTTGCGCCTCCAAGATGCGCGGGATGTTTGGGTCGATGCCGACTCGGGTGACATCCTCCGCCAGGAGCCCGTCGCCCGCTTCCACACAGCCGTTACCACGGAGGTGCAACCATGAAGGCTCTTCAAACCTTCATCCTCGCCATCACAGTTTTTGCACTCGGCTTCGGGTGTTCCAAAGAAGACGCAAAGAAGAAGGCGGAGCCCGATCCTGATCCCGTGCCCGCCGCAGCCAGCGCCAAGGTCTTCTTCCCCGCCCCCGACCCAATGGGCGTCAACCTCGAGGATCTCATCGATGTCGAGCTCGGCGACGTCATTGAAGCATTTCCCGGTGGGTACCTGCGCGGCTACCACTTCCAAACCGAGAACTGCTGTAAGAAGTACAGTTGCGCCGACGGTGCCGTCACCTGTGAGGCCGACCTAAGGGTTTGCGCCGACGATGATGCCAATGCCATCACCAGCGTTGTGCCGGTACCCATTCCCACGTCGATGATACCCTTCGACCTGAGCACAATCGGTTTCACCGGCGACACCCTCCACCTCGAGACCGTCTTCTGCACTGCCAAGCCGCGCATGACCAGCCAGGCTTCGGGATGGATGGCGACGCCCGTCGACGTGCCGCGTTCGGTGAGTGACAGCGAAGGATTGCGCTCCGAGACCGATGCCTTCGCCGAGGTGCAGGTCTATCACGCGACCCAAACCTACTTTGAGCACATCCGCTCGCTGTTGGGCCCCGAGTTTTGTCTGCGTGGCAGCTCCATGAAGTGCAACACCGACGGCACCGCCGTGCTAGACGCCAATGGGCAACCGGAGCTGTCGTTTCACATCGCCACCAACCTGCTCATGCCGAAGATCGATCAATCGAGCCTCGCGACCATTGGACAACAAGTCGCGTTTCTTGGTCGCGGTGCCTCTGCCGACAACCCCGTTCTCATCGAAGACTACGCACGCCTCGACAACGCGGCGTTCATTCCTTCGATGGAGGGCGATCCGTCCGATGTGCCGCCTGAGCTCGCCATCCTCCTCGACATGGTCACCCGCCCCTACGATTTCAATGTCTACTTCCAGGGCAACCGCGACTTCGCCTACGATGGCGATGTCGTCTTTCATGAGTTCACCCATGCAGTGATATACACCCTAGCGCCTTCCTTGCATTCTCTGGGCGTCGACGTCTGGGGCAGTCACGCTGAACCGGGCTCGATGAATGAAGGTTGGTCCGATTATTTCGCGGCCTCTTTCACCGACTCGTCGGTTACCGGCGAGTATAGCGGCGAGGGTATCCGCGATGCAGACAATGATGACGCCTGCCCGTCTTCCATCGTCGGCGAAGTGCATCAAGACTCTCTGCCCTGGAGCGGCGCGCTTTGGGACATGCGTAAGGCCGTCATGAACAACCTTGGCGCTCTGGGTGTCGATGCCCTCGATCAGCTGTTGCTTGCCACCATTGCGCTGTCCGACAACGATGAAACCATGGCACGTCAGGCGGGACGCATCATCGACCTCATCGGCCTCGACGACACACTGAGCGACTACGCGGATGACGCGACCAGTGCCTTTGCAGCCCACGGCGTCACCGGTTGCGAGCGTGTGCGGGCCCTTTCCATTGTAGGAGTCGACGGCTCCGTCGCCCTGGACACAGTTGCATGGTTGCAGCAGCCAGGTCCCTCCTCGGTTGGATTGAGCAACATGGCCCCGTCAGTGGCTCAGCTACGCATCGAAGTGCCGGATGGCACCCCGGGGTTCACCTTGTCATGGCACCAGGGCGCAGGCGGCATTTTTGGCATGGGCGGCGAGGCCGCTCCCCCGGGCGTGCTCGTCCATGAAGACGGACCCATTGCATGGAACTACAACGGCGGCCAAGCCTCCCCCCGCAATACCAACGGCGACATCTTGCCCTTCGATCCGACCGATACGGCCAATCAACCCGTGCTAGGAACGCCAGATGCAAATGGCGAAGCAACCGCAGACTTCACCGTTGCCCTCACTCCCGAATGCACGGTGCGAACATTCTTTGTGTCCCTCGCGTCCACAGACAGTGACATCACCCTCAAAGACATAGAAGTTGTCCTCGATGCCCAGGAGATCTGTCCTTAGCCAACCGGTGTGCCGGCTATTGAGCTGTCAGCCTTCAAGAAGCAATGATTTGTAGCCGTCGAGATCTTCGAGCACCATGCCGGCGCCTTTAACCACGGAGAGGAGAGGCTCGTCCGCCATGAACACCGGGATACCGATCTCTTCGCGCAGCATAGTGTCGAGGCCGCGCAGGTAGGCACCGCCGCCAGCAAGGACGATTCCGCGCTCGGAGATATCGCCAGCGAGCTCTGGCGGTGTTTTTTCGAGAGTGGCTTTGACTGCTTCGAGAATGCTGCGGGCGCAATCGCCAAGAGCCTCGCGCACTTCGGGGCCGGTGAGCTCAATGGATTTGGGTACGCCGGTGATCAAATCGCGCCCCTTCATGTCCATGGGAGCGGGCTCGTTATCATCGGGTGGCCAAACACTACCAAGACGGATCTTGATCTGCTCGGCAGTCCGCTCACCAATCATCATATTGTGGTGACGGCGAACATAATTGATGATCGCATCATCCATCTTGTCACCCGCCACCTTGAGGGTGACGTTGGTAACCATGCCTGACATCGACACAACGGCGACGTCGGTGGTACCGCCACCGATGTCGACGATCATATTTCCCCGCGCTTCACGTACCGGCAACCCCGCACCAATGGCCGCGGCCATGGGCTGCTCGATGATCCATACTTCACGGACGCCAGAGTTCTCGGCGGCCTCACGAACCGCTTTGCGCTCGACGTTGGTGATGCCGGCTGGCACTGAAATAATCAGGCGCGAGCGAACAAAGTGGCGACGATTGTGAATCTTGGTGATGAAATATTTGAGCATCGCCTCAGTGACGGTGAAATCAGCGATGACACCGTCCCGCATGGGACGAATGGCGACGATGTTGCCAGGCGTCTTGCCAAGCATGTTCTTCGCCTCGGCACCAACCGCCAGAACTCGTTGGGTACCACCCACGCGAGTGATCGCCACCACTGACGGTTCATTCATCACCACGCCCTTGTTGCGCACATAAACCAAGGTGTTGGCGGTCCCGAGATCGATGGCCAGGTCTGTGGAGAATAGGCCGAAAAACGAGTCAAACATGGCGCAAACAAAGTTCAGGTCTGGACTGGGGTCAAGTGTTCGTCACGGAATTTTGAAAGGAATATCAATATTTCCCCTATTCTTGCCAATCCGATCGTGGACCACCAAACGCACCACGTAAGCGCCGGAGGGCAGCCCCTTGCGCCTCAAGGCGATCACCACAAAGGTGTCCCGATGTGGAGTTCGGGCGACAAAACGTGACTCACCGTAGCCAGAGTCCCTCGCGATCTCGACGTTCTCGGCGTCGGCGTCGTAAATGATGAGGTCAGTCACCAGATGGAGCTCGAAGCCCTCGCCCAGTTGGCGCACCTGGTGATTGCGCACCTGCGCATAGAGATAGACCTCGTCGCCCCGCACCACCCCACCGCCAGCCCGTTCATAGATCCCTAAACCCGCGGGCGGCTTCACCAATACTTGTCCATCGATGACCTCGAGAGCAGCCCGTTCGCTGACCCGGGTCTCGATCAAACGCACCCATTCCGCAGCTTTGTCCCATTTCTCCTGCGCCACGAGCTTGCTCAGCTCATTGATTGTTTCCGGCAATCCAGCCGGTACCGACACCGTCACAGCGAATAAGAATGCGGCGAGCATGCTTGCACCTCCCCTGCTCGTGGACATACGGTCCGGTCATGATACTTCGAACTCTAATCTATGTCGCCTTTTCCGTGGCAGTCGCTGGTTGTTCAGCATCCCCTCGAGGAGATGGCCCGCAGCCGACCGCGCCGGCCCCCACACCACCGAGCAAGCCGAGCTATGAGCGCCAAGTCGCCGCCGCCCAGGCACACCTCGAGCGCGGCAACAGCGAGCGGGCGAGG
>MGST01000177.1:9956-14106 GCA_001798605.1 Deltaproteobacteria bacterium RIFOXYA12_FULL_58_15 | reverse complement strand
GTCATCAGAGCAGCTTCGATGATTGGGTCCGTTTGGACATCAAGTATGCGCGAACTTACTCACTTGGGCTCGATCTGAAAATCCTCGCTCTCACATTGCCGGCTGTACTATCCCATCGCGGTGCAAACTGACAAGTCATCTTTGGCAGTCCCATGGCGCGACTGCTAAAGATTTATTTCCTTTCTTAATGTTTGCAACGTGTTACGTGACAAAATAGAGACCCGCCGCTCCTTGACAGATGCTTTGCGGAGCCCATCTTGCCTAGGTCGAAACCGAAGGGGTTTCAGCGGGGAGAATTTCCGCAGTCAGTCACACAAACGGTGTTCGGCGCTCAGCGCCATGGAGAAGTTTGGATGAAATTCAGACCTTTGCAGGATCGCATTTTGATCAAACGTATCGAGAAGGAAGACAAGACGGCCGGCGGGATCATCATCCCCGACACCGCCAAGGAGAAACCCCAGGAGGGGAAGGTGGTGGCCGTGGGCAACGGCAAGCACCTCGATGACGGAAAGATCCAAACGATGGACGTCAAAAAGGGGGACCGCGTTCTCTTCGCCAAATACTCGGGTTCGGAGATCAAGATCGACGGCGAAGAGCACCTGATCCTACGCGAGGAAGAGATTCTCGGCATCTTGGAATAAACAGAAAGATTGCAGACATTACGGTGCGCCATAAGTGCGTGCCCTGCATTTGGGAGCAAAAAACATGGCAGCTAAAGAAATCATTTTTGAGCAGTTCGCGCGCGAGAAAATCCTCGCCGGTATTACCATCTTGACCGAAGCAGTGAAGGTCACCCTTGGCCCCAAGGGGCGCAACGTCATCATAGAGAAGAGCTATGGCTCACCAAACATCACCAAAGACGGAGTCACCGTCGCCAAGGAGATCGAGCTCGAGGATCGCTTTCAGAATATGGGCGCGCAGATGGTCAAAGAGGTCGCCTCGAAGACCTCTGACATCGCCGGTGACGGCACCACCACCGCCACCGTTTTAGCGCAAGCGATCTACCGCGAAGGCGTCAAGCTGCTCGCTGCCGGCTCCAACGCCATGGATCTTAAGCGCGGCATCGAGACCGCCGTTGAGACCGTCATTTTGGACCTGAAGAAGCAATCGAAGGCGACCAAGGACCCGAAGGAAATTGCCCAGGTCGGTACCATCTCCGCCAACGGTGACACCACCATCGGTAGCATTCTCGCCGGGGCGATGGAGAAGGTTGGCAAGGAGGGCGTCATTACCGTCGAAGAGGCCAAATCGATGGAGACAGAGCTCGAGGTCGTCGAGGGCATGCAGTTCGACCGCGGATATCTGTCCCCCTATTTCGTCACCGATCCAGAGCGGATGGAAGTGGCACTCGACGACCCATACATTCTTATCTTCGAGAAGAAAATCTCGAACATGAAGGACCTCTTGCCGCTCCTCGAGAACGTCGCGCGCAGTGGCAAGCCGATGCTGATCATCGCTGAAGACGTCGAGGGCGAGGCGTTGGCGACTCTCGTCGTCAACAAGCTGCGCGGCACTCTGCACGTAGCAGCGGTGAAGGCCCCAGGTTTTGGCGATCGACGCAAGGCCATGCTGCAAGACATCTCTGTCCTCACCGGTGGTCAGATGATCTCCGACGATCTCGGCATCAAACTCGAGAACGTCGCTCTCACCGACCTTGGTCAGTGCAAACGCGTCACCATTGACAAAGACCACACCACCATCATCGACGGCGCTGGCAAGAAGAAGGACATCGAGGGCCGCGTCAGTCAGCTTCGAGCCCAGGTCGAAGAATCTACCTCGGACTACGATCGCGAGAAACTGCAAGAGCGCCTCGCCAAACTGGTCGGCGGGGTTGCGGTGATCCGCGTTGGCGCTGCCACAGAAGCGGAGATGAAAGAGAAGAAAGCTCGCGTCGAGGACGCATTGCATGCAACCCGTGCAGCCATCGAAGAAGGCATTGTTCCCGGCGGCGGGGTCGCGCTCATTCGTGCTCTGGCAGCGATCGAGAAGCTTCAATTGGTAGGCGACCAACAGTTCGGCGTCAACATTGTCAAGCGAGCTCTCGAGGAGCCGCTTCGCCAGATCGTTTTCAATGCCGGACTTGACTCGTCAATCGTCGTGCAGAAGGTAAAGGACGGCAAGGGGAGCTTTGGTTTCAATGCGCAGACCGAAGAATACACTGACCTAATGAAGGACGGTGTCATTGATCCCACCAAGGTTGTGCGGACGGCTTTGCAGAACGCAGCTTCGGTATCGGCCTTGATGCTAACCACCAACGCCATGGTTGCTGAGAAGCCCAAGAAGAACGGCAAGAGTGTGGACACGGGCGGCATGGGCGGCATGGGCGGCATGGACTACTAATAAGTGTTGCCAATCACCAACCATTAAAATCGGAAGGCACGCACGGCCAGCATGGCGAGCCCCTCGTCCGTGCTGGCTGTGTTCTGTCTGTTGGCCGGCCTTGATTTCGTCGTCAGACATGAACTGCTGCCATGCACCGGTGGCGGTGGCCTCCTAAGAGCTCGAGTACCCGTAGTAGTCGTTGACGTTGAACGCGTCAGATCAAGTGCGTCAGGACATCTCCCCAGGAGGGGGCTCCTTGGGAGGCCGGGTAGCCCATCGAGAATCGGCGATGTCGAGCCCGTATCGCCGCATGCGGCTGCTGAGCGTCTGGCGCGGGATGCCGAGTTGCTGAGCCGCCCGGCTTTGGTTCCCGCCTGACTGCTTCAACGCCTCGACCAGAATCGAGGTCTGAAGACTGTCTATCACGTCGTCGAGACCGCGACCGCTGTCAAGAAGACGCCGAGCGAACTCGGTGCTCTCCTGCAAAGGAGCAGGCAGAACCCTGTCTCCTCCAATTTCTGTCTTGATGCCGACGCTGGTCAGGACGTGCTCTGAGAGAAGCTCGGGTCGGATCTTGTCGCCAGCATCGGCCAAAACCACCAGTCGCTCGATTTCGTTTTCGAGCTCGCGGATATTTCCTGGCCAATTGTAGCTCTCGAGAATCTCCATGGTCTCGGGAGCGAAGCCGCCCACGTGCTTGTCGTAGTGCAGACAATGCAACTCGAGAAAATGTTGGGCCAGCAGGGGAATGTCACCGATGCGCTCGCGCAGCGGCGGTAGCTCGACCATGACAACCATCAAGCGAAAATGAAGATCGTCGCGAAATTGGCCGGCGCGCACCCGCTCCCACAAATCTTGGTGGGTTGCCGATATGATGCGGACGTCCACGCGCACCGGCTCCGAAGCGCCCACCGGCGTGATTTCGCCGGACTCCAAGACCCGCAGGAGAATGGCCTGGGTTGCCGGAGACAGTTCTGCCACCTCATCCAAGAACAGTGTCCCACCGTTCGCTTGAGTGAAGACGCCGGGCCGGTCGTGTTCTGCCCCGGTGAAGGAGCCCTTGCGGTGGCCAAAGAGGGTGCTTTGCAAAAGCGTCTCGGTCAAGCCGGCGCAGTTCTGCGCCACAAAGGGTCCTTGTGCGCGCGGGCTATTGGCGTGCAACGCCCGGGCTACGAGCTCCTTGCCGGTGCCAGTCTCGCCTGCGATGTGCACCCTGACGTCAGTCAGTCGAACACGCTCCAACTGTTCGAGCGTTCGCTGCAAGGACACGCTGTGACCCAGAATGCCTTCAAAGCCGTGACTGCCAGGAACTCTGTGCCGCAAGTAGGCGTTCTCGCGCCGTAACTTTTGGTTGAGGCGATCGAGCTCGATGCGCAGAAGCTCTTTCTCCATCTCTATGGAATGGATGTCGACAGCGCGACGGATGACCTTCTGCAGCTCGATGACGTCAATCGGCACACCCACATGATGAACGAGGCGGCCGAGCGCAATGAACTCTCGTTGGTCATTGGCGTTGGGTCGGTCGCCCGTGAAGAGCTCGATGATCTGCGCGTGCGGCAACCTCCGGAGCAGGTGATGAAATGGGCCGCGCTCCTCAGTGTCGAGCATGTTTTGATCGGTCACCAACACGGCCACAGTCTCGGTGGCGAGTCTCTCCAACGCCTCCTCCGCCGTACGGCATGGCACGACGCGGTAATTGTTGGCGAGCGCCTTCTGCATGGGCATCACCTCGTCGTCTCCCGACGTCAGCACCATCACCGTGTGGCGAAAGTCACGCACGAATTCGGCCAGGTGACCGGTGGCTTCCTTGCTGCACGAGGTGATGCGC
>MGST01000177.1:0-9940 GCA_001798605.1 Deltaproteobacteria bacterium RIFOXYA12_FULL_58_15 | reverse complement strand
CCGGCTTCGCCCACGCCTTGGTGTCGTCGGGCAGCACCCAGACGACCTCAGTGCCAACCTCGATCTCCTTGGTCTGATCAGGGAGCCGAAAGCGAACCAGGCCGCGATCACCTGCGGTTGGCGTCTCCGCTCCGAACGCCTCGGGTGCGACACACACAAACACGCCAGACGTGCTGAGATTGTTGGAGAAGCCTTCGGTAGCTCGACCACCGAAGCTCAATTTGCAGGGCATTCTTACCTGAAGACGTTGAGAACGCTGCTGTTGCTCGCTTTGGACCATGGTGACACCTAGTTGAAGTCTGGGGACATTTATGCAGATGTCAACCCTGTTGACCAGATGCTGCTGATATTTGGGTCGGAGGCGCTGCCGAAACCTCAGCCACGCCCTGTGGACACTCGGTGGTGTCAGGCCTCGCGGATATTTGCCATCTTTCCGTGGATCTTCGGACGGTTCGAGCCCGATCTGGCGGGACGAGTGCTCCGAACAGGGGTGAATCTCGTGATCGCAAACGGACATGACCGACGCTCGGTGGCGAGTTCTCGGCAGCTCATCATGGTCAGCCGGTCCGCATTCTTTGTCCTCTGCTGTTTTTGATGTTGTTTTCGACAAGTGCTGCCTTGGTTCAATCCTTGCACAATACAGGACACGCACTCCCAACACAGGAAGGACGATTGCCATGAGATGCCTATTGCTCATTTCTTTGCTCGCCGTCAGCGCGTGTGGCTCTCTTGCAGACGAGGAATTTCTCGATTCTGACTCTGCCGCACTCCAAGCCGTCACGATAGGTTCCGTGGTTCCCGTCTACGGAGATGCTCTCGACAAGAGTTTTCAGGACGTGAGCTGGGCGAAACGTTCGCTGTCCTCTACGACCTATGTGTACAGCGGCACGCGCGCCATCTCCTTCGAGCCCGACAATTGGAGAGGACTCTATTTTCGCCACCGCACCGGTCTAGATGCCGCGACGATCGATGCCTTCGAGTTTTGGATCCGCGGTGGCCTGACGGGTGACCAGAAGATACAGCTCGTCGTCGGCTCAGCGGATGGGGCGCTTGCGCGTGCAGATCTCGCAGCCTTTCTGCCAGCGGGTCGAATCACGACGACGTGGCAGCAGGCGCACGTTGACCTAGCGGCGCTCAATGTCACGAGCGGGACTTTCACTGGCGTCTACCTGCAGGACGTCTCGGGCCGGAACCAGCAAGCTGTCTACCTGGACGACATTCAGTACACACCGCAGGAGGCTCCGCTGCAAGAGGATCCACCGCAGGACGATCCGACGCAGTCTAGCTACGACCCGATGTTCCGCGTCGGTGGCGGTGCCAACCAGTGGTGGGTCGAGGTTTACGCTGACGCGCAGAGTCTTGAGTACGAGTTCGAGGACGGCAGCCGGCACCCGCTGCTCCTGCAGGGCTACGGTGCCTTTGCGGCCAACGACCACGTGGTTGCAGGCACGCGCATGCGTCTCCATGCAACGCGCGCCGATGGGGTCGAGGCGCACAGTGCCCTTTTCTCCTACCTCATCGACCAACCGGTGCTCGATGGCAGCCGACCGCAGATAGAACCACCGACCCCAACGACGGCGAGCGGGACTTTCTACGTCAACGGCCGCTTCCTTTACGATCCGTGTGGCAACAAGGTGATCTTGCGGGGCGTGAACAAGATGAACATCTGGACCGACATCACGGGCAATAGGTCATTTGCGGAGATCGCCAAGACCGGTGCCAACGTCGTTCGCATCGTCTGGGATACTTCGGGGAGCGCGGCAGGGCTCGACACCGTCATCACCAATGCGGTGAGCAATCGCCTCCTACCCATGGTCGAGCTGCACGATGCAACCGGCAACTGGTCGATGTTGCAGAGCCTCGTCGATTACTGGGTGCGTGGCGACGTGTTGACTGTGATCAAGAATCACGAGAGCGAGTTGCTCCTCAATATCGGTAACGAAGTGGGCGACGGCAGTGTGACGGCGGAACAATTCCGATCAGGTTACGCCCTGGCGATCAGTCGGCTGCGCGGTGCTGGGCTGAACATGCCATTGGTTATCGACTCAACCCAGTGGGCGTACAACATCAACATGGTTCAGGCGAACGGTCCCTATCTGCTGCAGCAGGATCCGTTACACAACCTGCTCTTCTCCGTCCATATGTACTGGTCGAACGTGCCGGCAGCGACGATTGAAGCAGAGCTCTTGGAGTCGGCCAATCTGAACCTGCCCCTCATCATCGGTGAGTTCGCCGCCGCCGGGTTTAGTTGCAGCTTGGATATCGACTATCGCGCCATCTTAGCGTCGAGCCAGGCGCACGAGATCGGCTGGATTGCCTGGGAGTGGGGCCCGGGCAACTCACCGTGTAACAACATGGACATGACAACGGACAATAGCTTTGCGTCGCTGCACGATTGGGGCCTGGTGGCCGCAGTGACCGACCCGAACAGCATCCAAAACACGGCTGAGCCGATCTTGTTCTTTGAGAATACCGCCTGCGACTAATCTGCGTCACTGACGGCGTTTGGCAGGGGAAAAAATGCATCGGGTTGGTGGTGAATCTTTGCTAGAAGACTCATCCTAGTTGTTTGGTTTTAGCCGGTGTCTGCGGCGTTTGAGGACTGGGAGATAGGGATGCGTTTCTTCACCACCAACCGTTTTCTCATTTGCGTCCTGTTTTTTGCCTGCTCGACTGAAGGCCGCGAAGCTGGCGAGGAGGAAGACGACGAGGCGGTGTGTTCTCGCACCGTTCCGGAGGAGGAGGCGCCGTCCATTGAGTGCGAGTCCTTGGGGCTTGGGGCCGAATACGACGGTTGCTCAGGGGCGAATCTGGCTTGCGGGCCCGTCATTGGCTGCACCAATCAACGCAACGAAGATATCGCCGGCAAAGTGGAGACGGAGTATCGAGGTCCCGATGCGTCCTTTGAGCCCCCGCAGACGTTGTTGCCCCCCATGGGCACCCCCATCGTGGGATGGGGATCGGGTTGGTTCGCCCGTGGTGATGGTACAGAAGCGACCGGCAGTTGTTCACTTCCTGCTCTCCACAACATCATGGGGGCCGCGTTGACCATGCGTCAGTTCGGACAGGCCGATTGGTGCGGAGCGTGTGCCGAGGTTGTGGGTCGCTCGGGCCAAAGGGTGCGGGTGATGATTATCGATCAATGTGCGGGTTGTGCAGACGGCGGTTTGGATCTGCCATCGGGTGAGGATTCCCCCTATCGGATGTTGAACCTACCAGGCAACCCCGACGTTTGTCGAACGGGGTTGCAGCCCATCGAGTGGCGAATCGTTCCATGTGAAACAGACGGCGGCGTGATTGTTCACTACACGGAGGGTTTCAATCAATGGACCCCAGCCATTCAGATACGCAATCACCGTCTGCCCATCGTGCGTGTCGACGACTTCGTGGAGGGGCAATGGCGTGAGATCGACCGCGAGGCACACAATCAGTACTATTTGACACCGCGCTCAGACTCGCAGGCACAACCATTGATCATACGAGTGACGGCCATCGACGGCTCCCAAATTTCGGGCACCTTCCCACCATTTGAGGCTGGCATGAACTACGAAACAAGGCATCAGTTCTAAGCCAGCCCCGGCGTTGCGGGGATCTTCTTCGGGTACCAAAGCCGGCTCACTGTGTTTGGGCGCATGGATGCCTCACTGCACAGTCGAGCCGGTTTCTTCGTCCGGCAACAACGCCCCTTGGTGCTTTCCCATGGCCGGGTGCTCGAGGGTCTCGGGTCTTGGCTCATTGTGAGAGGCGGCGCACAGGAGCTCATCGAGGCAGCCGAGAGTCATGGAGTTGTCCTGAGCCGGGAAGCTCGCCAGTGCATGCGCAAAGCAATCAGTCCGAGACAAAAATGATTCCACCAGCTCGGTCGAGAGCTCGGGAGCCCAAGCGCCATAGCCCAGATGCGCGAGATACCGGGCGTTGAGCTCTTGCTCGAACTGTTTCTCCAGAGGTACCGACAACATAGGAACCCCCAGTGAAACCGCCTCTCCCATCAGAGAGTAGCCTCCCCCCGCGATCACCGCACGGGCTGTGCGTAGGTCATCCACAAATCCAGTCGCCGAGAAATCGCAAAGGGTGACATTCTTCTCTTTGCCGCTTCGCCCCATGCCGTAAAGGCGGAACTCACACGGCAATTTCTGCAGCCGAGGAATCAACGCGGAGTTCGCGGCCGCCGTTTGGTAAACGAGGACGTGCTCGCCTGGCTCCCGCTTGGCGGCGAGTATCTCCTGACGGAGAATGGGCGGCACCAAGGTCGTGCGCTTCTTGCGGACTGGCGGAAAGAAGAAGCTCGTCATCAAGTAGTGATAAGCACCGGGCATCTTGATCTTCACCGCGAGTTTCGCCAACCAACCGTCGAGCCCACGCTTGCCAATGATCTCTTGGGGATGATGGCAGCGATTGATCACCTGCATGTTGTCGATGGAAACCACCGGCAAGCGGTGGTTACGGCCATACAGATAGGCCCAGGACTCAAAGTCACTGATGACCAGCTCCGGAGAGAACCCGGCCTCCGCCACCTTACGATAAACGCCAATGTTCTTCTTGATCCCAGCAGACGCCTGGTCGAGGTTGGACAACAGAGACTCGCTCTTGTCGATGGCGTTGTCATCGTAAACAAAATGTAGACCGTGGATCTCTTCGATGGCGATGTTGCTTTTGCCACGGAATGCTGACCGCAGAAAGTCATGCGCCCTTCCGGAGACCACCACACGGACAGTGTGCCCACACGACAGAAGATGTTCGATCACAACCCGACTTCGGGTCGCATGCCCCATTCCCTCACCGACAACGCCATAGAGTATCTTCACCGCAACCACCTCGAGTCTACTTCGATACCGGGTACTCGAGGCACCACTGAATCACTCACAGCCGTTGTTGACCAAGTAAGGGATGGGCTGAGCGGTGTTCTTGATGCTGTTCGGATCCGTGACCGCAGCGACCAAACCCCAGTCATGTAGCGATGCGAAGCTGTTGTCCGTTGTCATGTCCATGTTGTTACACGGTGAATTGCCTGGGCCCCACTCCCAGGCAATCCAGCCGATTTCATGCGCCTGGCTCGAAGCCATGATGGCACGGTAGTCGACATCATAACCGCAGCCAAAACCGGCAGCGGCAAACTCGCCGATGATCAGGGGGAGATTGAGATCAGCGGTCTCCGATAGCTCTGCCTCGATCGTCGCAGCCGACACGTCGGACCAATACGCGTGCACGGAGAAGATGATGTTGTGCAGCGGATCTTGCTCAAGCAGATAAGGTCCGTTCGCCTGGACCATGTTGATGTTGTACGCCCACTGGATCGAATCGATGACCAATGGGGTATTGATGCCAGCCGAACGCATGCGCGTGATTGCAAGCGTGTAATCGGCGCGGAATTGGTCCGCCGTCACGTTGCCATCACCGACCTCGTTGCCAATGTTAACGAGCAACGCGCTTTCGTGTTTGTGGAGCACTGCGACCACATCGCTTCGTACCCAGTAATCGACGAGGCTAGGCAACAGCGACCAGTTGCCGGTCGCGTCGTGCAGCTCCACCATCGGCAGCAAATGATTGCTCAGGGCACGGGTGATGACCGCGTCGAGTCCGGCCGCGGTGCCCGTGGTGTCCCAGACAATGCGAACGACGTTGGCGCCGGTCTGGGCGATCTCCGCGAATGACCGACTGCCAGTCGGATCGGTCCAGATGTTCATTTTGTTGACGCCCCTCAGGATCACTTTGTTGCCGCACGGGTCGTGGAGGAAGCGGCCACTGACGTAGAAGTTTCCATCCGAGGTTGGTGGCTGGTCAGTCGGATCGGGTTCCCCATCGGACACGGTGTCGTCGATGAGATAGTTGAAGAACGCACTCCGCCCTACGGCCCCATCGGCTCGCGTCGCATGGAGTCGCATGGGTGTACCCGTCAACACGTGGTCGTTAGCGGCAAAGGCCCCATAGTTCTGGAGGGCAAGCGGATGTCGGCTCCCATCCGCCAACTCATATTCCACACTGGCGGCGGTGGCGTGGACTTCAACCCACCACTCATTGGCACCACTGCCGATGTTGAACTGGGGATCGTACTCCGTCGGATCGGGTGACACATCCGTGTCGGGTGACACATCCGTCGAGTCGGGTGACACATCCGTCGAGTCGGGTGACACATCCGTCGAGTCGGGTGACACATCCGTCGAGTCGGGTGACACATCCGTGCGTTCTGCCGTTGTGTTGCCGGTAGAATCGTTCACCGGGTCGAGAATCACTCCGGTGGGAAACCCGCCACATGCACTGAGGCCGAATACAGCAAGCAGGGGTAAGAGCCGCATGGACAACCGTCCTCTTATAAAACAATGAGCTGAGACACAAGTTGTCCTTAGCAACCAGCGGGCCAACTCGAGGCTCACTGAAAAGAGTAATAAATACAAGCAAGAAGAAGAAGCCTGGACGGGCACCACCAAGGAACTGACGAAATTTCGGCAGGGAGCCCGAAGCCGATGGAACAGAACGGGAGTCGGACTGCCGCTGGACTGATTTCCCACAACATCGTCTAGATACTTGCTCAAGTTCCTAAAAATATTATGTTTTTTCCATGTAGGTGCGAATGGGAGCCTATCGCACGTGCCGAAATCTCGGCACCACCGTTGCCAAGATCTCGTCAGTTTTTGATCTGCAGATCGGCAGGAAGGGCAATCTGGGGCGTCCTCGCGTCGACACAAGCCGGCACCGGCCGACGCAGGCCGGCGTCATTCGGTCTCTTGTTTGGGTGGCTGTACGCGCAACTCGTTGGGCCGAGTCTGGAGCCGGTTGTACACCGCGACCGCACTCCCCTCGGAATCCTCCGACCATGCTGCCCGGGCCTGCCTCGCGCAATCGCGACAACGCGGTGATGTCGGTTAAGGTCGGATTGCCGTCCAGCTCGAATGAGAGACTCCAAACCGTTGAGGCTCTGCAGCCGCGGGTTGAAGCGCACGATGCCATTGCCTACACGTTTGAGGCGGTCCAATCCCGAGAGATCTGCGAGGTGCTCAAATCTTTCCACATATAAACTTCCTCCCACCTCTTCGAGGGCACGGAGGGAATTCAAATCCGTGACCGTTTGGCTACCCATCAATAGGAAATCACCGGTGATGCGTCTCACGCCGCGCAGGCGCTGCAGATCGTCATCGGTGACATTCTCGAGGTGCACCGAGCCATCAATGACACCAACGTCCTGGAGGTTAGTTTGACTTCGGGAGGAGATGTCACCCTAACATGTCGCAATTCACGACGACGTGCGCCGGAACTTTCTTATGGTGTCTGCCCCGTGAAGTGGCCTAGAAGGGGCTGCCCGTGCTGCACCAGGGCCGGATTGCGTGACGAACACTCTTGTTGGGGGCATTGCGCCGCGGGGGCGAGCTGGGGCGGTACAGCTGAAAACAGTGACCAAGCCGAAGGGTTTATCGATCGAGGCATTCACAAAGTCCACCCACTTCAGAAAGGGGTTGAGCTGATGAACAGGAAACTCACATTCTTGGCCGTTCTGTGTCCTCTCCTATTCTCGTCTTCTTCATGCACCAATAGAGAAGCCTTGGGCAGGTCCGATGACCCCAAAGGGGGAAAAGCGAAAACCAATGACAAGCTCGAAAGCGTCTCCCCGCATGTCCTTCCGCCGCTGCCCTTCAAGGAAGACGCACTGGAGCCTGTCATATCCGCAAAGACGATTTCGTTTCACCACGGCAAACACCAGAAGGGATATGTGGATAACCTGAACAAGCTGGTGGTAGGGACGGATTTTGCGGGCATGCCGCTCGAGAAAATCATCACCGAGACCGCCGGCAAAGTTGACAGGACCGCCATCTTCAACAATGCGGCGCAGGCGTGGAACCACGCGTTCTATTGGCGCAGTCTGAGTCCAAAAGGCGGCGGCGAACCACCCGCGGCGTTGAAACAAAAGATCGAAGCTTCTTTCGGCTCCTTGGATGCCTGCAAAAAGGAGTTGGCGACTGCTGCGATGGGCCAATTCGGAAGTGGTTGGGCGTGGCTCGTGCAGGATGGCGACAAGCTCAAGGTGGTCAAGACCGGCAATGCGGATGTGCCGATGACCGCTGGCCTCAAGCCGCTATTGGTTCTCGACGTGTGGGAACACGCCTACTACCTGGACTACCAGAACCGACGCGTGGACTATGTCAATACAGTGCTGGACAAGCTGATCAATTGGGCGTTTGCGGCTGAGAACCTTGATTGACCACAACCTAAATGGTTGCACGTCCTGAGAACGGAGCCCTCTTGCCGAGCGCTGATCCGGCATCAGTGGACGCTTCGCGCCTGAGCGCAGACGATGTGCTGCGACGCCTGACTACCGACCGGGGCGTCGGACTCGGCACATCCGAGGCCGCCAAGCGCCTCGAGAAACACGGCGCGAACGAGCTCACGGAACGGGGGGGGCGCAGTCGACTCGCCATTGTGCGGGAGCAACTATTCAACGTGATGACCTTCATCCTCCTTGCCGCCGCAGTCTTGTCGGTCGTGCTCGGAGACTGGGTCGAAGCCGTCGTCATCCTCGCCATCGTGGTCCTCAACGCGATCCTCGGCTACACGCAGGAGTACCGCGCTGAGCAATCGATGGCCGCGCTCAAGCGGATGTCGGTCCCCACCGTCAGGGTCAGGCGCGAGGGAGTGGTCCAGGAGATCTCTTCGCGCGACCTCGTGCCGGGCGACGTCGTGCTCCTGGAGACGGGCAACGTCGTTCCTGCGGATGGCCGCGTCCTCGAGAGCGTCAACCTCCGCGTTCAGGAGGCGGCACTCACGGGCGAATCGGAAGCGGTGGAGAAGAACGGGGCGCTCGTCTTCGAGGCGGAGCGGCCGCTCGCCGAGCGCCGCAACATGGTCTACGCGGGCACCATCGTCACTTACGGTCACGGGGAGATCGTGGTGACCGCTATCGGCATGGCCACGGAGTTGGGCAAAATCGCCGGTCTGATCCAGTCGGTGCAGGAGGAGAAGACCCCTCTGCAGAAACGGCTCGCTCGCTTGGGCAAGTGGCTGGCCATCGCCGCGGGGATGTTGGTCGCGGTCGTCTTCCTCCTGGGGCTCCGCAAGGCCGGGTCGCGCGAGCAGGTCTTCGAAGTGCTCCTGACCGCCGTCAGCCTTGCGGTCGCGGCCATTCCAGAGGCGATGACGGCCGTCGTCACCATCGCCCTCTCCCTTGGGGCGCAGCGCATGCTCAAGCGCAAAGCGCTGATCCGCAAACTGCCGGCGGTCGAGACTCTCGGCTCGGTCAGCGTCATCTGCTCGGACAAGACGGGAACCCTGACGCAGAACCGCATGACGGTGACCGCTATCGATGTGGCCAACCGGCGGATCGACCTCGTCCAACGGGAGGACGCGGGGCGATTCTCGTTGCGGCGCGCCGGGTCCGCCGAAGGGGAAGGAGCCCATGCCTCGACCCTCGATCTCCTGCTTTGCGGGGGCGCGCTCTGCAACGATGCCGTCTTGGTACGAGAGGAGGCGCCCTCCGGTGGCCACCACGCCGTGGGCGACCCGACCGAGGGCGCATTGATCCTGGCTGCGGCGGAGTACGGGGTCCGAAAGGACGAACTCGACAAGGCTCTGCCGCGGGTCGCCGAGCTCCAATTCGACTCCGAGCGCAAGCGGATGACCACGGTGCATCGCATGCCGGCAATGGACGCGGAGGTCCCCGGCGCGCTGCTACCGCTCTGGACCCGGCGAAGCCAGGCGGTCCTTACCCCTGACTTCCTCGCCGTGACGAAAGGGGCCGTCGACGGGCTCTTGGCGCAGACCCAGCACCTGTGGGTCGAGGGAGCGCTCAAGCCGCTCGACGACGACGGCCGCCGCCGGGTGATGGCGGCGCACGATGACCTCGCGGCCAAGGGGATGCGCGTCCTCGCCGTAGCGGTTCGCCCACTCGACCATGCTCCCACCGGGCCGGAGCTCCTCGAGCTGGAGACCGACCTGACCCTCGTCGGGCTCTTCG
>MGST01000176.1 GCA_001798605.1 Deltaproteobacteria bacterium RIFOXYA12_FULL_58_15 | reverse complement strand
GTCCTGATTGTCCTGATTGTCCTGATTGTCCTGATTGTCCTGATTGTCCTGATTGTCCTGATTGTCCTGATTGTCCTGATTGTCCTGATTGTCCCTAGCACCCTTGGCAATCAGAACGTCGACAGTAGCACGGGCCGCCAGGAGATCCCCCGCAGCTCGGCATTGCTGCACGCGACGGATGAGTGCCGCCTCTTCAACGACAGCGCGCGCTCTTTGCTCGAGGGACTCTGCCGCCTGACGTTCGAGGTTGGGCAAGGCTTTGAGCTCAACCTCGGCCAAAAGCTCGAGCGCCCTTGTTGGCTCGTTGGCGGCGAGCGACGCCTCGGCGCGGCCCACCAGCATGCGGCTGGTGCTCACTTGCTGCGCGCGCACTGCTTCCTGGGCGCGCTCTCGTAGGCGACGCGCGAAACCCACCCGCGAGAGCGCCTTTTCGCGCGCCTCGAGCGTGCTCAGCGCTGCCTGGAAATCGCCTTGCTCGACGAGCTGCGCTGCCATGCGCAGCGTCGACACTGCCTCAACAGCGGACCGCACCTTGGCACCCGAGCGGCCGGGCGCGAGCTCCTCCAACCAATCGAGCATGGGAAGCTGCAGGTCGCCGCGCGCTCGCGCCCGCAGAACGTCATCCAACTCGACGTACGCACGCAAGCCCCCGGAGGGATCGGCGTCTGCAAGAAGCTGTTGCAGGCGCGCAAGCTGACGCTGCGCATGCTCCTCTTTCGCGCCTTCTTCAGCCAGCGCAAGGTGAACCTCGAGCTCTTCACCCTCAGCCCCGAGCTCCCGCGCCTGGCGAAAAAGGGTCAGGGCCTCCCCATAGGCACCGGCCTCAAACTCACGCTCAGCTCGACCCATGAGCTTCGCCGCCTGTTGCTTGCGTTCTTGCTCCTCGACCCGGCGGATGATACCACGGGCCACCTTGCTCTCGGGCCAGCGCTGCAGAATCTGCCGTGCCGTTTGCACCGCAGCCTGGTGATCGCCACTCTCATAGAGCTCACGGGCGCACGTTTCGATCGGCTGGCGTTCGCTCTGAGATGCCGCCGCAAGCACACCCTCAAAATCCTGAATGTCAGCGAGCTGCGCGCCATCACCGCCTGCGGTGTACGCTCTCTTGGCGTGGTCGAGGTAACTCGTTGCCCTCCCGAATTCACCGCCCGCAAGGGCAGAGGACGCCAGAAGCAAGCTCACGGCCACCACCTGTTCACCCTGGTGCCCCTCCACCAACTGCCAGGCGCGCTCTGGGTCTCCGACGTGCGCCGCGGCCTTGGCGACAAAACCGCGCACTTCGAGGTTCTTCATGGTCCTGACAGAAAGGCCGTCGGCAACCTCCAGGGCTTCGGGGTAAGCGGCGAGGTGATCCACCAACAGCTCGAGGAGCGCGCTCGCAGCCTCCGCAACGCCCGAAACGCCCGAAACGCCCGAGGAGGCCAACGCCGCGCCCCCCGCGGAGCCTGCCACCGCCGCCACAAAAGCTTCCCTGGCCGTGTCATAATCGTAGTCGGCGAGGGCACGACGACCGAGTTCCAAGAGCTCGGCCGTAGTCTCATTGCCGGCAAGGGTGGAGGTAGGACTGGGCCTCGGGCCGGCGCTGGGGCTAGGGCCGGGGGGGGAGCTGGGGCTAAGGCCGGGGGTGGAGCTGGGGCTAGGGCCGGAGCTGAAACTGCCGCCAAAGCTGGAATCCATGTTTTCGGCGTGGGCGGCACCCGCACGCGTGTTCTCCGCATTTTGGGCGGCACCTGCTGTGGCCTCCCCTTTTGCCTGAGTCGACGACGAAACCTCCGGGGCCTCCCCTTTTGCCTGAGTCGACGACGAAACCTCCGGGGCCTCCCCTTTTGCCTGAGTCGACGGCAAAGCCTCCGCAGTCTTAGCCGCAATCGCCTCATCGAGCCTCCACCGCACCCAGGAGCGGGCATCGGGCTCGAGCTCAGAGAGCATGGTGTGGCATGCATCGCGGTTGCTGTGACGATGCCGCAGACTCACCACATTCGCGTTCTCAGGGTCTGGCACCACGTCGAGGTCGTCTGCGAACAAATCAATGAGACGGCTCTGCAGTTGACTCTTGAGCCGGTAGAGCTCGGCGCTCTGCGCTCGAGAAAGGTTGCGACCCGTGGGATTTGTGCGGTGAATGAGATCTAAGAGAGGATCGGCGTCCACCTGGATTCGTCGGGCGAGCACATCCTGCGGCGAGACTTTCGTAGTACGACTGCTGCCTTTGCCTTTGCCTTTGCGTCCTAGCACCAAAACGCCCTCCTAAGCCCCACGTGGGTTGCCCGACGTCGCCCCACGTGGGTTGCCCGACGTCGCCCCACGTGGGTTGCCCGACGTCGCCCCACGTGGGTTGCCCGACGTCGCCCCACGTGGGTTGCCCGACCCTTGACCTCACATTTAAGTAAACCCCGCTGTGCTTGTTCACCCCTCGACGAGAAGGCGGCTCTTGCCGATGCGCCGCCGCCCGTAGAGAACGGCCAATCCACCCTCTTTGCCGTGGCGAAGGGAGTCGAGTCAACGCAGCTCATCAATGCGGTTCAGGAACTCCATCCACGTATGATGACAATAAACATTATGCTATGCAACATAATGCTTGTCTGCATAATAATCACAACCCTTCGCCTCAATCGTGTGCATGGCGATCAGCATGACTCGGTTGCGCCGGTCTGCCGGTAGACCTACGGATCCGCCGTGCACACCATCATCGCCCACCTGCTCACGACCGATTCACCTCGGCATACAACACTTTTTGTACGGTCGCCCGCTGCCGCAGGGACACGGAGCCTTGCGGTCAGGCGCGGTTCCTTCGCCCGACCACACCCACGCTTTCTTAGCGGGGCGTCTCGGCGCTTCGGCTTTTCCGCCCGCGGGGTTGTTGTTCCGGGCCCTCGTGCCGGCCAATGCTGACACCAACGGATTGCCCCGCAGGCCGTGGCCACTGCCCAGGCTCGCGTTGTAACCCTTGATGTAACCGTTGACCTCACTCGCGTCCGAGATGTCCACACCCGCATCGCTCATCTGCGTGAAGAACGACTTGGCCATCCCGAAGTTTGAAGGATCTCGGGCCGCAAGGGCGAACGCCTTGGTTTTGGATTTGATCCTCTTTTGGATGGCCTCCTCCAAGCGTTTCGAGAGTCTGCCCGACTCCCGCATCCACGAGAAGAACGCGGCCAAGACCTCAGGGGTCCTGTTCACCAGGTCATCGTCGGCCGAGACTTTCTGCGGGAAGTAGTCGATCAGGTATTCTTCGACCAGCCCCGCGCTCCAGCCGTCGGTCTCGCCGTTTCCGTAGTTGACCTTGAAATTGAGCAGACCCTCGGACAGAAAGCCCGCAGCCTTGAGCCATTCCTCGTCACGGCCCTCGCGCTCCATGGCTTCGACAAATTCGTCGGCAATGGCTCGACCGGCCGCCATGGCCTCGTCCAAGTCATCATCGAGGTCGTCGTCGAAATCCTCGTCGGAGTCGATCTCATCCCCGTCGATCCAGTCGGTGTCCGGGTGTGGCGAGGTGATCGTGACCGTAGGGTTGCCGGGCAGGTCTTTGACGGTGAAGGACGCGGTGATCGGGCCATCTTCGTCGTCGAGCCCAGGGCCGTGTCGCTGGAAGAAGCTGGCCAAGGCGTCGGCGCAAGCTGTGACGAACACGTAGTCCTTGTCGAGCATCGGCCGAACCAACAGATCGGGATCGACCCAATGGACAATCGGGTACGCCCGTGGTCCCGCGACCTTCCAGGCATGCTTGCTGATCTCACGACGCATAGGCTTGGGGATGTCGGATCCACGTTCAAAGTTGATCGAGCACAACCTCGTTTGGAGGTTGATCGGAGAGTCTCCCCTTGTCATCGCGGCCTCGGAGACCCGGGCCATTGCCTCGAAGCCGTCGATGGAATCGAAAATCAGAGCCCCGAAACTCTCGCCCAGGGCCCCGATAATCGAGACACACGCACCATTGATCCCCAGGTCGGGAATGTCGAGCTGCAACACCTCGTCGTCGGCGAGGTATTCCCAAGGGGCTTGGTCGTATAGCTTGGCCGCGGTCTTAAAGAACCGAGCCAGAGTCTCGGCCGAGACCTGGCCACCTTCCAGGTAGCTCGGCTCTTGGTCATCGCCTTGGGCCAAGCCCTTGGACATCTCGGCCATCACTTCGTCCAGCTCGGGGGTTGGGGCTACGTTGACCTTGATGGTCTTGCCGAGGCGTTTTCGAATCAGCGAAGCCAGTTCGGGGTCAGCCACCCGGATCTTCGTGGGCTCCCGGGTTGGCCCCACCAAGGGCTTCTTCATGGCATCGACCAAGCAATCGACCGTCTTGCCGGCCGGCTCCTTTGGCCCCATCAAATGGGTCCCGACGACGAAGGGGCCGTCTGTCTCCAGCCACACGGCGACGTCTGGACGGTATGGCGTTTCGCCTTCCATCACGTAGCCCGGCATGGAGAATCGTCCCCCGACCCACTCGCCGGCCGAGGTTTTGTTTGACCGTTGTTTCTTCGCGGCAGGATGAGGCGTCACGTTGGCCACGGGCTTGCCCTCCATTGGGTTAAAGGTCGGGCCTTCGTATCACGTGGACCTGACGATTGGCCACACCCGCGTTCTGTTTCCCTGGCGCGGGCGTGCACACCCCAGGCAAGATGCAATCCCACATGCACCAACAACTCTCGCCCGTCCGCCTCCTCCGCGACCCGCATAACTCGGTCGGTGTAGCGTTCCGCCTGCGGCCGCTCGGTATGCAGGTACTCGACAAAGCGGGCACCGGGCATGATGACTTCTAGAACAGCCTCGGGCCAACGCTCTACCAGGTGTTTCAATGCAATGTCGCAATTCCCCATCGTCACGCCCCACCGTACCGCAACGTCCTATCGTAACACCCTGCCGCAACGCCCCACCGTAACCCGCCATCGTAACGCGCCTCGTAACCAGCCATCGACGAGTTGCGGATCACAGGTCACGGATCACGGATCACGCATCACGGAGCAAGCTTCGTGCCTCCCACAACCGCGCGCACATCTGGTGACGTGGATGGTGAGCTGGCGCCATTGACTTCAAGTCAATAGGTGACGTGAACAACACTTGTTACAGCTGGACCACCAACAGCGCGACCTACCACGCGAACACCGGCTTGGCCGGACGATCCAAAGTCGTGCCGGGCGACGGTTACGCTGCTTTGGTCACCTGTGATCATGCTTCGGTTCGATTGTACTGTTTGGAGTACTCGGGAATCTCGTCACTCGCCCGCTCGACCATCCGCGCCGGGCCGGAGTTTTCGCCTGGCGCGCCCCTTCTCGCCACCCGCCGGTCAGGATACAATCGCCATCTTGGGAGGTGACCCGTGACTGGTTGGCTACGTTTGTGCCTGTCGCTCTTGATGCTCGCCGTGGCCAGTGCATGTCAGGTTGAGATGCCGATTCCTGACGGAGCCAACATTCGTTGCAGCTCCGACGAGCAGTGCCCCAATGATGCTGTGTGCAACTCGGTGCTGCACCGTTGCTTCGGCCGAGGCAGCGGTCAAGACACCGAACCCCCGCGAGTCACCGGCGCGACCATCACCCCGGCCGTGGTGAGCGCCGAGGTGGATCACAACATCGTCACCGTGTCGTTCACGGTTGACGAAAAGCTGGTCGGTGATCCTCAGCCCACCTTGACCCTGCAGGTAGCCGAAGGCGTTGGGCGCGCTCTCACCCACGCAAGCCACGACGGCCTGCAATACCAATACCGCTACGACGTGACCAAGGCCTCCGATGGCGATCTCGATGGCTTGAGCAAACCGATCGTCGCAACCCTGATCGATCGCAATGGCAACATGGCTACCGACGTGGCGCTCGGAACCGTTGCGTTCGATTTCACCGCACCGCGGATCACCGGCGTTGCGGCGCTGCCACCACGCGACCTGTCGTTTGCCCAACCCAACGGCGACCTCGAGTTTCAAGTCGATGAGGACTTGGGCGAGATCCCCCAAGTAGAGCTAATCGAGACCGGCGCGGCGTTGGCTTCTGTCGCCCTAGACAACGGACACTATGCTTTTCGTTACACCGTGGACGTCGCCGACACCGAGGGTGAGCACGGCGTCCAAATCGTCGCGACCGACCAGGCCGGCAACCGGGGCGAGGTCGCGCTCGCTTCGCTGTTTCGCTTCGACTTCACCGCGCCGGGAGTTTTGAGCGGTTTGTCCTCGATCACCTTGACCCCGGGATTGGGCAATCGCCTGAGCAACGTGGGTGCCGCGACCAACGGGACGCACGTGCAAGTCAGCTTCTACTTGAGCGAGCCGCTGCGCGCCTCATCTGTTGGCTACACGGTTTCCCCTTCGCCACACGTGGTGCTCCGCGAAACCGGAGTGGCGTTCACCAAAACTGTCGAGGCTGGGGTGTTCTACGTCTACGACGCTGACATCTCGGGGCTCGAGCCGGACACCGAGCTGGCCGATCAAATCGTCATCGCGGTGGATCCAGCGATCGTCGACGCCGCTGGCAACTCGCCCGAGCAACCGGTCGTTATCGGGAATCTGGCGCTCGATACGCTACCACCGTCGGCCCTCGTTACCACCCAGGTCGATGACGTGGTCTACACCCGAGCTCCGTGGGGAGTCGGCGGGTCACCGGTGAGCAGCGTTTTACGCGTCACCGGCAAGCCTGATGTGGTCGCCGCGGGCACCACGGTCATTGCCTATTCGTCCGATGACCTCCAAACCGCGGCCGAGCTCGGCCGAGCGGTGGCCGACGATACCGACGGGTTCGAGATGACACTGACGGGTCAAGACCACGTCCGCGTGTTTTTGACCGCGGTCGATACTGCAGGTAACCAGAGCTCGCCAGCCGAGGTGCACGACGTCGAATGGGTCGCGACCATGGGGCTCAAACGAGTCGGGGTCGACATCGAGAACCCCCATCAATTCGAGTTGCGAAATGAGTTGGGCTACGCCATGACAGTGGTTGGCCCGAGCCAAGGCGACGGCGCCGGAACTGCCGCGCTTTCCGACCGCGACATCGAAACATACTCCCCCTCCCCCGTTTGGCGCCAACGCTGCAATAACGGTGGTGCGCTGCCCGGCCCCGACATCTACACCAGCCTGGCCTATGACTCGGTTCGCGGCCGAGTGGTGGGCTTCGCGCGCGGGCTGACCGACCAAACCTGGGAGTGGGACGGCATCAAATGGGCCAACATGTGCGGCACCGGTACCGGGTGTGTCGGCCCGGCGCAGCGACTCAACTACGGCATGGCCTTCGACTCTCGACGGGGCGTCATGGTCATGTACGGTGGCAGCGGCGAGACCGACGAGACCTGGGAGTGGAACGGCGTCCAGTGGCATCTGCTGTGCGGTAGCGGCACTTCGTGCGCCGCGCCGCGGCCGAGGGCCTACCATCGGATGGTATACGATTCGATTCGCGGGACCGTCTTGATGTTCGGCGGCCAATGGTACGACAACTCGTGCGACTGCTACCACTCGATGGACGATCTGTGGGAATGGAATGGTCAGCAGTGGCACCAGCTATGTGGGGCCGGCACGACCTGCTCAGGTCCGCACTCCCGAGTGACCTTCGGCATGACCTTTGACGAGGCCACCGGTCGCGTGGTGGTGTTCGGCGGCAACATCGGAGATTACTACGATTACATTCCCAACGATGAAACGTGGGAGTGGAATGGCAGCCAATGGAATAACGTGTGCAGCGCCTCGACCACCCCGACGTGCACCAGGCCCTCGTCTCGCACCGATTTCGATATGGCCTATGACCCAGACGCCGGGCTCACCTACCTGTTTGGCGGCTATACCGGCTCGCGCAGCGACGAGACCTGGGCATGGAATAGCCCCGCGCACAGCTGGACGAAGGTGTGCGGCGCCGGCACGAGCTGCACCGGACCGTCGGGCAGAAACAACACGGCCATGGCGTTCGACGGGATCAACCGCGGCGTGTTGCTTGCCGGTGGGTACACCGGCTCGCAGACCGACGAGGTCTGGTTGTTTCATCAGGGCAGTTGGACCAAGCTCGGCGGCGGCGGCGAGGCCTGTTATGGGCCGGTGGGAAAGATCTACGACTCGCTGGTCTACGACTCGTACCGGGGCAAGACGGTGGCGTTTGGCGGATCTGACGGCGACAGCAGCGGTTGGGTAAACGACACTTGGGAGTGGGACGGATTCGGTTGGGCCAAAGTCTGCCCGACCTCGATTTGTACAACCGCTCCGCCAGCCCGTTATCGCGGGGCCATTGCCTACCATCCGCTCCAACACAAGGTGCTCTACTTCGGTGGCAAGATTAATGGCAGCACCGCCTCCAACCAAACCTGGGAGTACGACGGCACCACTGCGGTATGGAAGCTGGTGTGCCCAACCGCGACTTGCACCACCGCCCCCTCGGCGCGGGTCGACACCGCCATGGCTTATCACGCCGGGCGCGGGCGAATCGTCTTGGTGGGCGGCTCGGCCGGGGCCAACGAGATCTGGGAGTTGTACTGGGATGCCGGAAGCAACAGTTGGCAGTGGACCCAGATCTGCCTGTCCGGCACGTGCGGTGCCACAATCCCGACCGGCCGCAGTGGCCACGCCATGGCCTACGACTCCGACCGGCAGAGGATCGTCCTGTACGGTGGAAGCACTACCGGCGAAGAGACCTGGGAGCTGACCTGGAACAAACTTGCTCATCTGTGGAGCTGGACCAAAGCCTGTGGCACCGGGGTGTGCGGACCGGGCAGCCTGTATCATCCCGGATTGACCTACGACGCCAGCAGCGGCCGAACCATCCTGTTCGGTGGCTCGTTGTCGACCATTCCCCAGGAAAAGACCTGGCAATGGGACGGCACCAAGTGGAGTCAACTCTGCGGTACCGGCACCGCTTGCCAAGGGCCGCCGAGCGCCACCACCCCCAACCTGGCTTACGACGCCGCCCGCGGCGAAGTGGTCAGCTCCGGGGGAAAGTCAGCGATCATTCGGCCCAACCAAACCTGGATCATGCGGCTGGGGGCGATGGCACCCGCCGAGGTGTTCTTCGCGCGCTTTTTGTACGCGGGCCTGGAATCAGCGCCGACCTTCCGGTCGATCACTCCGACATTCTACGCTGGTGGGGATGCGTTTCCGGCCGACGCCAACTGCCTGGCCGACCCGGGCGCGGAGCTGTTGGGTTGGCATCGCGGCGGCTGGGTGAGCCTGGCGTCGACCTCGGATGACGCCGGCCACCCCGAACAGATGACCTACCCAATCACTGACCCGGACATGGTTGGACGAATGTTTGTCGGTGGCTACCAGAGCCTGGGTTTCGCGGTCCGAGCCAATGCAGCCAGCGGTTGCGGCGCTAGCGCCGGCAGCGTTGCGGTCGACTACGCTGAGGTGCGGGTCAAATACCGCAGTCCCTGAGACACTCGGCGCGACGGCCGAGTGGGCGGTCAAGTCGGGGTTCCAGTAGCGTTGCGGCCTTGCAATGCCGCGTAGTCCAGCGGGTGGGAAGCCCGTCCTATCCAAGTATTGAGCTGGCGTCATTCTCGGTTCGGCCTGAGCCCAGATTGCCGTGGGCCGGAAGTCGCACTCTGTCTTTCGATCGAAACGGCTGCCCTCTTGGACGAGAACGGCCCGCCGCGAGCCGGCTCCGCGCAGACCCTGCCGCGCCCTGCCCGGCTTTCAGGTGCCGCTGACACCGGCTGCGGGAGGCGGCTGTGTTCAGGCCGCTTCGCGGTGATAGTGCCACAACAGAATGAGGTGATTCAGACATTCGCCGCCCGGATTGTGCATGATGCCAGCAATGTGAACACGTCGTGCGGCGATCTCGATGACGAAGAGCACGTGGTAGCGAACCAGGCCAACGGGGTGCCAGACCTCAACCGGATGTCGTCAGGCCAATCGGCCAATCGCTGCCTTGATGTAGGCGATGACGTTGGTATCGACGATGACTTTCAAGGTCTGCTCTGAATGATCCAGCCCCTCACCTGCTCGGGAGTCGTGGATGGTTGGCCCTGCCAGGTCTGTTCGATCTTCTCCATCGCTGTGA
>MGST01000175.1 GCA_001798605.1 Deltaproteobacteria bacterium RIFOXYA12_FULL_58_15 | reverse complement strand
GAGAGAACAATCTGGCGGTGCAGCAACCCCTGTTGTGTATCAACCGGGTGGTGAAGCGGGCCTCTGGCGGCGATGTTATTGCGACGAGCGCGGGGGTTCACAACCGCAAGAACCTCCAAGTCTGTTGTTCCATGCGCCAGTTCATCGAGACCTTTCTACCGGCGTATCGAGGCGAGACCCTGCCGCAAACCGTACCGTTTGTGCAAGTCGCGGTGGGTGAGGCCCGTTCAAATCCCGATCGTGAGATCTTTGTGCGCTCACAGGATGGACGGCGTTGGCTCAACAGAAATCCCGATCCCGAACGCTACGCCCAGGGCAACGATGGCAATTTCCATCTGAAAGAGGTCCTGGGGAAGGAACAACTGCGACAAAGCGCAATGCTTGAAAAGAAGGAGAGCAACAAGAGCGAACTCTCCCCGGAGAAAGTAGCTCCCGAAAAGCTCGAGGAAGTGACTCCCGAAAAGCTCGAGAAAGTGACTCCCGAAAAGCTCGAGAAAGTGACTCCCGAAAAGCTCGAGAAAGTGGTTCCCGAGAAGATCGACCCCTCAGAAGTTGATGAGGAAAGGGAGAAACGGAAGGGGCCGCTGTTTGTCACGAACAACGCTGACGACATTTGTGACGTTGCATCGAGGGCGAACGAAGTTGCCGACGCGTTGGTCAAACCAATCTCTAAACTGAGCAAAACGCTCAAAGCGCTGAAGGCGGTAGGCAGTACCGCAGGCCAGGTCGCCGCCGGGGCCCGCATTGTCGACGGCTACAAGTCGTTGCAAAAAGGGTTTGTCGAAGAGGGCAGTGGCATCCGTACCAAGCTCACCGGAATCACAGAAATTCTCTTTGGTCTCGCGGTGGTGGCGTTTCCGCCGTTGTCGCCGGTGGCGTTGTCGTTGTCCCAGTTTCTTCTCGGTTGGGATTTAAAGGACGCCGCCAAGGAGAAGGACATGCGCGGCGAGATGACCGCCGTTGGTTGGATGGGGGCAATGAGCGGGTGGCTGATACCTTACGTCGCGCAAAAGAGCCTAGGGCATCTCGCGGGTACGATTGGTGGTGCAGGCTGTGGGCTGCTCGCCCTCAAGGACCTGAGCGACTTTGCTCTGGCCTATCGCAAAAAGGATCCGGGCGGGCAATTCACTGCGGTTGGAAACGGTATGGCGCACATCGGCATGGCGCTGATGTTTCTGTTGCCGGCGACCGCGTGGATCGGGATGGTCTTGATCGCCTTGGGCCTCGCGCCGCTGTTGGTGCACAAGCTGTCATCCAAGTTCGCGAAGAAGATCGAAGAAGCAGTCGCCTGGTTTAACCGCAATATGCTCGATCCGATAGCGCCCGGCGCTGCCAAGGGCGCACGACCGTTGACGGTGTCTCTCAACTGGCTGCGTGACAAAGTCGTCAAACCGACGGAGCGATTTCTCTCCAAGTGGTTGATTGACAAGCCTCTGAAGGGTATTGGCAAACCGCTCAAACCTTTGTTCTCGTGGTTCGAGCGCAAGATCGAGCCGGCTGTGAATTACGTGATCGTCAAGTTCGTCTTTGGCGCCATCGACAAACCATTCATCTTCGTGCAGAAACGCCTCGCCAAGCTTGCCAAGGCCGGAGTCGAGGCTGGCAAGGTTGTCAAAGAGAAGGTTGCAGAGAAGGTCGCCGAGAAAGTCGAAGGGCCCGCCTATTGATGATATGAATTGATGACAACTGTCTGGAAAACTCTCGATAGCGCAGAAACAAGCGAAGGACTGCTGGAGTTACGCTCCGGTGGCCCCGGAAAATTCATGCTCACGGTTGCGGGCAGAATCTTGATGAATGGCATGGCCAATCGATCTGAATTGGCCCTGGCGACCATGGCGTGCGAGATGCTCGGTTCGCGCCCGCGGCCGCGAGTGTTGATCGGCGGTCTGGGGATGGGTTTCACCCTTCGCGCGGCGCTGGATGCACTTCCGAAAGATGCGGTGGTTTTGGTGGCTGAGCTCCACGCTGCGGTGCTCAGTTGGTGCCAGGGTCCCATTGCCGGCCTTACCGCGGGGGCGGTCAACGACGAACGGGTGGACGTGCGTCTCACCAATGTGTCCGAATTGATCACCAAGTCCAAGGGACTCGACGCGATTATTCTGGACCTCTACGAGGGTCCCCATGCCTCGGCCCCAGGTGCCAATCAATCATTGTTCGACCGCGATGGTTTACGACGCTGCCGGTCCGCCCTCAACCGTGATGGTGTCCTCTCCATCTGGGGAGAGGAACGCGACCCAGTTTTCGAGAAGCGCATTGTTACTGTTGGTTTTAGCCTACAGATCGAACGCCCCGGCAGAGGTGGACGGCGCCACGTGGTTTATCTCGCGCGACCAGTCACTGCCTGATGCGCTTCGGTGAGGTGGCGGAGATCGCGGTTGCGAAATAGGCGGTACGTCCCGGACTAAGGCTCGCAGAGGTTTCCCTTGAGGAAGTCGCGGTTCATCTCGGCGATGAAGGTGGCTGAAATGGATTTGGGACAGGCACCTTCACAGTCGTAGGTGTTGGTGCAGGCGCCGAATCCTTCGGCGTCCATCTGTGCCACCAACCTCTTCGCCCGATCCAATTGCTCCACTTTGCCCTGGGGCAGGTGGCGGAACTGACCGATCTTGGCTGAGACGAACAGCATCGCCGAGGCGTTCTTGCAGGCGGCGACGCAGGCCCCGCAACCGATGCAGGCGGCGGCGTCCATGGCGATGTCAGCTTCATTTTTGGCGATGGGGATCGCGTTGGCGTCGGGGGTGCCACCGGTGTTGACCGAGACGAAGCCGCCCGAATGCATGACGCGATCGAACGCCGTGCGGTCGACGACCAAGTCCTTGAGCACGGGGAAGGCATTGGCTCGCCATGGCTCCACCGTGACCACATCGCCATCGTTGAAGTGGCGCATGTGTACCTGACAGGTGGTGGTGTTGGGGAAGCCGCCGTGAGGTTTGCCGTTGATCACCAAAGAGCAGGCACCGCAGATGCCCTCACGACAATCGTGGTCAAAGGCGATGGCGTCTTTGCCTTCGGCCAAGAGCTTCTCGTTGAGCACATCGAGCATCTCCAAGAAAGACATGTGCTCGCTGACGTCGTCGAGGTGGTAGTCGACCATCTCGCCTTTGGCGGTACGATGGTGTTGTCGCCAGATTCTGAGTGTGAGCTTCATTTGTAGCTCCTCACGGCGAGCTTGACGTTGTCAAACGTCAAGGATTCTTTGTGCAAGGCCGGCGTATTGCCAACGCCCTGATATTCCCAGACGCTCGAGTAACAGTACTCGTCGTCGTTGCGCAGCGCCTCACCGTCGTCGGTTTGGTATTCCTCACGGAAGTGACCACCACAGGATTCGTTGCGCTCCAGCGCGTCGTGACACATGACCTCGGCGAACTCGAGGAAGTCAGCCACGCGGCCGGCGTGCTCGAGGGCGATGTTGAAGTCCTCACCACATCCAGGCACCCGCAGGTTCTTCCAGAATTCTTCGCGAAGGGCAGGGATCTGCTGCAATGCCGCCCTGAGGCCCTTCTCGTTGCGGGCCATACCGCACTGGTTCCACATGATGCGTCCGAGCTCGCGATGGAAGGAGTCGGGGGTGCGGTTGCCGCCTATGGACAGGAGCTTGCGGATGCGCTCCGTGGTTTCTTTCTCCACGTTGTCGAAGGCCGCGTTTTCGATGGTGACGGGTGTCTGCTTCTGACTCGCGAAGTAATGACCGATCGTGTACGGCAACACAAAGTACCCGTCGGCGAGTCCCTGCATGAGAGCGCTGGCACCCAGGCGATTGGCGCCGTGATCAGAGAAGTTGGCTTCGCCGATGACGTGTAAACCCTCGATGGTCGACATGAGATTGTAGTCCACCCACAACCCGCCCATGGTGTAGTGGGGTGCCGGATAGATGCGCATCGGTGTTTGGTATGGGTCGTCACCGGTGATTCGCTCGTACATCTCAAATAGATTGCCGTAACGTTCTTGGATGACGTTTTGCCCCAGCCGACCGATGGCTTCGGAGAAGTCCAAGTAGACGCCGTAACCACTGGGGCCAATGCCACGACCTTCGTCGCACACCTCTTTGGCGCTGCGCGAGGAAATATCACGGGGGGCGAGGTTGCCGAAACTCGGGTACTTGCGCTCGAGATAATAGTCTCTGTCATTTTCGGCGATGGAACCAGGTGCCTTGCCGCAGTCAGCCTGGTTCTTGGGCACCCACACGCGGCCGTCGTTGCGTAGCGACTCCGACATGAGAGTCAACTTCGACTGGTAGTCGCCCGATTGCGGAATGCAGGTGGGGTGAATTTGCGTGTAGCAAGGATTGGCGAATCCTGCGCCGCGTTTGTAGGCGCGGTAGGCTGCGGTAACGTTGCACGCCTTGGCGTTGGTCGACAGATAAAAAACATTTGAGTAACCGCCGGTGGCGAGAACCACAGCGTTCGCTGCGTAACGCTCGAGTCTTCCCGATACGAGATTGCGAACGATGATGCCGCGGGCCTGACCGTTGACCACCACCAAGTCGAGCATCTCTGCGCGCGGGTGCATTTTCACCTTGCCCACACCGATCTGCCGGCAAAGGGCACTGTAGGCACCGAGCAAGAGTTGCTGGCCGGTCTGACCGCGTGCGTAAAAGGTGCGCGAGACTTGGGCACCGCCGAAGGAACGATTGGCGAGCAATCCACCATACTCACGTGCGAAGGGAACACCTTGGGCCACGCATTGGTCGATGATGTGGTTCGATACTTGCGCCAAGCGGTAGACGTTGGCTTCGCGGGAGCGGAAGTCACCGCCCTTGACGGTGTCGTAGAACAATCGCCAAACCGAGTCGCCGTCGTTGGGATAGGTCTTGGCGGCATTGATGCCGCCTTGTGCGGCGATCGAGTGGGCGCGGCGAGGACTGTCGGAGAAACAGAAACAATCTACTTCGTAACCGAGTTCAGCCATGGACGCCGATGCCGAGGCACCAGCGAGGCCGCTGCCGACGACGATCACGGAGAACTTGCGTTTGTTGGCGGGGTTGACCAGCTTCATCTCGAAGCGGTGACTATCCCAACTCTGTGCGATGGGCCCCGAGGGCACTTTTGCATCCAGCTTCATCAGAATGCTCCTGGGGGTAGGGGGACTTTGCCTGCCAAGATGGCGAGCGGCATCGTGACATTGCCGATGACAACAATGACTGCGGTGACTGGCCCAACCTTCTCGGTGATCGGCCGATACTTAGATGTGTTGAGCCCCATGGTTTGGAAGGCGCTGGAGATGGCGTGCGACAGGTGCAACCCCAACAGCAACATGGCGACGACGTAAGTGATCGCGACCACGGGCTCGCGAAATCCCATGACCACCATGGTGTAAACGTCAGGTCGAGTTTCCGGACCGACGTGCTCGACCAGCTGCTGGTACTCGGGGTGGGTGACACGCACAGTGAAGTGCAACAGGTGGAAGGTGAGGAAGGCGAGGACGACGAAACCCGTGACCCACATGTTGCGCGATGTGAACGTCGACTTGATCGGCACCTGGTTTACGTAGGGCACCGGACGTGCCGCTTGGTTCTGCAGGGTCAACCGGGACGACATGAAGACGTGGGTGGCGAAGCTGCCGAGCAGAAATAACCGGATCGCCCACAGAACACCGCGATTGCTCTGCAGTAACTCCGCGTAGTGGTTGAGCACCTCACGGCCGGCAAACACTTGAAGGTTGCCAATCATGTGACCGACGACAAAAGCGACCAGCACCACGCCGGTTAGTGCCATCAAAACTTTGGCACCAATGGACGAGGTCGCCAGGTTGGTTAGCCAGCGCATCGAACAGTCCTCTCTTGGACGTAATCGGTGGGGGTTGATTTCCGGATCCTTGGGGCTCGAAAGGAGTCGGGAAGACCGGAAAAAGTCGGGGAGGTATTGCCTCCCCGACCCTAGAGACCCATAGACTCTTAGAGGCGCTTTTTGGCTTCTGCGACCAGGTCGCCAACGTGTTCGGCGCTGAGCTTGAGGGCAGCCGCATCTTCGGCGTTGAGCTTGACCTCGAGAATCTTCTCGACGCCGCCTGCGCCGATCACCGCGGGCACGCCCACGAACAGCTCTTTGATGCCGTACTCGCCCTGGCAATATGCGGCCGACGGAAGTACGCGCTTCTTGTCATGGATGAATGAGTCGGCCATGGCGATGGCGCAAGCTGCCGGTGAGTAGTACGCGCTGCCTGTCTTGAGCAGACCGACGATTTCGCCACCAGCCTTGCGGGTGCGGTCGATGATCGGATCGAACTCGGCTTTGGTCATCAGCTGGGTGACGGGGATGCCGCCAACCGAGCACAGGTCTCTGACCGGGACCATGTCGTCGCCGTGGCCACCGAGAACGAATGCGGTGACGTCCTCGACGGAAACACCCAAGTGATCAGCGATGAAGTACTGCAGGCGGCCTGTGTCGAGCACGCCGGCCATACCGACAACGCGATTCTTCGGAAAGCCGGTAACCTGCGCCATGGTGTAGACCATCGCGTCGAGGGGGTTGGCGACAACAATGACAAAAGCGTTCGGGCAATGCTGTTTGATGTTGGTCGCGCAATCCTTCATGATCTTGACGTTGGTGTCGAGCAGGTCGTCGCGGCTCATGCCGGGCTTGCGGGGGAGACCTGCCGTGACAATGACGACGTCGGCACCAGCGCAGTCGTTCCAATTGGAGGTGCCGGAGACCTTGATGTCAAAATCTTGGATCGGAGTCATCTGGGCGATGTCTAGGGCCTTGCCCTTGGCCATGCCTTCAACGATGTCGAAGAGAACGACGTCGCCGAGTTGTTTTTGACCGGCGAGCAGGGCGAGATTGCCACCGATTTGGCCGGCACCGATGAGAGCAATCTTTGGACGGGTGAAAGTGCGGGACATGGGATCCTCCAAACGTGTGATTTTTTTATCCCGTCGCAGCAGGTGGCCATCGGACACGAGCGCGGCGTTCAACGCATTGTTTCCGGGCGGATCCCTAGCCTATTCTGCCCGATAAATAAAGAGGTTGGTCATGTATTGACGGAGTCAATGCCTCGCCAGCGGCGGCCGCGGAGGTAGATGAATGTGGGTTTGCGTGGGGGCTTCGGCGGGCACGTGGTTATTGATGATTTCTGCACACAGTCCACAGTCTCGTAGTCACGGTGCCTATTCTTGGGTTATCATGAGCAGCTGCTTGGAGGTTAGATTGAGCTCAGCCAACCCGCGCATTTTGGTGATCGAGGATGATCGCGTGGTGCGCAGAGTGTTCGAGACGCTGTTGCCCAGCGAGGGATATTATGCCCAGGTTGTTGAAGACGCTGAACAGGGTTTGCAGATGTTGGTGCAACAACCGTTCGATCTGATCATCTCCGACATCATGCTCCCAGGGATGGATGGCATCGAGCTGTGTCGCCGCGTCAAGGAGACTCAGCCCGATCTCGATGTGATCCTCATGACGGCGTACGCCAGCATGGACAACGTCCTCGCGGCGATGGCAGCTGGTGTCTATGACTTCCTCGTCAAACCTTTTGAAGACCTCAACGAGGTGCTGCACAAGATCGCCAAGGCAATCGAGAAACGTCAGATCGTTCGTGAGAATCGCCAGCTCGTTGAGTACCTGCAACAGGCAAACGCACAAATCGAGGGTATGAACCGTGCGCTCGAGGCCAAAGTTGTGGAGCGGACCCAGGAGCTGGAGCGGCTTGCTGAAAAGCTCGAGCAACTCACGCTCACCGATGATGTCACCGGCGCCTACAACCAGCGGTTTCTCAATCAACGCATCGTCGACGAGTTTGGTCGGGCACAGCGATACGGTCACGGGCTGTCCATCGTGATGGTCGACCTCGACAACTTCAAGCAAGTGAATGACACCCACGACCACTTGTTCGGTACCGCCGTGCTGCGCCGGGTTGCCGAGGTCTTCACTCGTCATCTGCGGCAAACCGACTTGGTTGTCCGCTACGGCGGCGACGAGTTCTGCCTCTTGTTGCCGAGCACCCGGCTGTCTGACGCGGTGCCGGCGTCTGAGCGGTTACGGTTGCATCTGTCGCAAGCGAATGTTGGTGGAAGCGACGACGTCTACCGCGTTACGGGATCTTTTGGTGTGGCATCCTATGGAGAATGCGTTGCGTCAACGCCCCAAGAACTTCTCGGGGCAGCGGACAAAGCGCTCTACCTTGCCAAGGAAACCGGACGCAACCGAGTCGCTGTCATGCATGGACAGGATCCCGTCGCCATCGTCGCCTAGAATTTTTACTGACAGAATTGTGCGTCGCCACAGGGCTCCACCCAGCAATCCTTCTGAGCCTCCAAGATTTCCCAGATTTCCCAATGCAATTGTTGTGGAGGGTGATCCCGAATGTTACGATGGGTTCCTATGTCAGAAACCGAGATTCTTCAGCAGATCCTTGACCGGCTCACAGGGCTCGAGCAAGGGCAGCAGAAGCTCGAGCAAGGGCAGCAGAAGCTCGAGCAAGGGCAGCAGAAGCTCGAGCAAGGGCAGCAGAAGCTTGAGCAAGGGCAGCAGAAGCTCGAGCAAGGGCAGCAGAAGCTCGAGCAAGGGCAGCAGAAGCTCGAAGACCGCCTAGCCAAGCTCGAACGCAAAGTGGACGGCCAACAGAATTGGTTTCAGGTATTGTCGCAAAAGGTGGATGCGATCGAGGAAATTGCGACAGGCTTGCGCGGAGAGGTGGGCGAAATCCGCGATCTCATGTCGCACCTGCGCGACGACGACGTTGTCCAACGTCAAGCAATTGCCCATCTCACCCACAGGGTCGAAGCAATAGAAGAGAAAGTTGGTTGATCGGTTTTTCCGGCCTGAGCTTCACGACCATCGACATCGTCGCCTTCCCGTTGACCACCATACAGAGCGCGGGATTGCGCAGTCCGAGGGCCATCTTCAACGCGTCGAGAACCAGTCGAAATTGCCGTCGAATACGTTGGTGAGTTCTACGGTGATTCGGGGTTGACGCATGGGTTTGATCTCGAGCGGTGCCTGTGTCAAAGGGGCCTACATGGGTCTTCTGCAACAAAAGCGCGGTCTCGTCCTTGGTGTTGCCAACGAGCGGAGCCTTGCTTGCGCCATTGCAAGAGCAGCGCGCGCCGAGGGGGCGGAGCTCGTGATTACCTACCAGAGCGACCGTTTTGCCCGTTTTGTCGCGCCGATTGCCGAGAGTCTCCGGTGTCGCGCCATTGCCTGCGATCTCGGAGTCGATCAACAAATAGAGGCCTTGGTCCAAGCGCTCAAGGCCGAGTGGGACTCGATTGATTTTGTCGTTCATGCGGTGGCATTTGCGGATGCCCAAGAGATGCAGGGCGGTTTGCTCAAAGTTTCGCGGTCGGGGTTCTGCCAGAGCCTCGATGCTTCAGTGTACAGCCTCATTGCGATCACCCGTGCTTTGGAGCCCTTGCTCAATGGGGCCGCGGCACCGAGCATTCTAACGTTGTCCCACGAGGGCAGTCGCCGAGCGGTGCCGGGATACTGCACCATGGGGGTGGCGAAAGCGGCTCTCGAATCGACAGTACGTTACCTGGCTGCAGAGCTCGGCCCCCGGGGCATTCGCGTCAACGCCCTCAGCCCGGGACCGGTCAAGACATTGTCGGCAGCGGCGATTCGCGGGTTGCGAACGATGCTCAAGCATGTCGCAGAACAGGCGCCTCTGCGGCGCAATATCGATGGTGAAGACGTGGGGCGGGCGGCCTTGTACTTGTTGTCGGATCTGGGAAGGGCCACCACCGGTGAGGTCATTCGCGTTGATAACGGCTATCACTTGATCGGTGCGCCGAGCCTGACGGAGGAGGCATGAGTGAGGTCAAGCACGTTGCCGACACGATGAGACCGGCAGGAAGGACAGGCAGGTTTTTGGTTTTTCTTGCAGTGGTAGCCTCTCTCGTGGGAAGCGTTGGCGGCGGCAAATCAACGGGGACTTTGCCTCTCAGAGGATGAATTCGCCACTCGGGACTTGCCGCGACGGCTCCTT
>MGST01000174.1 GCA_001798605.1 Deltaproteobacteria bacterium RIFOXYA12_FULL_58_15 | reverse complement strand
CCTTGCCGCGTCCCTAATCCCATCAATGGGTGAGGCCGGCACATCCAAAACCTCAACAAAGAGCATCACGCCAATTGGCAACCCAAAAGAGGTGCGTTGGTCGAAAAAGACGCAGGCTCTGCACATTTCTCCCGAGACGGGTCTGACGATTGAGATCGAAGGGCCGACTGCTGTCCTTTTTGAGTTCAGAGCAAAACAACGTGGCAAACGGGTCATCATTGATATCGTCGAAAACGATAGGTACCGCTCACGAAATGCCGTCAAGCTGCGATCCATTGGTGGTGGACGGCAAGGTTATCGGTTTGCCACATTATTGTCGATGACAGTCGCCGAAGGCAAACATCGATATACAATTTACGAGTTGGGTGCCGAAGAGCTTGTTGTCATCGCGACCACGCTGCGCAAGCCGGATAAGGACTTCTCGGTGCGGCCATTCGAAGACACACAGGCACCACCACCAGAAGCGACTCTTCTGGCAGAACGGGATGATACAGACGAAGAGGGGAGCCGCCACTCACCTGCGGATGGTAGGCAACAATCAGGGGGCAATCTGCGCGATGCTGCCGTTTTTGGTGAGGGGCCGCCCCAAGAGGAGACCACAACGTCGAGCTCTAGCTCTGATGATGACGGGCGTCCCTTTGGCGAGGCTGACAATACAGGTCCAGATGGAAAAGAAACGAACGTTAGACCCTTTGACGAGTCAGGGACCGATTCTGACTCCTTGGGGGTCGAGGATTCTGGTGATGCCATCAAGTTGGCGCTAACCGATGACGTCTTGTCCATTGGTGGAAGACTTTACTCAAACGCATCCTACCAAATCAATGGAAGAACCGAATCGGAGGAGTTTGCTCTGGCCAACAGAAACTTCCTAGATGCCTACCTCGATGCCCGGCCCCTTGACGATGTTCGGGCTTTCATACAGGGACGTGTTGTTTATGTGCCGACGGTGAATTCAAGTGCCACAACCATAGAAACCGACGAAAGCGTCAGCGCTGTGCTCGACCAGATGTGGTTGAAGTTTAGCATTGCCCGCAGAGTGTTTTTTACCGTGGGACAACAGCCGATCAAGTGGGGCTCAGGGGTGTTCTGGAATCCCACGGACTTCGTCAATCATGAGAGTCGTGACCCCTTGGCTATCGTTGATGAACGTGTTGGCGTACCGTTGGTCAAGTTGCATGTTCCCTTCGAGTCCCTTGGCTGGAACCTCTATGGCGTGGTCAGCTTCCAGGATGTGGCTTCGGCGGCTGATGTTGGCTTGGGTCTGCGGGGAGAAATCGTCTTGGGCTCAACGGAGGTCACCCTCAGTTCATTTGTGCAACGCCATCTTCCCACGCGGATCGGTTTCGACGTCAGCTCCGACTTGTTTGGACTGGACGTTTGGTTTGAGGCAGCGGCCTCCACAAACGTGAAGCAAACGTTTTGGCGAGGTGCGGTCGATTATGACCCTGACAATCCGCAATTCCCTCGAGGATTTCAGCGCACCGATGATTGGCTTTTCCAAAGCACCTTTGGTGTGAGAACGACCATTCCATACGGCCAGTCCCATTCGCTCCACGTTGGTAGCGAGTTCTTTCTCAATGACCTGGGATACGACAACGGTGTGAATCTTTACCCCTGGATCATTGCCCAAGGCGACTTCAAGCCGTTGTACATGGGCAAACAGTACGTGGCCGCATTTCTAGCGGTGCCTAATCCCGGTGGGCTCAGCGACACCACCTTCACTCTCACGGCTGTGGACAACCTCAGTGATGGGTCGTGGCTGGCAAGACTCGACTATAGCGACGAATTTTTCAACACGCTCAAGGTTCGCGCATTTGTCTCCGCTTTTCTTGGAAGGCGAGGGGAGCTGAGGTTGGGTTTTACCATTCCGCCGCAACCAGGACTGGAAAACGGGACGGACATCAAACCTCCGATTGTCGAGACAGGCATTGCAGCGATCATCAGTTTCTAAACGCAGCAAACCCAACCCTATGGTGGCAAGTTTGAGGCCCAAGATGCAATTCATGATAGCAACAAGAATGCGTGCTCTCATTATGGCAGCGGCCACAACAGGCTTGTCGTTGGGTTGTTCCGCGCACAATGTGTCGATGGACCCCAATGAACGCAGCGTACCCATTGTTGAATTTGACCCGAGCAATCGCGTCGTACCCAGGTGGACGTCCCTCCTCATGGATGAGCGTGACGAATTCGTCAACTTGCCGGTGAGTTGCATGGAAACACCGATGCTCAAAGATATCAGAGAATCCTTGAATCTTCTCGATGGATTCGGCTCCTACGAGCCCGAGCTCATGGCGATGGTCTCCCATGAGGTGGATGAGGAAAGCCTTGCGGGCCGGGTGCACTTTTTCTGTCGAGACGACACGCCCACACCGGATTTACCATACCAAACGTTGACGCCATGTCACTCTGATTCTGATTCGTGCCTGATGCGTGTCGAGACGGTGTTCGAGCCAACCGCCGACTGTTATGGCTACCATCACAACCACAGGATTGTGGTCACCCCCACTAAGCCATTGGGAGACAACCGCGCCTGTGGTGTGGTGATCACCAACGGTGTGCTAACGGACAGTGCTGAATCCTTTGGGCCATCGCCAACTTGGTACTTGATTCGGCAAGCCGAAAACCCAGTCAAGCTCGACGGCAACCGCGTAGTTAGGAATCTGACACCCCTCGACTCCGGCAACATAGAAAAGCTGAAAGACTTTGAGAAGCTGTGGAACGATTACGAGCCACTTCTCGAATTTCTCGAGTCCCCCCCCCACAACCTCGCTCGCGACCAGATGCTCTTAGCATGGGAGTTCACCACCCAATCCACCCGCAGTGTTTTCGATCCTGCGGTTGCAGGAAGTCCAGCGGCCTTTCTCGAGGGGTATGATTCTACTGTCGCCGACCCTGGCTTGATCGATGGACTGTCCCTTACGACCTGGAACGACGCTCTCGATGCGAACGAAGTTGAACAACAACCTATTTGGCAATGGATCAACGATGTCTTCGACATCGACACCCTTGCCGGGGATAAATCGATCTGCTCCTATCCACAATACAGCCTATCCGGTGCGCAGGGGTGCCAATCCGTATCCGCCATTGTTGAGGGACAATTTTGGGCCCCAAACTTCCAAACGGACGTTGACAATCCTGGCGGTCTCGATGAGCCAGTGCCTGGCGAATGGATCCCGCCCCTCTCCCCCGAATTGCAGCGAGACACCCTTCTCGAGTTCGTTGCTTTCGTTCCGCATGCCGACCCCGTCCCTTCCCGCGGGTTTCCTGTCGTGATCATCGGAGTGGGCACGTGGGGCACCAAAGAAGGGTTGATTTCCCAGCTAGGACCTCTTTTTGCGCAAAACGGCATTCTCACCATTGCCATCGATTGGGTAAACCACGGGCATCGGGCGGTGAAAACATCCGGCGCGGATGATTGCGTCAATGCCGATTACAAAGATTCTGGTTTCAATTGTTTCCACGACATCATCGGCGGTGATTTTGCTGCAAGCCGCGACAACCTTCGGCAAACGGTGCTCGATCTACATCGACTTGTCGACGTCCTCCAGGGTTGTGATCCAAATCGGGGAACCTGGAGCGATGCGGGGTGCGGTCCTATCCGCGTCGACACTGAGGCTCTCGGGTACTTCGGGCATTCAATTGGAGCAACGATTGGAGCGACCTTCGCGTCCACAGTGCCAGAGGTCAGGGCGACAGTATTGCGAGCCGGTTACGCTGGTGTGACCGATTTCATTCTGGATGGACCACCGGGTCGGTTTCGCTGCGTGGCTGCAAATGTCCTCATCGCCATGGGTGTAATCGATGGCAAACGCTGGAGCAGCAATGATTTGACGATGGACGCGCTATGTTACGAAGATGAATGGCTCGATGACCCATTTGTGCAATACATCAGATCGATTGCCCAATGGTTCTTCGACGGGTTCGACCCAGCGAACTTCGGCGCATTTTTGGCAAAGCAGGTGAACTCCCGCACCCAACACGTGCTCATCCAAGAAATAGAGAATGACTCGGTGGTTGCCAATCCAGTAACCGACAAACTGGCCGAGGTGATTGGTTTCGCAGAATCAGAAATTGCGTCTTCCGCTGGAGACGAGGGCGAGAACGGGTACTTTCCTAACCCTACTCCCTTGGCTGTTTCCGGCAACAGCGGTTGGCTTCTGTACCGCACAACCCCACCCGATGACTCGAGTTCTCCTCGTTTTCCTGGCAATACTTTCCAACACACTGGCAACTATTTTGCTGCTCCTGACCTTATGTATGCGGCTAGACAGTTACAAACTGACGCTGTTTCCTTTTTGGCGACCCATCTGCTCCCGCCGCCATAATCGCAACCCAATGATTGGGTTCAAAGGTTTCGGCAATGCTTTTGGAAGCCGCAATTGGGATGCTCACGTGTCGGGTTGCTCAACACTGCCCGGCTTTTCGACTACATCTGCGGTATCGAACGCCACACCCACGGTGACGTTCACCAACCACGCTGAGGTATCGAAAGTTCCTGAAAGCTCTCCACCATTCGCTCGGCTTGTGGGAAAAATGTAGGCACCCGCTCCAGCCAAGGTAAATCCCCCAAAGTCCAACTCCACACCACCCGAGACGATGTTCTGGTCTCCAGTGGGTGAGGAAAAACCGACACGCCCATCGGGGATCGGCGATTGATCCCAAGCATATCCAGCCTGCAATCCAACGATGCCGAGGTCGAGCTCCATCCCAAATCGCACGGCCATTGAATTGTTCCAATCCTTGCTGCTCTCCAGAACCGATCCGTTGTCTAGCTCAAGGGCAAGCTCCTCAAAACTCGACCAGCCAAACCAGTTGAAGTCCAACGCCAAGTTGAACGAGTCGAACGGCGCAAACGCTAGGCCAAACAACAACGACTGTGGCAAATCCATCCGCGCGTAGGCCTTGCTGTCTGCCGGTAACGCCGATCGAGGCTCATCCTCTTTCACATCGAAGTCGGCTGTACCGCGAAACCCGAGGCTCATGGGGCTTCGCCAAGCTAACCCAAGAGACAAGCCAGCAACTGCCTCAGGAAGATACAACACACCGATTCGCCCACCGGCGCCAAACGCATCGCCACCAAAACGGATTTGCCCCTCGGCATTGCCCAAACGGATGTCGCGGTCAAAAAAGAACGTCGCCGCAACGAGATCGAGGGCTACGCCAAAAGAGAGGCCCGTCACATAGGCCGATGCATCGAGCGCCACTGCTGGGGAAATGGCAAAGGACTGCAAAGCTTGCTCACGAATCTCAAAACGCCCCGGGGAATCCTTGGGCCAGTCCAGGTTGAAGCCAAAGGGTATGCTAAATCCCAACCCCACCGTGTACCCATCGGCAATGGCGTAGGTGAGAGCGCCATACGGAATATAGGAATTAGAAGACGACGCTTCCGCACTCTCGTCGTCACCATCAAAGGCGAGCTTCGGCGAAATGAGTGACAATCCTGCACTGAGATGAAGCCCTTCGACTGCCGCAATGCCGGCTGGGTTGTACACCACACTGGATGGCTGACCCGAATCCGCGATCACCGCACTCTTGGCCATTGCCCTGGCACCTTGCCCAGCAATGGAGAAACCACCTGCCCAGGCAATCGCAGGAAATGCCAAGGGGGTCCACAAGGCAAACACCACTGGCCAAGATATGAAAGGAATCGATCTCATCTTCAACAGCAAACAGAAAAACTTGTCTATCACAGCTCTTGTCGCCGAAAAACTGGCTGTCCCAAATATTCCTGAACCGCCGTCGTTGCGCCCTTTGTTGTGGTTACCCACTCAAACTGGTCCAGGTAGAGTGTTGGGATTCGACTCAGGGCGACACAATTGTGTTTAACTATTGCGATTGTTGTTCTTGCCGGCCTCGTCGCCATGTGAGCGAGCTACTACATCTGTGACAATGCATACCTCGACCAGAATTTGTAGGGTCACTGAGCAGTTGTGCCAGCCGAGAACGATGTTGGGTTCGGCACAATTGCCGCTGTGCCAGAATCACGAATCACGACGCCAAGGTACTCAGTAGGGTTTAGCAGAATTGAACCAATAGGATAATGTAAGAAAATCTCGGTCTTCGAGTATTCGACCAAGCACCAATGCGGATCTCGCGAGGAGGAAAATGTACACAGCCTCGCGAGGGATTCCTCCTCTATCCATATCACGAATGTCGCCGATCCCAACATTCGTTTTTGAACTTCTTGACATCTCATAGATGTCACGGAACACGTACACCATGGCATTGAGGAGATCATAGAAAATGAATCCGCCCACAAACGCATCACTTTTGGGGAAGAAATCAAAGGCCATCATCGTCTCGGAAACTGCAGCTGACATCAAAAAACCTGCCATGCCTATATTTCGACGATCTGAGGCAGGCATGTCATGTGGTTTCGTTGTCCACATCGGTAGGAAAAGCTCAGATCGCTCTTCTCGTGTGGGCCAGATGAACTGATAGCCATGACCCCATGCAACCAGTCCGTGGCCGAACTCATGTGTGAGCGCGGCCGCCCACGCTCCGCTAATAAAACCCACTGCCCTTCCAGTTGCAACCAACCAACCCTCGTCGACATCCAGATTCGCCAGAAGAAGAGATTCTTGCTGTTGTGTTTGGGCCAACCAATGGCGTTCGTGGGGGTTTGGGCGTGAACGTATCGGCGCATCAAGCTGCAAATGAACCTGATCACTGGTAGGCGATGAAGACAGGTATTGCGGAGGCGTCTCATCCAGGGTGAGCGACGGAACCGACAGCTCTGGGGTCCCACACCAACCCAAACTTGGCGCACCCAAGGAAACCCAAGTCACGAACCAAAGCAGAATTGCAACTCTGTAGATCAAATACCCCACATCCCTTCCAAGGTTAACGCGTAGTGATCGAGATGGAACACTCCGCGGTTTCCACCAACGATGAAACCCAAGACGCGCAGCGCAATTGGGCCAAAGCCCAGGCGAAGGGAAGCTGTCGGGGCGTACGGGAACACCTCAATTTCTCCTGCCGTCCACCCCACGACAACGGCATACCCGGCCTCGAAATTGCCCCACAAGCCGTTATTGGGCCTGCCATAACCCACACAAAACTGCCAGGCGGCATTGCCCTCAGATGCCGCAGTTAGGAACAAGTTCGATCCAAACCCAATCTCATTGAGCCCGCCCCATGAGTCATCCCGAAACGGCAGCCATTCAACGCCAACACTCAATCGCAGTTTGGGCACTGTCGAAAGAGTGATGCCCGCATCACCCATAATCAAGATCTCCCCAGGTGTACTCCCGTTCAAAGAAAGGGCAAGTGCCAAAGCTAGCGCTTTCATTCTGGCGACCGACATAAGGGACGCTTCAACGTGAGCCCCGGACGTATCTTGAGCGGGATGAGCTGGGCTCCCAAGGATTGATCTGTCACAACATAACCTTCGCGTCGGCCGTTACTTTCCGAGAGACCAGACTCGGTCGTACGAGGACTGCACCCGATCAGGGCAGGCGTCCCACGCACCACCATTGGCGTTGAGGCGCCTGCCGACAGTGCTTCCCTCGGCATTGACAGACAAATCGGCCTGTTCCGATGCGACACGGAAAATGCTAACTGCATCAAACATCCCTGTTCGACAGACATCACGAGTCAATCACGAACCAAGACGATTGGCTAGTATTGAGCGCCATCCATGAAGTCGGGTGCGCCGCCAGCAGGATTTGGGACAGCCCGGCCAGCATCGCCCACTGCGGGCGGATGGTCTTGAGCAGGGCAACGTCCGTCGGGATAGATTTGGCGGCATAACAAACCTGCCTATCAAATCGGATTAAGCTCAGTTCGCCGTACTACGCTCCGTTGGCCCTTTCGGCCCGTTCCTTGGCGAGCTGCGCTGGGGTGACTTCTTCGATGATCTCCAATCGCCCCCTGCCTTTGAGCGTCTTCAGGTCGATCTCCGCATGGCAGCGCACGCGCACGTAGTTCAGAATGAGACCGCCGACGATCTTCACCTTGCCTGTGCCCTTGTCGAAATCCCCTGCGGTCAAATCGCAGGCGGACGTATCCATGCGAACGCCGAGCTCCGTGCCGCCTTTGGTTTGGGTGAATCGAATATGTACATAGTTGCGGTCAATGGCGGCCTTGAAAAGATCGAGCCGAGGTTCCGGCCTCAAGCTTGCCTCTACCTCCTGCTCCTTGGTCAAACGCTGCACCAGTTCGTTCATGTTCGCCTCACTTTGGGCACCCTTGGCTTTGTGATTCAAGCGGCGCGCGAATTGTCGTCAAAGCAGATCCTCAGGAATCGAAAACTTCAGCTCTCTCTTGCAGAACGCTTCCCAATCTGGCGTGAGACTATCGTAGATAACGTGTTCTTTGCGCCACATCGACTTGGTGACACTCAAATCGTCGTGGACAAAAACCACGTCGTCATCGTTCAGATTCTTTTCGAAATCAGATTTGATCTCGTCGGACCAATACTTGTTAATCTTCCAGTTCTCACGCTTTTCCGACCAATCGGAAAACTTGCGCAGGTCGCGAAGGTAGTACGCCTTGCAATAAGGTCGTCGCTCTAACGGGTTCTCCCAGACGCCAAGATCCTTCTCGATCTGAGTTAGATAGGCGACGACTTCCCTGCGGTTCGCCGCTCGTGCAATTGCCGATGGACGTCTGCGGTCGCGCCCCGTGGCAGTAACGTCAGCGCCAAGCTCCTCAACGAGAAGCTTCACCATATCGAGATCACCTTTGCCACTGGCAAAGTTGAGTGGTGTCCAATCCTGTTCAGCACGCTGATGCACGTTACAGCCCTCGTTGACCCATTTGCGAACCAGCGACTGATCACCAGCCTTGACCGCATCACAAACGCGCACGTCGCGTTCCGCGGGCTTGTCTTCGGGTCGGGCATATGTGTAATGGGTGGGCTCGTCCATGCCCGGACCACGATCCTCTGGCTCCACCCGGTTGTGCGCATTGGGATCGGTTTCATACTCGATTTCAAAACCGTCGATCGTGACCTTGTTGGAGTTCTCAATGTTGCCCATAGTTCACCTAATTCCCAGATTTAGGCACTCACACCCAGGATCGTATTCATACAATTGGTCGAGACGTTGGGTCAAGCCGCTCGAAATTTCACCATCCACCATACCAACGAGGAGCCTAAGCGCCCGCTGCGATCCCAATCGTCCGACCTGAGCTTCCCACCGGCAGGAACAATCCACCGCATTGCTGCTGCGGAAGTTTGGGCGACAACATTTGGTTTCAGTCGCATTTGAGGCCCGGGTCGGGCTCTCTCAAGTCTTCACCGAATCCACCACTCAAGTCGTACTCGTCGTCGAAATTGCCTTTTTCTAGCCGAGCTCTGAACTCGCCCTGGATTGGTTTGCCGGAATCGAGCTGGAACTCGTCAATAAGGATCCAACCGCTCTTCACCTCGGGCAGGGAACCCCCATAGGGAGCCGCACGGTACACATCGACGGCGTCGATGAACTCTTGGCCGTCGAGGAGCTCTCCGACCTCGACCGTTTCGGAGTCGATAGACAGGCCACATGGAACGGTAGTCCCAAACTGCCTTTCGGTCTTGTATTCAATTCGCAGCGTGCAGCCAAAAAATGCCGCTTCCACGCGATCAAACTCGAGAGAGAGCTCCTTGCTGATCGTGCCCTCGAGCCAGTTTGAAGAACTACACGAAACACCGAGCGCAGCAAAGATACACAGGAGCAGGGTTGTGAGTTGTGTGTTCTCGTGCATCGCGAGGCAGCATATCACGACTTGCTTCCGATCCACGCTTGTTTCGGTAGGCGGAAAAGGATAAAAGTTCTCGCATGGCGACAAAAAAGACAACAAAAAAGGCAACCAAGAAGACGGCCAAAAAGGCGACCACCCAAAAGAAGACGAAGAAGACGTTAGCAAAGGCGCCCCAGGAGACGACCGTCAAGCAAACAGCGACCAAAAAGGCGACCGCCAAAAAGAAGAAAGCAACGGGCATCAAACCCGTGACTCAAATAT
>MGST01000173.1 GCA_001798605.1 Deltaproteobacteria bacterium RIFOXYA12_FULL_58_15 | reverse complement strand
GACGGCGAGGGTGATACCGGTGTAGCCAATGGCGACTCGGGCGGCCCATTGCTCTTTGATTTTGGCGACGGCATGCGTGTGGTGGGTGTGTTGTCGTCGGGTGAAGAGGGCTTTGTGGGCAAGTCTGTATACACTTCTACGGTAGCCAATGAGGATTGGATCCTAACGGTCGTCGACCTGTATCGCGGGGCGTGCAGTGGCGCCTGCTCTGCGAGTGCTTGTGGCATGGATGGTGCCTGTCATTGCGGCAGTTGCGGGCGTGGTGACGAATGTGTGTCCGGCCAGTGCCAACCGGTGGCAGCGGGATCAGGGGGTGCCTGCATCACCGGCGACGCCCCCATGAACGGTTGTTCTACCAGTAGTTGTGCCAACGGTGAGATTTGCATGAGCTATGGCGACGGGCGCTCTGAGTGTGCCAAGGTTTGCGAACCCGAGCCGTGTTTGGCTGGAGAATATGGCTCGTACTGCCAAACTCTCGAGGACCTAAGCGACCTCCATGTGGCGTTGTGTTTAGAAGCCAATCCCCTGCCTTGTGCTGCCGAGGGAACGATGTGCGCCGCTCGCGGCGGACGTCCCGGTATCTGTGTGAAGCTGTACGTGGGTCAGCCTGCCATGTGCTGGGGTTCATGCATGCCTGTGGACGCATGTCCTCTCGACGCAGGTTGTGTGCCGATGGATGTGTGTAACGAGCTCTGTGCTGGGGTGCAGTGTGGAGAGCTGTCGGGTTGCGACTGTGGTGGTTGTCCGACTGGGTATGAGTGTGCGAGCCACGTCTGTGAGGAAGAGTGCCAAAGATTCTGTGACTCTCGCCAATGCGGTGGCGACGGCTGCGGTGGATCTTGCGGGGTATGTTCGAGCGGTTTGGTGTGCAATTCTTACGGGCGCTGCTTGGCCGAAGAAATTATCAATGGGAAAGATGACGACGGCTGTAATGCCACTCCGAGCTCCCATTGGGTGATTTTGCTGGCATGTGCCTTGGCGCTCGCACGCGGCCATAAACGCGGGCGCTCCTGAGCGCCTATCGTGAAGCTCTCTGACGTGGGTGAGTTCGGTCTCATCGAGCGGTTAACGGATAATTGTGTTGTCAATGCACTTCACGTGGTGAAAGGTATTGGCGACGACTGTTCTGTGACCCGTGGCGCAGGAGACACACTGCGTTTGGTCACTACCGACATGTTGATCGAGCGCGTTCATTTTCTCCGCGACGCGATCACACCACGGCAATTGGGTGCCAAGGCTCTGGCGGTCAATCTCTCAGATATCGCTGCGATGGGTGGAACGGCTCTGGATGCGTATGTTTCCATCGCTGTACCAACCGACCTGACCGTGGCTTATCTCGACGAGCTCTACCTCGGAATGAAACAGTTGGCTCGTCGCTTCGCAGTCAACATCCTCGGCGGCGATACCACCGCGTCGAAAACGGACCTGGTCATCAATATTGCGGTCACCGGAGAGGTGCCGTCTTCGCAGATCCTTTACCGCCATACAGCCAAAGCGGGTGACCGCATCTATGTCACCGGTTGCCTCGGTGATTCGGGTGCTGGTCTGCACGCGATTCTCAACGGTGGGACCGAGGGTGTCGAGAGCTTGGTCCGGCGACATCTCGAACCTGAGCCACACTTGTCCCGAGGACGGTGGCTGGCCCAATCTGGGCAGGCCAGAGCCATGCTCGATGTCAGTGACGGTTTGACTTCAGACCTCGGTCATATTTGTGGCCAGAGCCACGTTGGTTGCACCGTCGTGTCGTCCCGCTTGCCCTTGTCGCCGGAGCTTGTTGCCTACTGTGACAACAATGGACTCGACGCTCTCGACTTCGCACTGTCGGGAGGTGAGGACTACGTGCTGTTGGTGACAGGCTCAGAGGAACTGTCGAAAGAGCCCGATCTGTTTGAGGTGGGCCGCGTCACCGAGAGTCTCGATCGCATTCTTATCGGCACCACTGGCGAGGCAAGAGAACTCCTCGCCTCAGGGTGGGACCACATGCGTGACGATCGGTGACCTCACCCAGGGTGTAGAAACCCGAACGGCGATCCTTCAACAAACGTTCTCCGAAGTGATAGAGTCGTTTCGCGCCCAAAGCGCGGGAGGAATCGCGTTCGTGGATCGGCATCGACGAATTCTCGTGGTTGAGGATGACGACAGCATTCGTGCGGCGGTCGTGAACATTCTCTCCCATGACGGCCACCAGGTGACGGGTGCCGCGAGTGGAGAGGAGGCCCTCCGTCAGTATGCTGGTGGAGTCTTTGATCTCGTGGTTTTGGATTTGATGCTCCCTGGCGTCTCCGGTCTCAACGTATGTGACGAGATACGCAAGCGCGAACCCGCGCAGCCAATTCTCATGTTGACCGCGAAGAGTGGGGAGGTAGATCTCCTTGAGGGTTTTCGCCGCGGTGCAGATGATTATGTCGCAAAGCCATTCCGCATGTCCGAGCTGCGCGCCCGAGTTCTGGCTCTTCTGCGTCGCAGTGCACCCACGCGGCGCAGTGCCACGGGTTTTCGTTTTGGCCGGTGGTGGGTGCGTCCTCCAATGCTGGACGCCAAGTTGGGTGACAGAGTCATCAGTCTTTCGGATCGCGAGCTTGAGTTGGTTATGTTGTTGGCGGGGCAAGATGGGCAGATTGTCAGTCGCTCACAGATTCTCCAGGAACTGTGGGGGATCGCCGATCCCAACAAGATCATCACACGTCGGGTCGACATGTTGGTGGCAAAGCTGCGCAGCAAACTGCACATTGCCGGAGAAACTCCCATTGAGACAGTTCATGGTGCCGGCTACCGGTACGAATCGCGACGGTTTCCGCTTTCGGATTGAAGACCATTCTGGGCGCGGATTTCTCGCCGAGCTCCTGATGTGATCGAGATCATATTGGCGAGCCGGTTGGCGTCGGTCGGTTGGCTTGATCCCGTCCATCACTGGCCTTATGTGTGATCCATAGGAGTCGACATGGTGGACACCCGCAATCCCTACGAATCTCCCGTTGCCGATCTGTCGGTGCGGACTGCCACAACGGAAGAGCTGTACACGCCCGTCATGTTGCAGGCGCTCAAGGACACTAAGCCTTGGATTCGTTTTCTGTCTATTCTTGGTCTTGTTGGCACTGGTCTTGCTGGGCTCGCCGGAATCGTCATGATGATTGTTGGCGCGGTGAGCAGTGAGCTCGGTGGCGGCATGGGGGCACTGATGGGTATTCTGTATCTCGTCATCGGCGCGCTCTATATTGTGCCGTCCTTGCAGTTGCACAAGTATGGCAACGCCATTGCCAGAGCGGCCTTGGGAGGAGGAACCTCTGCGGTTGAGGACGCTCTGCTTTGTCAGAAGAATTTCTGGCGCACGGTCGGCATCATGATGTTGGTGGTGATTGGCTTGTATATTGTCGCCATCCTCGGTGTTGTCGCCTACGGCATCATTAGCGCGTTGGGATGAACGCGAGGTAGCCCGTGCTCGATACCGTTCATCAAGTGGAAACCCCTGAGGGGGTGGACCTTGATTTGAGGGTTGCCGGGCCACCCGTGAGATTTGTCGCTTGGCTACTCGATTGGCTGGTGCGATTGGTCGCGGCGTTCGTCATTGCCATTCCGTTGTTCATGTTTGGCGGCTTTGGCTTGGGGGCATTCTTGTTGGTGATGTTTGTCCTCGAAGAGCTCTACCCCATCCTGTTTGAGGTTTTAAGCAATGGCTCGACGCCCGGGAAGAAGGCCCTGGGTTTACACGTGGTGCATGCTGACGGAACGCCGGTCGGTTGGGTCTCGTCGGTGCTGCGGAACCTTCTGCGCACGGCGGATTTGTTGCCGACGGTGTACGCCTTTGGTCTCATCAGTATGCTCTTTACAAAATCGTTCCAGCGACTCGGCGATCTCGCAGCCGGGACACTGGTCGTCTATCGCGACGAAGCACGATCCAAAGAAGTCGTGGCAAATGCCGAACCCCGTCCGGCACCTGTGGGTTTGCGTCTGGCGGAACAGCGGGCGGTGATCGCCTTCGGCCAACGTGGTCCGCAGTTGTCTCCCGCGCGGACACGGGAGCTTGCTGAGCTGGCAGCGCCTTTGCTCGATGCAGAGCCGACTCAGATCTCCGAGCCAATTGCCTATCTCTATGGTATCGCCGCATGGTTGATTGGTCGTAGGGGGAAGGCATTGTGAACCAGGAGTTGTTCACAGAGCGCGGTGAAAAACGCTGGCGAGCCTTTGAGGACAGGCTCAAGGCGATTGAGATCGACAAGAAACCTGGGAGCAGAGACTTCTCTTTGCTGTACCGGTCAGTTTGCCACGACTTGGCGTTGGCTCGTCAACGACTGTTTGATGCCCATCTCATTGATCGGCTGAACGGCCTGGCACTCAGGGGTCATCAACATCTCTACAAGACTCCCACGGGTGGCTTTTCCCGGGTCACAGATTTCTGTGTGCGCGGTCTGCCCATCGCGATCCGAGCCGAGGTCCGCTTTGTCCTGGTGGCTGCGTTGTTGTTCTACGGCTCTGGAATGGCCTTGGCGTTGAGCATTCAGTGGTTTCCGGAGTTGGTCTACTCGGTTTTGGATCCGAGCATGGTGGCCTCGTTGGAGGCAATGTATGACCCCGAGTCGGCACACCATTTACGCCCTCGGGGATACGACTCCGATGCGGCGATGTTCGGCTTCTACATCCGCAACAATGTCACCATCGGTTTCCGCACCTTTGCCAGCGGAGTGTTTGCCGGAATCGGCAGCCTCTTCTTTATCCTTTATAACGGTGTTGTGCTGGGAGCGGTGGCCGGGCACCTGCACCACATTGGATTTGGTCGCACCTTCTCGTCGTTTGTGATCGGCCACGGAGCGCTCGAGCTGCAGGCCATCGTTCTGTCGGCCGCGGCAGGGTTGCGCCTGGGATGGCCAATTCTCGCGCCCGGGCACCACCGCCGACTCGATGCCCTACGACTCGGGGCCAAGCGCGCGGTGCCGTTGGTGTATGGCGCGTTTGGCCTGTTTGTTGGGGCCGCGGTGCTCGAGGCCTTTTGGTCGTCGAGCGTGTTGGTGCCCCATAACGTAAAGTATGGGGTCGGTGCCATTCTGTGGCTGTTGGTTGGCTTCTATTTTGTGTCACCGGGGCGCAACCATGGACCTTGAGCGTATCTCCGTGGGCATTCGCGCCCGCGAGCACTGGGAGGCATTGGACCTTGGTTTTGCCATGGTGCGCCATTGGTGGCGCGCAGTATTTTCATCGTGGGTGGCGGTGGTTTTGCCGCTCGCCGTGTTGCTCAATGTGGTTTTGTCGGATTTTCCATTGCTTCCATTTCTGTTGATGTGGTGGCTCAAACCTCTCTTCGATCGAATCCCACTTGCCATCGTCAGTCGCAGTTTCTTCGGTGAGGTGTTGTCCCCGTGGCGAATCATCACCAGGCCACGCCAGTACCTCGGCAGTGGGTTGTTCGCCGCGTTGACGTTCCGTAGGTTTTCGCCATGGCGATCCTATCTGATGCCGGTGGCCCAACTCGAAGATCTCAGTGGTGAGGCCCGTGGCAGGCGTGTCAGTGTGCTCACCGGGGCACATTCGGGAATGTCTTTTGTCCTGACGACTTTGTGCTTGGTGTTCGAGATGTTTCTGTTTCGTGGTCTCATTGTCCTCGGATTCCTCTTAATCCCAGACGAAGTCGATGCCACGACGTTCTTAGGGGACACCCCGAATTGGGTGCCGTTCGTTTTCCCCGAAGCCCTTGGGGACGGGTGCGCTTGGTGGGTGCCCTTTGTTCGCAATGGCTTTCATTTGTTGGCGATGGGCCTCATCGAGCCCTTCTATGTTGGCGCAGGGTTTGCTTTGTACATCAACCGACGAGTGCAGCTGGAAGGGTGGGATATCGAGCTTGGCTTGAGACGCATGGCTGGGCGTCTGCGAGTGCTCGCCAGCACCGGCGTTGCCTTGATCTTCATGATTGGACTCATTGGAGCACCAGGAACTGTTTGGGCGGAGAATATTCAGCCGACCGACAACATTGAGCGCACCGAGATTCCCATCGACGCCGCGTCAATCGATTTCGCGGCAGAGATCAAAGGAGTGCTTTCTGCCGAGGAATTCGGCACCAAAGAAACGCGGGAGCGGTGGCAGCTCATAGAACAGGGTGATGATGACGAAGAGTGGGGAGATCCTCCCGATCTCGGTTTTCTCGGCAAGATAGGAGAGCTCTTCGCAAGGATTTTGGCTTGGGGTGTGGGCGGGATCGCCCTTGTGTTGTTGGTCTATCTCATTGCCCTGTATGTCCGTCGGCACAATGGCAATGGCACGGGTCCAGACGGACGGCGAAAACAGGAGCAGCCGAGCACCCTGTTTGGACTCGACCTGCGCCCCGAGTCCTTGCCCGACGACATCTTGGAGGAAGCGAGACGAGCGTGGCTTGCTGGGGACTCTGAGCGGGCCATGAGCCTGCTGTATCGTGGAGCGCTAGCGCACGTCGTGGACAAGCTTCGGGTGGAGGTGCCGGCGAGTGCAACCGAGGGCGAATGCATTGGGATTGTCGATGTCAATCTTGGGTCACCCATCTCGGGGGATTTTGCACTGCTCACCCGCGCTTGGCAGCTCATCGCCTATGCTAAACGTTCGCCATCGAACGCGTCTTTTGATGACCTCTGCCGACGTTGGACCTCGCACCTGGGGCACCCGGCATGAGTACCTTCCGCCTCACCCTCATCTTCCTTGGAGTGCTTTTTGTCTTGGTCATGTTGTGGGCATGGTTTGTCAACAATTGGGAAAAGGTGCCGTACGATGCATGGGTGGGCTTCAGTGGTGAAGCGCGGACCAATGACTACTTGGCGGCGGAGCGGTTACTCGACCGTCTCGGCGTTGCCACCGAGAGTGTCGCCAATCTGCATGACAAAGACGGTTTGCCTTCGGTCGATGGCACATTGTTCGTGCCAGTGTGGCGCTCGACATTCAGTCGTGCGCGTATTGCGAGGCTGCAGGAGTGGGTGGTTGCCGGTGGCCACCTCGTCGTCATTGGCCGCATGGGTCATGAGGACAATGCGGGGGCTGGCAAGGACGAGCTTCTCGACCCCCTCGGGGTTACCGTCGATCGACCTGATGATCTCGACGAAGATCATGATGACATCTTTGACGACGACGAAGAAGAAGACGTGGCTCCATTGACAGAAGGCGACGAACAAGAGGGAGCTACCAATGACCTGGGCGGGTCCTCGCCCGGTGAAGGTGTCACCGACCTTGAAAACGAATCAACATGTGTCAAGGACGGGGACGACTCAACGTACAACGGCAAATGCGACGAATCTGCAAAGAAGGGCGGGCGTCACATACTTCAGGGCGAATTGGGAGAGCAGCTTAAGTGGATCATGGGGCAAATCAAGACGATCGAGACCCCAGTGCGAATGCCTGATGTCGAAAAACCGCTGACCGTTACGGGATGGGCCGAGGAGAAGGAATGGGAGCTCATCGACAGCGAAGACCGTGCGATTTGGGGCATGCCCGGGGACAAGCATTACATGCTGTTGCAGCTCGAAGTTGGCAAGGGTGTGCTGACAATCCTGCGGGGCGCGAGCTTCATGACCAATCGGTTGATCGGAGAGAAAGACAACGCCGAATTTCTGTGGCGTCTGGCCACCTGGAACAACCGGCGAGGGGATAGCTGGATCATTTTCGGTTATGATGTTCCGTCGCTGCTGACCGTGCTCATCGATCGTGGTGGCATGCTGCTTCTGGGACTCGTGCTGTTATTGGCGTTTTGGTTGTGGCGGCATGTCCTGCGATTTGGGCCGTTGCACCAGCTGCCCATTTTGCCACGGCGCAGTGTCATGGAGCATATCGACGCCAGCGGCCGCTTTCTTTGGCGTCACGGACAACGACGGGTTCTGGTCGAGGTGGTGCAATCCGCGCTCTGGGCGCGCGCTGCTCGTCGCATCGCTGACTGGCAACGGCTCGATGAACCCGACAGAACAGAGCGTCTCGCGCAGATCGCCAGTCTTTCCGTTGAACAAGTCCGAGTTGCGCTCAGCTCTGCAGTTCCAGAGAGCCGGTCGCAGTTTACAGAATGGGTACAGCGCCTTGAGATGATTCGACGGGCGTTGTGACTGAGACGATAGAGAGGTCGCCACGCCGCCCCAGTCGCGGTTGGCTCACGCATAGAGAAGGAGGACGCAAACCGTCATGACAGACGACATCTCTTCAGAGACATTCGAGGTTGCATCCCTCGCGCCGACAACAACGCCGCCGATGGTGACGCCGACTACGGCGGCCATTGATACCCACGTAGCCGTTGCCCATGCCATTCGCGAACAGATTGGTCGCGCCGTGGTGGGGCAGAAAGACGTCATCGAGCAGGTGTTGATCACCTTGTTTGCTGGCGGCCACGTGATTATCGAGGGCCTTCCCGGGTTGGGCAAGACGTTGTTGGTGCGGGCGCTGGCGAAAACATTCAATGGGCACTCGAACCGCATTCAATTCACCCCAGATCTGATGCCGAGTGATATCACGGGGCACGTGATGTACGACCTCAAGGGCGGCCAGTTTGTGACGCGCCGGGGCCCGGTGTTCACCAATCTTCTCTTGGCCGATGAGATCAATCGTGCCCCAGCGAAGACCCAGGCGGCCATGCTGGAGGTGATGCAGGAGCAACAGGTTAGCCTCGAAGGAACACCGATGCTCTTGGAGCCACCGTTTATGACGCTGGCGACTCAGAACCCGTTGGAGCACGAGGGCACTTATCCTCTGCCCGATGCCCAGTTGGATCGATTCCTTCTCAAGATTCACATCCACTACCCCGCAGAGGTCGAAGAGGTGGCGATGGTCGAGCAAGTTACCACCGGCAAAGTGGGGGCTGCGTTGACGGTGGAAAACGTCGACACGGTGGCCGATGCGAAGTCGATCTTGGCCCTACAGGCAGCGACCGCGGCGGTGCGGGTAGATCATCGTGTTGCCGAGTATGCGGTGCGCTTGGTTCGCACGACCCGCAAGTGGCCTGGCCTGGCCCAAGGGGCAGGGCCTCGCGGTGGGCTCGCTTTGATACGGGCATCGAGAGCCTACGCATTGCTCGAGGGGCGGGACTTCGTCACCCCCGACGACATCAAAGCCATTGCGCGACCGGCGCTGCGGCATCGGGTGATGTTGTCACCTGAGACCGAGCTCGAGGGGCAGACGGCCGACCAACTCTTGACGGGCATTCTCGGGAGCGTTGACGCACCACGTATATGACACCGACTCGTCAAAGTTTGTTTCTGCTCGCGATTTGGAGCGCCCTCGGGCTGGTGGCATCGGTGTGGCCCGAATCAGCTACGTCGGTGTGGCAGGCCTTTGGCGTCGTGGTCGGAGTGTTGTTGTTGGGCGATTTGCTCCTGGCACTGGGTAAACCGCGCACCACCATTGAGCGTGATCTCGCCGTCAGTCTGGCCTTGGGGATGCGCACCAAAGCACAACTGCGGGTCATGAACGCTTCGGGCTCCGCGAAAACGCTCCTGGTACAAGAGAGTCATCCCGCTTCGGTACAGATCGAGCAGCTGCCACGGAAAGTGAGGGTTCCGGCCCACGGCTTTGCTGAGGTCGGCTACGCGCTGCGCACGACGGAGCGTGGTGAGCTGCAGTTTGGTCTCCTCGATTATCGCCAGGCCTCGCTGCTAGGTTTCTGGTGGCGCCACGCCAAGAGCGGTAGCGCCCAAGCCGTACGTGTTTACCCCAATTTCCGTGCAGTGGCTCGATACGCCTTGCTGGCTACATCGAATCGTGTCAGCGAGCTCGGCATTCGCAAAAAGCGCCGCCGCGGTGAGGGCACCGAGTTTCATCAACTGCGAGAGTACCGCGTCGGGGATCCCTTCCGGCAGATCGATTGGCGTGCCACATCGCGGATGATGAAGCTCATCTCGCGTGAATACCGCGAAGAACGCGACCAACAGATCATGTTCTTGCTCGACTGTGGCAGGCGCATGCACTCCAAGGACGGCGAGCTCACCCATCTCGATCATGCGCTCAATGCAGTACTGCTGCTCGCCTATGTGGCGCTGCGCCAAGGGGATGCCGTTGGCCTGATGACCTACGGAGGCCAACAACGACAGCTGCCTCCACGCAAGGGTGCGAGCTACCTGAATGCGATCCTCAATGCTGTCTACGACCTC
>MGST01000172.1 GCA_001798605.1 Deltaproteobacteria bacterium RIFOXYA12_FULL_58_15 | reverse complement strand
CAAATGGCGGGCCAACAACAACGCGATGGACGTCACTCCGACGACACCTGTTCGACCAAGCTCAACAGCACGCGGGTGCGTATCGGTGACCTCCACAACCTCAAACAATCCCGAGTCGATGATCCGCTTGACCGAATCTCCGGGAAACAGACCATGAGTGGCAACCGCGACGATACGCTTGGCTCCGGCACCACGATAGGCCTGCGCCGCCTGCAGCAACGAGCCCCCCGTTCGAATCATGTCATCGTAAATGACAACGTTACGCCCCTCAACCTGAGCGCTAACCGCAGTGACCTCGGTATGCGTGCCCGACAGGCGACGCTTGAACACAAATGATGCTGACACACCCAATTTGTTGGCGAGGGACTCGACCCATTTGGCCCGACCTGCGTCGGTGCAGGCCATGACGAAATCATCGCCGCCGAATCGCCCGACGATCTCCAAGATCACGGGGGTCGCATAGAGATGAAAAGGCTGTACGTCGCCTTCAAAATAGTGGGCCAAACCCTCGGTGTGAACATCTACGAGAACGACGCGATTTCCCGCAGCGGCTGGCGGAATCGACGACAACAGTCGGGCTCGAGTTTTTGCAGTCACCACCTCACCGGTGCGGGTCGCCCGTTCCATGGTCGAGTAACCAAAATATGGAACCACCAAAGTGAGGCTGCGCGCGCCATATTTGGCGATGGCACAAGCGGCATCGTAGAGCTCGAGGGTGTCCGGATCGGAGATCGTGCCGCCAATGATCACCGCGTCGGTGCCGGTGACGGAGGTTACGATGCGTTGGTATCGCTCACCATCTGGGAACTCCCGAACCTCAATCTCGCCAACCCTGAAGTCACCTGCCTTCGCCACAGCATCGCGCAAGTACGTATACGAACGAGTACTGAATAGAAGGACGCGCTCCCGCTTCATGACTGCCCCCTCGCCTCGCGAACGAGTCGCTCGCGTAGCTCGTGCAATTGTTTCTCCAGACCTACGAAATACGCCTTGGGCGTGAGCAAATCACGTATGTCGATGTCCATCGCCGCCAGTTGGGACTGGGCCCGTGCGCGGATTTGTGTCACCGACTCCTGCTGTCCGACGAGGGTTCCCCCTCTCAACATCGGCACCAAAAGATCGTGGTAGTCAGTGGTGGCATCGATTGACATGCATTGGCTCGCATCGCCACAGTCGACGAGAGTCGGCCTGTCTGCAACGCCCAACGTCTCGTCATAGATCATGTCGCAGATGGGCACACCGTTATGGGTGAACCGTCGCACCTGCTGGATTCCGGGAACCGAGACCTTGATGGCTTGTTCAGAGAGCTTGATCTTGTGTTTCCATTGCCCGCCAGGAGCCCTAATTGCGGCGAGCTTGTAGACACCGCCCAGGGCTGGTTGATCATAAGCCGTGGTGAGCTTGGTGCCGACCCCCCAAACCGCAATCGTCGCTCCCTGCCTCTTCAATTCGGTGATGCTGTGCTCATCGAGGTCATTGCTCGCAACGATGACTGCGCCGGGAAAGCCAGCATCATCGAGAATGCGACGTGCCTCAATGCTCAAGCGTGCCAGATCCCCAGAATCGAGACGAATACCGACCATTTCGTGGCCACGGGCACGCAGCGCCTTGCCCACATCCACGGCGCGACGCACTCCTTCGAGGGTGTCATAGGTGTCAACCAAGAACACGCAATTGTTGGGCATGGCGTTGGCGTAGGCTTCAAATGACTCTTTCTCAGTGTCGAAACACATCACCCAACTGTGCGCATGGGTGCCCTTCACTGGAATGCCATAGAGCTTGCCAGCGAGCACATTGCTGGTGGCACCACACCCGCCGATGTAGGCGGCCCGACTCGCCGACAATGCACCGTCAACCCCCTGAGCGCGGCGCAGACCAAATTCCAACACCGCCTCACCCTGTGCGGCGGCACAAACTCTCGCCGACTTGGTGGCGATCAGGGTCTGAAAATTGACCATATTGAGCATCGCAGTCTCAACGACCTGCGCCTGCCACAGAGGCCCTCGCACGCGGATGATCGGTTCATGGGGGAACACCGCTGTGCCCTCGGGCAGAGCGTCGACGTCACATCTGAATTTCGCTCGCCCGAGATACTTGAGAAATTCCGGATCAAAGAGAGGCGCGTCGTCGTTGCCACGCAGTCCCGCCAGATACGCAAGGTCATCAGCGGTGAATCCAAAACTCTCGAGGTAGTCGCGGACATGGGCCTGACCACAGGCGATGCTGAAACCGCCACGGAAGGGGTTCTTGCGGAAAAACAAATGGAACACCGCCTCATGCTCGCTGATGCCAGCCTTCCAATAGCCGTACGCCATCGTCAGCTCATAGAGGTCGGTGAGGAGAGTCAGGGGGGAAGCGTATATCTGCGAAAGCTGCATGGCCACATCCGTCGTCCGGGCCGAAAACCCACTGGTGCGTCAGAGCCGCGTCCGGGCCCGTCGAGTTGACATGACCCCGGGCAATGCGCCACTCTACCCAACCCCGGCAGGGCGCGCGACCCCCAAAACCAACCCAACCCAATCAGCCCAACCCAATCAGCCAAACCCAACCCAATCAGCCCAAACCCATCCATCGCCGGAGTTCCCTGGGATCATGGATGCGCGAGGCCGACAATGCGGGGCAAGACGCCACCCGGGCGACCAAAATGGGGCACTATGTTTTCGTCGGTTTCCGTCGGTTGCACAAATCGGTCGCCGCTTTCGCTGTAGTACAAACAGCCGATTTCTGCAGGTGGGCGACTCTGCACAAATGCAGTCGCTTCCGCCAAAGCGTCGAGCCACGTCTTCTTCAATTGGGTTGGCTCCACGGGTTGACTCAAATGCAAGCGGGAAAAATCCTCTGGCTGGTACTTTCCACGCCGACGCAACATTTCCAACAACGAGACGGGGGTGAAGCCCGGATCCTTTCCTGCGGCGGCCCAGCATTGAGCACCGAGCGGCAAGATCGCCGCATGGGTATGCAGGACATCGAGATAGTCGCGGGGTTCGTCACGGCCAACCAACGCCAGCACTTTGTTGATGGCGAGATCAATGGGGTGAAGCACATACCCTGCGGTCGCCGACTGCAGGGTGGGCAAGAAACGCCAAGCTGAGTCGTGCGCCCACTCCACCTTGGTTGCCTCTTTGCCCTTGCGAACGACAACTCTGACATACCCTGGCTGACTGATATCAATCTGCAGTGCGAAGCCGTTTTTTTCGAGCAGCGCTCGGTCTTGCGCGAAGGCCTGCGCCACGCGCTGTTCGGAGTCATGAAAATAGTCCAGGTCGTTGCTGTATCGTTTGCTCTGGGGTTGAATGTGCAAGGCGGCACCACCGGCGAGGTAACTGTCGGGACTGCGGTTCTGTGCCAAAAGGCCCACAATGGCCGACTGCAGTGGTGTTAGGGGCACAACCGAGCTCCCACTTCCCACGCCTCGCGACCGCCATGTTTTCGGAGCTCCCGAGCTATCCATGGCACGTCATATAATGTGGGGCGAAAATCAGGGCGAGACGACCAAAAACACGAGGCGTAAAATCTAGCGTACGCTCGTCGTGCTTCCCTGACCTGAACCATCTGCCGCGCTTGGTCTGCAGTGAGCGTGCGTCGGCTCTTGCGTCCGCCTTTGCGACCCATGGCAGAGAAGTATTGTCGGACAGCTTTGTGCATGTCGATTAACATAAGCCGCTTATGATAAATTATCAATAATAAAAATCAGTTGAGGCGTATACACAGGACAATTATCCGGGCGGCCTCTACGGGCCGAGAGAGTGCAGAACTATGACTTGCAGCAGCTGTTGCTTGGCGGGCGGCGGTGGCGGTGGCGTTCAGCTTCCTGGGCCGACGGCAACACACCGCACGAAATGTTGGTCGTCCTCACCCAGGCTGGTTTTGATAGCGCCCCGTTGAAAATCGACGAGCCAGACATCGGGGTCTGTCCCGCTGGGATCTGAGCCGAGGGCCTCGGTTATTGACCAATAGTCCTCGAACAGGTCTCCACAGGATCCCGACAACGGTTCCGACCAATAGCAGCCATCGTCTGGACCGCGTGACAACGTGCACCCATCCGAGCAGCCATCACTGCAGTCGGGCCATGTGGGGCAATCCGTGCTCACGGCGCAAGGTTTGTCGCATCCCTTCATGATCGTACGCAGCTGGTCAATATTGGGTGCGTGCCAATTGGTGCGGTCGAAGAGATCGAGCTCGGCGCAGTAATTCTCGGCCTCGTCGAGGTAGAAGGCAGTGCCAGACCCAGGCTCCTCCCACATGAGGTCGTGCTCCTCGTCATACCAAACCCCAGGCAAGAAAACGCCACAGCCACTGACACTGACACTGACACTGACACTGACAAGGCACAACCCGAGCGCCACAAGAGAAGCCTGGGTTGTTCGCATGACCAGCTCTCTTCTCACGGCCAGCTCCCTTTTCATGGCCAGCTCCCTTGCCACACGAGACCCCAGCCGTCCGCAACAGGAGCAATCGTTGCAGAAGACTTCACCTCGCCGTCTGACTCGGTGACCCCTGCATTTCCCTCCAGCGGTTCGGCGCTCATCCACCACCACAACCCTAGGCCCATGGCGAGCGCCCCTGCGCCGCCCGTCGCATACATCACTGCTGCCCATGACTTGCTGCGATCGGAGTCATCGCCACTCCAGCTCTCTCGATAATCGCTGGCCGCGGTCGATGACATGGCCGCGGACACTCCCGCCGCCACAACCAAAGCGGAACCCGTGAAGAACGTTATCTGTCCCCAGAGTCTCTTCGACCGTTGTTCCTCTCGTCGCTGTTCCAAATCGGCTGGCTCGGTCGCAGCGATGCCAAAACCACCTGCATCCCTCGAGACCAGACCAAAGATGACCGACGTCTCCTCTTTGTTTTCATCTCCGGAATCGACCTCACCCGAACCGACCCCACGGTTGGACCCGTCGGCACCACTCAGCCCTCCAAGAGCCAGCAAACCTCCAGCTCCCCCAGCTCCTCCAGCTCCCTCGGCTCCCTCAGCTCCCTCTGCTCCATCCGAGCGATGACCGTCTCTTGCGACATTTGCGCTGCCAAAAAGATCCTCAACGGCCAAGACCACGGCACCTTCGTATTTGTCCTCTTCGTTCTCGACCGACACGTGCGTGCGTTTGAGAACGCGACTGTTGGGGACGTCGTAGAGGGTCATGGTGACACTCAGCATACTCCCGAGACGTCCGATGCTACCGGTGAGCATTTGTTCGCTCCCCAGAGCCCCCCCAATCTCCATGGCGCATGTCAACTCGTCGCACCCCATGGCATCTCGCATGCGCTCGAACCCGAGCAGAGCCTCCACCTCCGACACACTCAGGACGTCGTGTCTCTTGAGGTTGGCGACCTTCACCGTCAAAACCTCTGTCAGCAGCTCAACAGCGCTCGGATCAACTCCCCGAACCGCCTGCAGTGGCATGATGGCGAGCTTGGGTCGTGATGATTGGGCGCGCCCTCGCGGAACAAAGAGCAAAGAGATGGCAAATGTGAGCCCCAAGGCAACGACGAGTCGATGGGTCATTTGAGAAGAGTTATGCCGGAACAAGTGGGAGCCACGCAAGGCCGCGCGAGGGCCGCGCGAGGCAACACACCGGATGCAACACGCCCGAGGCCGCGTGAGGCAACACACCCACGAAGTCGAAATCGCCGCCACCCAAGGAGGGACTTGCGTATGACGTATCGCGACTCACCCCTCGAGCTTCGAGCTAACCAGCCGATTGAGACTTACTCCCGCTTCCGCGGCTTGGGTCGCAAGACGGCGGTGGGTGTCTGGCGGTACTCGAACCAGGAACCGACCGCTGTAGGGACGCGACGCAAGGGGCTCCGGCAACGGCTCCTTGTTCTTCTTCATGTCCGCGACGACTCCCGCAACGACCTTGCGGATCCCCTTGAGCGCAGCCTCGGGAGTTGCATCCAGCCAACTCAGGCTCGGAAACTCTGCGCACAGGCCGACATGCTCCTCATCCTCCTCGGACCAGGTGACGCGGTATGTGTAGCGATCATTTTTCAACATCTAGCGCCTCCAAGCGGTCAATCGCCTTGAGTACCTGCTTGACCTGATACGCCTTTGCCTTGCCCTTGTGGCTCTGTATGTTCACCCGTGGGTCTCCTTGCCAGAGCGTCTTGTAGACGCGGTGGCTCGTCCCCCGCTGCCGTGCCTGACCAAAGAAATGATCGCAGACCTTACACAGGTCACGAAATCGGACGCTCCCGGGGTTCTCACGTATGCACCTCAGGAGCTCTTCGACGCCAGGCATGGCTCATGGTACCATTATTGATATCACTGTCAAGGTGGCCTGGGTTTATCGTCTCCTAGTTGCGCTGCTCGCTGCCTGTTGGCGGGAGGCGCTCGCCTAGCCATTGCCAACGAAGAGCAACGCCGGAGCCAATCTCGATAAGATCTCCGTCCTCGACCTCACACACCCCTGACCTGGCCTTATCTAACGGCACGAATGTCAACGGCAGTCCGGTTGAGGCAGGAACCGAAAGACGTCTGCAATCCGGGGACCGAATCCAACTCGGCAACATCCAGTTGACTTTTCTGAAGATCAGCGAAGCGTCGGCCGCCGCACGCACCGACGTTCTCACGGGGCTTCCCACCGAGCCTGGTTTTGTTTGGGACTTCGGCGATGCCATGCCCCGAGTGCGTTCCGAGAATCCCGATGCCACAGCCTACCTGATTGAGCTCAGCGGCCTCGAAGAAGTGAACTTGCGTCCGCGGGGAAAACGGTTGGCGGATCTTTGGATCATCCAGCGACAGTCCGGTTACACTGATTGGCCGGTTGCGAAAAGCAAACCGACCCAATCCCATGATGCAAACCGGGACACTCACGACTGTCAGCCCTCTCGAGTTGCTGGCTGGTGTCATGCCATTTCCGGTGGCCTACGGTGTCCGCTATGTGATGAATGCAGCTCAATCGGAGGGTCGGGCCGCAGTCGTGAAATGGCAGTGCGCCGTGGTCGCGCAATTCTGCCAGATTGTCTCTCTCGTCCGTTTGGCCGCCCGAATCGATCGTCGAGACGGCACCTTCGACCAGGAGCTGCGTCAAGCTTTGACGACGGCTGCGGAGAAGGGCATTCGTGGCAATGAACCGTCGGCTGGTGTTTGGATCACAATGGCCTTTTCCACGCGTGGTTGGGCGGGGAGGAGGGGCAACATTGCTGTTCGTGAGCTGGAGAGCATCTTGGACTCGGAGCTTCGAGGCCACAAGAAAACGTTGATCACACTGGTTGAGAGACGCAACAAGGCGTCCCACCTTGATGTGGGCGATGCCGAGCTACGAAAGTGGGAGCACGAGGGGTATGAGCACCTCACAGAGGTATTGCACGACGCAGCCGACATCTTCTCCCAAAACGAGAATGCCATCGCTATCGTTCGAGTCGATCAAGTGGAGCAGTTCGAGAACGAGAATGTCTACACGTGCAAAGTCCTTCATGGGTATTCCGAGGTCTTTGCTGCTCGCGAGATCAGAACGAGGCCTGATGTTCGTCTGCTGTCAGGTGGGGTCTTCGCATACCACGAAAAGACGGGGTCGTTTTTGCGCTTGGATCCCCTCGTGGCCTGGAGTGCTTGTCCGCATTGTGGGCGACGTCGTTTCTACATGGCGGCTTCGTCGCCACAAGATGGCGAACTGTGGATGACTACTCCAACGGTCAACTGTGTGCCGATCAAATTTCACACCTGACGATCTGGGATGAGCCAACTGACCGTCGCGTTATTTTAAGAAAGGATCGCGTGTCAGATGATGCCGCAAGAATGCGTCAATCCTCCTGAGACGGCGGGTCACCACCCGGCCATACGAAGGAGAAGCCATGATGAGAGCATTGCTGACGTGCGCCTTCGTAGCCACGGCCGCTTGCGGTCCGCTGCTTGATGATGGCACCTACGCCGTTCAGACTGGCAAGCTGAGTGACTCCTGTGCCTCGACGTACGTTGGTTTCACCGCGTACTGGCGTTTCGCAGAACAGTCCAACGGCAGCTTTATGCTCACCGACGAGTTGGCTGGGCTCTCTGTCGCTTGTGCAGAGGACGACGGCCGTTTGCTGGGCTCCGCCACCATGACCGCAACGGGAAACAACTGTGTGCTCACCGAACGGGATGACATCACCAACGACCCTGAGGGCGACCGTTTCACTGGCACTCTCACATGGACAGTGTCGTCGTCGTGCACCAGCGCGACTTGTGTTATCGCTTGGTCGCTCGACGGGAACAAACAATAGGGCCCGTAAAACCGTACCAGCCACAATGGAGGTGTCTTTTGAACGTGTCTTCCCGCGACCGCGCGGAATTGATCGCGGTCCATGCGAACCGCGGCGTCAATTGGTTCGCCGCGAAGCGGACGGATAGACGTTGGGCAGAGCACAGCGTTGGGCAGAGCACAGCGTTGGGCAGAGCACAGCGTTGGGCAGAGCACAGCGTTGCGCGTGAGCGAGGGCACTGCTGAAGTTCAGGCAGCCAGGAGATCAACAAGACTCTGGCGATCCGAGAGAGCCACAACCTCGGAGAGGTTCTTCAACCGCTGTATGTCATCCTCACGATACACATCGACCGTGTCGTCGAACACCGTGACCCGTTGCTCTTGCCGCTCGGGGATGTCGAGATCGAACCAGCGTCGAAAAATCTCGTTGGCCTGCACATGTGCCTGCGAAGGGTTACCCGAAGCAAGCGCCAAGAGCGCCGAGTTAAGGTGTGCCCCATGCACGAGGAAGTCGACTCGCACGAGCTTGTCAAAACGGCCCCGGAGCTCGCAATTCTGCTCGTAGGGGAAGTCACAATCGCCGATGACCTCCTCCAGCTGCTCCGCGAACGCGCTCTGCAGTAAGCTTCTTCGTGTGTATGTCAGGTCCGCCACACGAAGACACGCCTGGGCTAGGCGTACCACGCCCTCCACCAGTTCGGCCGTCGACGGCAGTTTGAGCTGCAATGCCCCGCCACATTGCTCCACTCCGTAGACACGAAGGGCGTCCTCGAGCAACGTGCGTCGTTTCTTTGACAACCAGGGTTTCACCTGGACATCGAGAAGCCAGGACGTCGTTTGACCCAAGTCGCTGAGGCGTACTGGAGGCAAGAGGGGCGCGTCCTCCACCAAGAAGACATCGATCGACGCACCGTCCGGATAGAGAAACGCGGTCTCGATGCGAACATGCCCGCGCTCGATCTTCTCTACGTCCCGGACCAGCCCATGACCCTCAACCAGCGTCTTGATTTGCGCAACGTCGATCACGATGTACCCCCTTGCGGTACATCCGGCGCGTCAAAGGTGCCGTCGTGACGGATCTGGGCGGCTTGACAGAAAGCATCGAAGACTTCCTGCACGGAGCAGCCGGCCAAGTCATCTCTTTGGATCACGCCGTCGGGCAAGTTGCGATCAGGGCACCGTTCCGTCTGCAGAGAGTGTTTGTGACGGCGTCCGGCGTCCCCGTGTCGATGTCCGTCCACATCGATGCGGCAGATCGGACTGACACCAGGAACATGGACGTTGATCCCTTTTGACCCAATCTCCGGATTGTAGTGGATGGTCATTCTGAGGTCTGCTCCATCCGCATTCTCAATGCGGAGCCATCCGGGCCGACAGCAGATCCTCACGATCGGCATCGGGCCAAATCAGCATGCCGGTGTCGTCGGCGAGCACGGTCACATGGGCAAACGGACGGTTGGGAGTGGCACTGTGAACCCACCGATGAGAGAGGGAGGGGAACGGCCAAACTCCAAGGACCTCGAAAACTCCCGCAGTGGTTTCGACCACCATCGCGTAATGGTGAATGCCCACCTCTTCCCAAGAACCGTCGTAGGCAACCAAGGCCAATCTCAGCAAGCCACTGCTGTCGTAGGCAAACTGAACGGTGGAATAATTGTTCGAGCCGTCACTCATTTCTTGAATCTCGGAGGCGATCCAGTCGGTGGTTCCTGGCACACCCGCTTGGCTAACAAAACTCGCGCTCAGGTTGTCGATGGCCCAAGTGGTCCCGCTGTAGGTTGCACGAAAAATCGGTGATGCCGACCCCGAACCTGAGACTGAATAGCGGGCGTGGTAGAAGATGACCGGTTCATTTCCAGGATTGAGACCAGCGGACACAGTGGGTTCACCGTCCAGCGTGTCGACGGTTTCGGCGGTCGCACTTGCGGGATCCGTG